>JAGQPF010000270.1 GCA_020426845.1 Planctomycetales bacterium
GGACGAGGCGGCCGTCGCGGTCCGCATGCCGATGTAGCCGCAGAGGCCCGAGAAGAAGCCGCCCGTGAGGAACGCGATCGGCACGAACGGGTTTTGAATGCCGTTCATCGCCAGGACGAACAGGATCACCAGCAGCACCACGAACACGGCGGTCACAACCATGTACTGGCGTCGCAGGTAGGCCATGGCGCCGTCGCGGACGTGGCCGGCGATCTCGATCATTCGCTCGTTGCCTTCGTTCGCCTCGGCCATCTTCCTGTAGAAGTAGACCGCAAAAATCAACGCCAAGACGGAGGCAATCGGCGCGATCCACCAGGCGCCGGTGATCACGGACGTATCGATTTCGGCCGGCGCGCCGTCTTGCGCCCGCGCTGTGGCGAAAGCGGCCAGCGCGCCCACGACCGACAGCAGCGTGGTTCGCCAGCGCATCGGTCCCGGTTTAATGTCAGCTCGCTTGCGAGCCGCGCGGCAAGCGCCGCCTCGTTGTCGTTCAAAGTTGCTTTCCATGGCCAGCTTGTCCTCGTTATTTTCTCAGTGTTGGTGACCGTGGGCTTGGACGAGCGCTACGGCAAGCTCGTTGAATCCAAAGGGAGATTCTTCCATGAAGCTGTGACCGACGCGACGCGCAGGCGCTGTCGGTGACGGACCTTGGCAAGAAGGTTGAAAGGTCGTTGGGCCTATTTGGGTCAAGATCATCCCTGAAGGTCCGCTTCAAGCCCGAGAAGGTGGGGTGGCGGGTGCTTGAAACGGGGAAGTTTAATGGGCCGGGGGACGGTGTGTCAACAACGGCAAAATCGCCTCCGCTGCTGTCGCGCTGCGGCGTTCCCCGCTCCAAAGGCGCGTTTTTCTTCCACGACGCGCGATCGGTCTGCTCGCAGCGTCCCCAATGGCGTTCTACCAGGTGTTTTTCAACGCTCTACAAAGCATTTCAAAAACTTCCCGATCGGCAACCGGGTTGATAAAACCAGCAGAAAAACTGCCTTCGATTGCGCCAGGGAAGATTTTTGAAATGCCCTCTATATGCTCAACTGCCGGTCTCTCGCCGCAACCGTCCAGATGCCGCGAATCCGGCCCTCACGCGCGACGAACACCGAGCGATGCAGTGCCGAGCAGGGGCAGATATGGCGAGGAATGGCCAGCAGGCAGTCGCCCGGCTGAAACTGCTCGGCTTGGTCCGTTTCAATGACCAGATGCTCCTCGTTGTGCAGCACCTCCTTGCCATCGGGCAGCTGCGGCAAAGTGACGCGCCGGCCGGCGGGCGGATCGCCCGCAACCGCCTTGTATCCCAAGTCCAGCGTGATGCGGTTGGGGGTCGGCCGGCTGACGACCCGAGTCAGCAGCAGGGCCGCCGGCGTAAAGTTCAGGTCGGGAAACATGCTGCGATAGCCTTCGTCGAAGAAGATCACCGTGCCGGGGCTGAGCTCCAATGCCGGGTCGTTCAACTCGGCGTACAGCGGGAAGGAGCCGGAGCCTCCGGCGACCAGTCGCGGCACGTCGAGCCCCTCGGCAACCAGTTGATCGCGAAGCGAGACGCCCTGGCGCCAAACTTCCTTCACGGCTGCGCGACGCTCCTCGAGGTCGGTTTGGTGGTTCTGGCCGTCGTAGAGATGGAGCCCGGCGGGACGCAATCCGTTGGTTTGGGCGATCAACCGATAGAGTTCGGCCGCCGCTTCGCCTGCGGCGCCGGTGCGGTGCTGTCCCGAGTCGAGGTCGAGCACCACGTCAATTTCTACTCCCGCGGCTGCCGCGACCTGGCCAAGCTGGGTAACGGGAGCGGGGTGGTCGGCGGCCACCGACAGCGCGACGTGGGGATACTGCTGGCGAAAGCGGATCGTCCGCTCGATATTCGGCCCGACGATGGTGTAAGCCAGGAAAATGTCCTTGGCGCCCGCCTGGGCCAACATCTCCGCCTCGGCAAACGTGGCGCACTTGTGCTTCGTGATCCCGCGCGCGATCAACTTGCGAACGACTTCGGCCATCTTGTGCGTCTTGCAGTGAGGGCGCAGCCGCTCCGGCGACCCGGCAATGCGGATCATCTCGTCGATGTTCGCCTCCATCAGCTCCTCGAAGATCACGATCGAAGGCGAAATGGCGCCCACCAGCGATTCGCCGGATAGGTGATAGGGGCCAATGTTGAGGTCCGCGGGCGTGATGGTGCTCATGAGCGTCGGGCGTGAGGGCGATGTGGGGCGATGTGGGGCGGGTCTGCATCCAGCGTGGGCGGCGCCGGCTTGCCTGGATTTAAACGTCATCCTACCCGCCTCCGCGGAGTTCTGCGCGGGGGGCATGTCGGGAAGCGGAAGTCGGCGGTCCGGCAAAGATTGGGCGAATATTGGGCCGATGTTTGGCAAAAGTTTGGGGAGTTGGGGAGGAGAAATCGGTCTAGGGCGGGGCGGGCATCACTGTTAGAATTCCCGCGAGTTCGAGGGCGCTGGACGACTTCGCCCCTCGTTGCGCCGCCACCGCGCCATCACGCGACGGCCTGCGCGCACGATCACCAACTCACGCAAGGAAGCGTTGTGATGAACTTTCGGCAATCAATCCGGGGATGGAGTGTCCTGGTCCTGACAGTTTGGGTCGCCACGAGCCAAGCTCAAGACATTCGCCAGCCCGGACGCCCGCAGGCTCGGCCCGGGACAACCGGCCAGCCCGTCGCGCCGCAGCAAGGCTTCGGCCAACGGCCCATGCAGCAGGGCCAGGTGCGGCAGCCAACGCAGCCGGGCCAGGCGACGCAGGCGCCCGGAAATCAAATCGGGCAGCCGCAGGTTCAGCACGGTTTCATCCCCGCTCTCAAGCCCGCTTGGGAGCCGCTGCCACCCGAGCACCAGCAGGCCGTCGACCGCGTGCTCGCCTATTGGGCGCAGCGCAGCAGCAAGATCAAAACCTACGAATGCACTTTCGCGCGTTGGAAGTACGATCCCGTGTTTCTGCCGCCCGACGCGCAGGGCAAGGAGTTGCCGCTGGAGTACAGCGAGGGCGACATCCGTTACGCGGTGCCCGACAAGGCGATGTACAAGGACACCAAATCTCAGGTGTATGACGCCGCAACCAAAAAGTACAAAGTGCTGGAAGAGGGCGGGCATCATTGGGTCTGCGATGGCGAGGCGATCATCGAGATGGTCACGGCCACCAAGCAGCGGATTACCACCAAGCTGCCGGCCGACATGCGCGGCGAAGCGTTGCGGACGCAAGGCCCACTGCCTTTCCTCTTCGGCGCGAAGGTCGATGAGATCAAGCAACGCTACTGGGTGAGGCTGCTGCCGCCGCCCGAGAACGTGAAGGACCGCTACTACATCGAGGCTTACCCGAAACTGCAGGCCGACGCCGCCAGCTTCCAAAAGGTCTGGATCATTCTCGACACCGAGATGTACTTGCCGATCAGCTTGGTGGTTTACAACGTGAACTACACGCCGCAGAATCCGGGCCGCACTTCCTACGCGTTCAGCAAGCGGAAGGAGAACCCGATCAACATCGGCTCGCTGATTCGCGGGCCGTGGCGAGAGGACTTTTTCGCGCCCAAACTTCCCAAGGGCTGGACCGCCGTGGATCAAAACATCGGCCAGCCGGTGGCGCGTCAAGATCAACCGGGCGGAGTCAATCCGGCGCCGATCGGGCAACAACCCGGCCCCGGCCAGCCGCTTGGCATTGCCCGTCAGCCGTCCGGCCGCCCCGGCGTCAACTGAGTGCGGATCGCTCGGGGAACGCACTTTGAAGAGGAGCGTCGTGGATCGTATTCAGCCGACCTTGCGCCCGAGCCCACCGCTTTGCGGCTGGCAGCGTTGGCAGCAGCTGACCTTTCTGCACTGGCCGGCGCCGGTCGATGCGATCCGCCAGCTGGTGCCCAACGAACTCGAGCTAGATCTGCATGACGGCACCGCCTATGTCGGGCTGGTGCCGTTTCGGATGGAAGGCGTGGTGCCGTTTCGCTGGTGGCCAAAGTCGCTCGCCTTTCGCTTCCTTGAGACAAACGTGCGGACGTATGTCCACGCTCGGGGACGCCCGGGCGTTTACTTCTTCTCGTTGGACGCAGCTTCTCGATTGGCCGTGCTCGCCGCCCGTTGGATGTGGTCGTTGCCGTACTACTACGCCCACATGCAATTTCAAGCGGAGGGCGATGTGCTGACATATCGATGTCAGCGTGGCGCCGTGACGTCCACGGTGCGCTGCCGTCCCGGCGAGCCCTTGGGGCCCGTCGCGCCGGACAGCCTCGAGTTCTTTCTGCTGGAGCGATATCTGCTCTTCGTGAAGCGACGGGGCGAGCTGCTTTCCGGCCAAGTTCACCACGTGCCGTATCCGGCTCACGCCGCAGAGCTGCTGGAGGCGGACGGCAACCTGATTAGCGCGGCGGGCTTGCCTTGCGAAGGCCCGCCGCCGCTGGTGCACTACTCACCCGGCGTGGAGGTGGAGATCTTCCCGCTTCGTCGGCTGGCGGCCGGTTGAACGGCTGCGCTGCGAGTCTGGCGGACGAGTCCGATCAGGATCAGCCCCGCGCCGATCAGCGTCCAGGTGCGCGGAATGTCGCCGCGAACCAGGTAGACCCAAACGGGAACCAGCAGCGGCTCGATCAGCACGATGCTCGATGCCTGCAGGCCGGTGATCCGCCGGAGCCCGCGTGCAAACAACACGTAGGGGGCGCCCATCTGCAAGAGTCCGAACATCGCGAGCCCAAGGTACTGCCATCCCGCCGGCCGCGCCTGCCCGAGCGCGAACGGTGAGAGCACGGCCGCAGTGAACAACAGATTGAGCGACACGAGCCATTGCGAGTCGAACTCGCGGAGCTGGCGAATGGAGAGCACCACGAAGGCATACGTCACGCCCGAGAGCAAGCCGAACAGCACGGCGCGGGGCGACTCGCCACGCAGCTCGAAACTCAGAATCAGGCCGACGCCGGCCAGCGCCCAAGGCAGCATCGCCCAATCGCGGCGCCCCGGGGTTTCACCGAAAAACAACACTCCCATCACCACCACCCAGGCGGGCGCCGTGTGCTGCAGCCAAATCGTGCAGGTCGCGTCGCCCTCCACCAAGGCGGTGAGAAACGTGTAGTTCATTGCGGCAAAGGCGAGCATCATCGGCGCCAACCGCCATGACCAGCGAGGTTGGCGAACCAGCGGCAACAGCAGCCCGCCCGCGAACAACGCGCGCCAGAACGCCAGCACCAAGCCCGAAAACGGCAACAGCGCGGCGAACAGCCCGCTGGTGCTCCACAACACCGCGGCCGACAGCACCAGGAGGCGACCGGTCGGGCCTCCATCGCAGGCGACCCTTGTGAGGCCCGGTGGCCCGGTCGGGCCTCCATCGCAGGCGACCCTTGTGAGGCCCGGTGGACCCGTTGTCACGGGCGCATTCGTGTTGGCGTCGTCGGCGTTGGGCTCGCTGCCCGGTGGGCCGCCCGAGGCGTTCATTCTCCCAGCCACCACAACGCGCGCGGGGGAAAGCATAGCACCGGGATCGCCAGAGAAACGGTGCCGAGGATCCGGCGGAACCAGCCGATGTCAAGATCATCGTTGCGAGTGGGCGGATGAATGGGGCCCATTAGCATCACAAGCGCCAACATGACAATCCATTGGATCCGCTGGCTGAGCACCATGTACGCGATGACCAACAACACGAAACTTCGAGCGATCAACCTCGCGTGCTGGCCAAACAGGCTATGAATGACATGTCCGCCGTCCAACTGGCTGACGGGCATCATGTTCAACCCCGTGATCAGAAAGCCGACCCAGCCCGCGAGGAACAACGGGTTGTTTTGCAACTGACCGATAAACACGTCCGTCGACTGCTTGTCGGCCCAGGACATCATCCAACGCACCAAGAGCGGCACGTCCATTTGAAATCCGCCGAGAGCTGGGTTGCTGTAATCCAGTTGGCACACGCCCGCCCACATCACGGGCACGGCGACAACCAGACCGGCCAGCGGCCCGGCCAGGCCGATATCAAAGATCTGAATGCGGTCGGCGCGACGGCCGTCCATTCCGATGACTGCCCCGAGCGTCCCGGGCAAGAACGGCATGGGTAGAAAGAACGGCAGCGACGCGGGAATGCGGTAGAGCAGCGTGGCCACAAAGTGACCCATCTCATGGGCCAACAAGATTCCCAACAACGCGAGCGTGTACGTGACTCCGTTCGGCCAATGCGAGATGATCGTGCGGCGAAACGGCTGAAAGTCATGCGTGTTGAGACAGGCCTCGACAATCGAGTGCGGGGCAAACAACGCGGCGCCCGTGAAGAAGGTGGTGCACACCGTCAGGCAAAACAGCGTCACGGGCAGTGCGATCCGCCGCGGGCGGGCGGGGGGCAACGGCTTGACGGGGGGAAGAGGCTTTGCGTCTGACATGAAACATTCGTTGTCGTGGCACAGGCTGCCAGCCTGTGATTGTCGTGGCACAGGCTGCCAGCCTTGTGATTGTGGGTTTTGGTTGCAGGCTGGCAGCCTGCACTACGACCATCATCTTTAGCCAAATCACTGGCTCTGCCTACCCTGCCCGCCGTCAAATGGACTCAGTGCAGCGGCAAAGGCAATCGCTCGCCGTTTCGTTGACACCGGGTGAGCCGCTGCCTATCCTTTAAAAGCCGCGAAAAAGGACAATCCGGACGCTAAAGAGGCCATCCCAACGGGTTTCAGGCCGCTCGGCTGCAATCTTCCAACGGTGGTTGCCATTGACTCCACTGGCGTCACTCACTACCCAATGTGTGTCTCAACACATACGAAACCATCCGGGCGCGATTCCATCCAACAGTCATGAAGCACTGGCGCCATTTACTGACTGGTCTGCTCTGCCTGACGATGGCGAGCCAGTTGGCGTTTCGCGCCTTGCATCACCATCCGGTCACTTCGGCGGCGGCTGCCGAGCAAACCGAGCAGGTGTTCTGCCAACATTGTGGTTGTGCCCACACCCTGCGCCGTGATTCCGACCGTCCCGGCGACGCCGACGATGCCGACTCGGATCGCACCAATCCCGAGCCACGGGATCATTCCAACTGCCCCATCTGCCAGGTGCTGGCAATGGCGGGGCAGCTGCCCTTTGAGGTTCAGCTTTGTGATTGCGGCCATCGCTCGCCTTATGTCGAGCGATGGGTGGCGATGCATGCCGCCTCGGAGTCCGTGCTGCACGCCGCTCGAGGGCCACCACTGTCTGCCTGGGCGATGTGCTGAGCCTCGCTGAACGTCTCTACTGAACGCGAGCTGTTTTGCACACGATGCGCCGAGCAGCCTGTTAGAAGAAAACACCAACTGCTGTTCCGGTGTTTCTTCAACGGCCTCGCTGAGTTTCTTGGCGCACCTCGCCCCAACGCGTTGTCTTTCTGATCCGGGCCCGAGCATTCGATGGTGGTCGATGGTGTTCGTTGGTGTTCGAGCCCTTCAACGCACGGCATGAAAGCAGGACTGCGATGAATCTTGATCGTTGTCGCCGAGCTCAAGGCTCGCGACCCGCGTTTACCTTGGTTGAATTGCTGGTGGTGATTGCCATTATCGGGCTCCTGGTGGCTTTGCTGCTGCCGGCTGTCCAAGCCGCCCGTGAAGCGGCGCGGCGGATGAGCTGCAAGAACAACCTGCGCCAAATCGGCTTGGCGATGCACCACTACCACGATGTCCACAAGCGTCTGCCATCAGGCTGGGTTGGCGAAACGGCCGAGGGGCCTCCCGGCTGGGCCTGGGGCTCGCTGGTGCTGCCCTTTATGGAGGAGCAGAATCTCAGCGATTTGATCGTCTATGAAGAGCATATTGACGAGGCGATCAACTCACAGGCCCGCATTCGTCACTTGCCGCTATTTCGTTGCCCGAGCGACACCGGGAGCAATCGGACCTTTCTGCTCCGCGAGGAGCCGGGCCATACCGATCCGCACGGACACGGCGCTCTGCCGATGGAGTTGTCCCGCGCCAGCTACGTGGGAGTGTTCGGCACGCAAGAGATCGAGGACTCGCCGAGCGCCGGGAACGGCCTGATGTTTCACAACAGCGACATCGGCTTTGAGGACATTGTCGATGGGCTCAGCCAGACGCTCATGGTGGGCGAGCGATGCGCTCGAGTGCAGACGACGTTGACGGCCTATTCGACTTGGGTCGGGGTCATTCACGGCGGAGAGGCCGCGATGGCTCGCGTGGTTGGGTCCGCCGACCACACTCCGAACCACCGAGCCGGGCATTTTGAGGACTTCCGAAGCGAGCATCCTCAAGGCGCCCAGTTTGTGTTGGGAGATGCTTCGGTGCAGATGTTGATGGAGAACATCGATGAAGCCGTCTACCGCGGCCTGGCCACTCGCGATCTCGGCGAGGTGGTTCGTGTGCCGTGATGCTCGTTTCATGTGTGACGGAAAAGTGACACTGACTCGAGCGGGCAAGAAATGAAAAAGAGCGGCCTGCCACGAGGGCAGGCCGCATCTTACGTCGTCTCTGGTTGTCTCAACACATTGATTCTTAACGAATCAGCGTGCTGGCGTGAACGACACGACGCTTAGTGGGCACAAAAGCGGAGGGGTCGACAACCGGCGCCGGAGGAGCGGGAGCCGCGTCCATGGCGGGAGCGGGAGCCGAGGTGCCACCGCAACCGCAGGACGAGCAGCCGTTGCTCGCACAACCGCAGGCCGAAGCACAACCGCTGTTGCAGCCATTGCTGGCACAACCGCAGCTGGAACCACAGCCGTTGGAAGCACATCCGCAGCTGGAAGCACATCCGTTGTCGCAGCCGCAAGCCGGCTCACAGCAGGAGGTGCTGCAGCACTTCTTCTTGCAGCTGAAGAGGCGAGCCAGCAGGCCCTTCTTCTTGCAGCAGCAAGTGGTCGTGCAGCCGTTGTCGCAGCCACAGCTGGGAGCGGCACAGCTGTTGCAGCCGTTGTCGCAACCGCAGGAAGCGGCGCCACAGCAGCCGTTCGAAGCGCAGCTGTTGCAGCCGTTCGAAGCACAGCCACAGGCGTTGTCGCAACCGCAGGAAGCGGCGCCACAGCAGCCGTTCGAAGCACAGCTGTTGTCGCATCCGCATGCCGGCTCACAGCAAGTCGACTTGCAGCATTTGCGAGCTCGCAGGCGAGCCAACAATCCGCACTTCGGCTTGCAGCAGGTGTTGCAACCGGTGTCACATCCGCAGGAAGGAGCGGCGTTGCAGCAACCCGACGCGCAACCGCTGTTGCAGCTGCTGGCGCAGCTGTTGCAGCCGGTGTCGCAACCGCAGCTCGGAGCCGAGCAGCAGCTGGGGGCGGGGTCACAGCAACCGCTCTTGCCGAGCATCCGGCCGAGCAGGTCGTGTCCAAAGCTTTGCTGGGCACACAGGCCGATGCCAAGCACCACAGTACTTGCCAAAATGTTCCATTTCATCGAGCCACATCTCCTATACGTGGAACTGTTGCGCTGACGACTCCCAAGTGCCGTGGGCTGGCGCCCGGCCGATCGCAAGGGACGAATCGCGCAGGTAGGTCGGTGCCAGCAAAAAATCATTGCGTAGCACATTGGGTTCGCAGACAGGTGGGTAGATTGTCCGCAGGTAGGTCGCCAGTACCGGCTGAGCCAATCCTTTGACTCAACACTCCGGTGTTGCTCGACACAGCGGCCGTGTGCAAGGCGCTGTGTGACTGACAGAAGCAATGATCGTCCTGTTTAGGCCCGGCCTTGACAATTCAAAAGTAATTTCCCTCAAATGGTTTACGTTCACGGATGGAGCGGTTGTTCCTGTCCGGCAAACTTTGACGGCTGGCGAAATCTTGCCTTGCCGCGCTCCCGGCAGCAGATGTTCGCAAGTTGCCGAAAACACGGCTGAAGACGCATGCAGCGACTGGGAGCCTCCCCGCATGGGAGGCTCCACACCCTCCAGAGCCTGCCGTTCTGCAGGGGTTGCTGGCAGCCGTTTTCAACGGCCTCCGACCTCGGTGGCGTCCTCGTCCGATTCAATCCGCTGGTCCTGCTCCCACCCCAACTCCTCGGCTCGGCACGTTTCGCATTGCTCGAACGTCAGGTAGTGGACGATGTAGCCCGAACGAGGCGAGTCGGGGTGCAGTGTTTCCTGATTCACCATCCGATGTACCATCTCGTAGCAACGCTCCGGCGTGAAGTGATGGCAAGCGTCCAAAGCCACCCCCAGGTTGGCCAAATGTGCCAGCACCTCCTTAAGCTTGTAGTGCAGCTCGAGGCCGGTCGACCGGGCCTCACAAGGGTCGCCTGCGATGGAGGCCCGACCAGTCGACCGGGCCTCACAAGGGTCGCCTGCGATGGAGGCCCGACCAGTCGACCGGGCCTCACAAGGGTCGCCTGCGATGGAGGCCCGACCAGTCGACCGGGCCTCAC
>JAGQPF010000271.1 GCA_020426845.1 Planctomycetales bacterium
CAACAAACCACCCCGATTTACAGTAAAAGATTGCCTATTTTCAGTGGTTCGCCGTCTCCGGTCGCCCTCCCCGCGACCCTGGCATCGGTCCGCAAGCTCCTCCATTCCACGAAGTGCCGATGCTGGCCAAACGCGTGATCCCTTGTCTCGATGTCGACCGCGGCCGAGTGGTCAAGGGGACCAATTTCCTGCAGCTTCGCGACGCGGGCGACCCGGTGGAGGTCGCCTCGCGATATGAGGCGGAAGGTGCCGACGAATTGGTGTTTTTGGACATCACGGCTAGCCATGAGGAGCGGGCGATCATGTTGGACGTCGTGCGGCGGACGGCGGAGCAGGTGTTCATGCCGCTGACCGTGGGCGGAGGCGTGAGGACGCTGGAGGATATTCGCGAGCTGCTTAGTTCCGGCGCCGACAAGGTTTCGATCAATTCGGCGGCGTGCAAGGACCCCGATTTCGTCCGCGAGGCGGCATTGCGATTCGGTAGTCAGTGCATTGTGGTCAACATCGATCCGAAACGCGTCACGCGGGACGACGCCGAGGTGTGGGAAGTCCACATTCACGGCGGCAGGACCCCCACCGGGCTGGAGGCAGTGCCTTGGGCCCGAGAAGTCGAAAAGCTGGGTGCGGGAGAGATCGTGCTGACTAGCATGGATTGCGACGGCACCAAGGATGGCTATGACATCGAGATCACTTCCGCGGTCGCGGCGGCGGTCTCGATCCCCGTCGTGGCGAGCGGGGGCGCGGGCTGTCCCGAGCACTTGGCGGCAGCGGTTTCCGAGGGTGGCGCCGACGCGGCGTTGGCCGCGAGCATCTTTCATTTTGGGGAATACACGATTGCCGAGACCAAGCAGCACATGGCTCGTCTGGGCATTCCGGTGAGAATACCAACGTGACTCCGCTCGCGTCGCGACAAGCGATCCGCGCCGGCCGAACGATGGCTGAATGAACGCGGAAAAGTGGCTGAAAAGTGGCTGAAAAGTGGCTCATGAGAGTTCAATCGAGGCTGGGGTTCCGGGTTCCGGGGCCGGGAACTGAGGAGAGCTGAGAGATGGCGAGCACAAACAAACCGGCGGTCCCCGTGCAAGAAGCGGAGCCCGCGTCCGAGGACCGGCTGGCAGCCCGGTTGTTGAAGAAGCGCGTTGAGCTGGAGGTCGACAAGGTATTCCGCGCCTTGGTCAAGTTGGAGGGCAGCGACCTTCACATGAAAGTGGGGCAGCCTCCCATTGTCCGGGTCAACGGCACGCTCCGCCCGCTCAACCGCCCGCCCATCGACGCCGAGGAGATGGTGCGGCTGCTGATCCCGATGCTCGACGATCGCAATCGAAACATCTTCGACAAGGACGGGGGGGCGGACTTCGCGTATGTCGTCGATGTCGATGGCGTCAGCTGGCGCTTCCGCGTCAACATGCTCCAGCAACTTGGCAATGTCGGCTTGGTGGCTCGGCGAATTAACAACTACATTCCGCCGTTTGAGGGACTGAATCTGCCGCCCGTGATCGAGAATTTGTGCAAATTCGATCAGGGCATGGTGTTGCTGGCGGGCGTGACCGGATCCGGCAAGTCGACGACGATCGCCTCGATGCTCAACTGGATCAACCAAAACTATCGCAAGCACATTCTCACGCTGGAGGATCCGATCGAGTTTGTGTTCTCCGACGACAAATGCCTGATCAACCAGCGCGAGATCGGGCAGGACGTCAGCGACTTTGGCATCGCGATGAAGCATGCCGTCCGCGAGGACCCCGACATCATTCTGGTCGGCGAGATGCGTGACGAGGAGACGTTTTTGACGGCGATTCACGCTGCCGAAACGGGCCACTTGGTGTTCGGGACGATTCACGCCTCCAGCGCGCCGACGACCATCGGACGTATTCTCGACCTCTTCCCCGAGGAGATGCACGGTGCGATTCGCAGCGCGATCGCTTTCAACATGAAGGGCATCATCGCCCAGAAACTGTTGAAGTCGATCAAGCCGGGAGTCGGCCGTGTGCCGACCTGCGAGATCATGACCTTCAACGCGACGATCACCAAGCTCGTGCTTGAAGGCAAGGACGAGAAACTTTCCGACGCGATTCGCATCGGCGCCGAAGAGGGCATGCAGGACTTCACCATGAGCCTCAAGAACCTGATTGATGCCGAGCTGATCGACCGGCCCACTGCCTTCGCGGTGGCGCCGAACAAGGACGCTCTGAAGATGGCGCTCAAGGGCATCAATGTGTCACAGCCTGGAATTCTTTGATGAGACAACGTTTGACAACCCCCAGCGCTGCCGATCATCCCGGGAGACTGGCCCCGTGGCGGACTGCTCGATCCACCGGGCCGTCGCAGCTCGCCACGATCGCCGCCACGGCGGCGGTGATTCTGCAGCCGGCGATCTTGCACGCTCAGGAATTCCAACGCGGCGACGGCTTCTACGTCTCGTGGTGGAAGGTGCTAATCCTGTTGCCGTTTGTGTGGATATGGGTCAAGGGCTGCGATTTCGTCAACACCGATAGTCAGCGCATTGGCGATGACATCGCGATGCCCCAGGACGTCTGGACGCCCATCGTTGTCTTCACCTTCATGGTGTTGTTTTTCGTCTCACTGCTGATCCCCAATTTCATCGGCTGTGTCGCCGTGTGCGCGGTCGCCTCTTTGGCCCCCGTGCTGACCTACGTCTTCATGCGCAACGCGAAGGTCAACCCCGAAATACGCGTGCTCACTCCCAAGCATATCAGCGAATGGCTCAAGGGCGGCGGGAAGCGTGGTGTCGTCGAGCGGACGCTGCCGCACGAGCAAGGCGCGCCGGTCGAGTTTCAGCCGATTGGCGCCGGCGGAGGCGAGCAGCTGATTCGCGCTCGCGGCAACGTCCCCTCCTACTTGTTGGTCAAGCAGTTGGTGGCTGACTTGATCGACCGCGCCGCCGACCGCGCGATGTTCGACTACTCGGCCGAGCAAGTGGAGGTGCGGTTCGATGTGGACGGCGTCTGGCATCCGCTGGAGCCGCGCGACCGCGAGTCGGGCGACGCCTTGTTGGAGTCCTTCAAGCTGTTGTGCGGCGCGGATCCCAAGGACCGACGAGGCCGGCAGCATGGCGAGTTCAAATGCAAATACAAGAAGGAAAAATACAGCGGCAGCTTGACCTCGCAAGGCACCAAGACCGGCGAGCGAGTGTTGGTCGCCATTGACTACGGCGACAAGTTCAACACGCTGGAAGAGATCGGCATGCGGGAAAAGCTGCGCGAGGTCGCCAGCAAGCACATCCGAGGCTCCGCAGGAATGGTCCTCATTAGCGCGATGCCCACGGGGGGACTGAGCACCTTGTGGACGGTGACGATGAAGTCGACCGACCGCTTCACTCGGGACTTCGTCTGCCTGATCGACAAGGGCAAGAAGGAGCCTGCTGTCGAGAATCTCGCGGTGCATGAGTATGACCTGGCGGCGGGCCAAACTCCGGACCAGCTGATTCCGCAGATCCTGCTGCGCGAGCCCGAAGTGTTGGTGGCGCCCGAGCCTCCCAATGGCGAGACCGTGCGAATGCTCTGCCACCAGGTCAATCAGGAGCACCAGCTGTCGATCATCAGCGTCCGTGCCAAGGAGGTTTCCGAGGCCCTGCTGCGAGTGCTGCTGCTCAAGGCGCCGCCGGTGGATTTTGCCAAGGCGATCAAATGCGTGATCAACGTGCGCTTGGTCCGCAAGCTCTGCAAGGACTGCAAGATGGCCTATGAGCCCTCGCCGCAGGATCTGCAGCGACTGGGCATTCCTCCGGGACGCGTGCAGTACCTGTACACGGAATATCAGCCGCCCCCGCCCGACTCCGACCAAAAGCCCCTGCCGCCCTGCGAGACCTGTGGCGGCATTGGGTATCGTGGCCGCACGGGATTGTTCGAGGTGCTTGAGGTCAACGACGCCGTTCGGCAGGTGCTGGCGAAGCAGCCCAAGCTGGAGCTGCTCAGGCAGGCGGCACGCCAAGCCGGCTGTCGCACGCTGCAAGAGGAAGGCATCTTGTTGGTGGCGAAAGGGGAGACTTCGCTGAACGAGCTGCGGCGCGTGTTGCGTGGATAGCCGTGTTTCCACACCGCCTCGGTTGGCGTGGAGTCAGAGAGTTTGAGTCACCTACGAGACAAGACAATTTCCATCCGCTACCGGAGGCGGACGCTATGATGCTGCTGTTCATATTCGTGGTGCTTGCCGGCGTCGGCGCGTTGCTCTGGTTTCAAGGGCTGTGGAGCAACGTCGTCACCTTCGTCAATCTGTGGCTGGCCGCCTTGCTGGCGTTCTCCCTGACCGAGCCGATCACCAACGCTCTCGACGATCAGGCTCGCAATTACGGCTACCTCACCGACATTATCATTGTCTGGGTGCTGTTTGCGCTCATCTTCGGGATTCTTCGCGCGTTCACCGACCAGATTTCGCGGACGCGACTGCAGTTCCAGCCGATGGTCGAATTGGTCGGCCGCAGCGTGATGTCGGTCGTCAACGCCTACGTGTTCACCATGTTTGTCTGCGCCACATTGCACGCGGCGCCGCTGGAAGCCAGTCCATTTAAGGGCGCTTGGCCGCCGAACTTTATCGGCTTGAAGCCGGATGTACAATTCTTTCAAATCACCGAGCTCATCTCCAGGGGCTCCCTCGAGGGGACAAATCAGTTCAGCGGGCCGTCTCACGTCGGCTCCATGGCGCGACGGCGCGGTGATTTGGAGCGATTGGAGGGCTTCCTGGCCCCCTGACATTGAAAACACCGGCATTGACAAACACCGGCACAGGCCGCCAGCTTGTGATGGCTGTCCTTGGCCGCAGGCTAAGTTCTGTTCCGATTGCCAGTTGGGTCTTGTTCAACTGGCTGCCAGCAGAGGAGACACACAGATGCATGAAGGCGGGCCCACCGAATACCGTGCTCTTTCCAAAGCGGCCGTCGTCGCGTTAGTCTTTGCGATGCTCGGACTGCTTTCCTTCTTCGTCGACCTCATGACGATCGCCTCGGTGATCGCCATTCTGCTGGCGCTCGTCGCTTACCGGGCGATCAAGGCCGCTGACGGCGACCTCACCGGCAGTGGGATTGCGACCTTGGCGCTGACGATCTCCATGCTTTGTGTCGGAAATGTGTCGGCGCATTATTTGACCTTCCGAAGGTACCTGGAAAGTGAAGGCCGGGTGCATGCCGCCACGTGGATTGGGCTGATCCGCGATGGCAAGCGGATGGAGGCGCACCAATTGACGAGGCCCGAGTCGGATCGAGTGCGAGCGGGAATGAGCCTTGCCGAGCACTATGCGGACATGGGCGCGATGGGAGAGAGCATGGAGGAATATCCTTTTCGAGATCTGACCAAGACGTTCGAAACTCCACATTTGCGAGCGTTTGTCGAAAGAATCGAGGCGGGAGACGTTCCTCGCTGTGTACGTTCGCTCGGGGCGTCGGTTTACGGCGACGAGGCGTATGTGGGGTTTGAGTATCAATTCAAGGACGGCAAATTGTTCGCAATGGATCTCCGCCGAGTGCGCCGTGGCGACGTGGCGGACTGGCAGTTTTGGGGTGTGGTAGGCAAGCAATGAACGGGCGCGCACGAATGAATTCCCCGATCCATCGACGTGAAATGTTGGCTTGCGGCGTGGCCGCGGCCTCGGGGGTGTTGGCCGCCCGCAACGCGATCGCCGAGACTCCTGCCGCTCTCGCAGATCCAGCCAAAGGCGACCGGCCATCGCTGCGGTTTTGCCTGAACACGAGCACCGTCCGCGGACAGCAGCTGACAGTCGTTCGTCAGGTGGAGTTGGCCGCCAAGGCGGGGTATGACGGAATCGAGCCGTGGATGGGCGATCTGCACAAGTACCGCGAAGAGGGCGGATCACTTGGCGACCTACGGAAACGAATCGCCGACGCCGGGCTCAAAGTGGAGAGCGCCATCGGATTTGCGCGATGGATCGTGGATGACGAGCAGGAGCGTGCCAATGGACTTGAAGAAGCCAAACGCGATATGGACGTCGTGGCCCAAATCGGCGGTAGTCGAATCGCGGCGCCGCCCACCGGCGCGACCCGTGACGCGGGGCTAAACCTCGCTGACGCGGCGGCCCGCTACCGCAAGCTGCTCGAGTTGGGCGAGTCGATGGGGGTTGTCCCGCAGCTGGAGCTTTGGGGATTCTCGAAGAATCTCAGCCGCCTGGGAGAGCTGCTCTACGTGGCGATCGAGTCGGGCCACTCGCAGGCCTGTCTGCTTCCCGACGTGTACCACATTTACAAAGGCGGCTCCGATTTTGCCGGGCTGCAGCTGGTGAGTGGCCGGCAAATTCACGTGTTCCACATGAACGACTATCCGGCGGACCCGCCGCGAGAGTCGATTGGCGATGCCAACCGTGTCTATCCCGGGCTCGGGGTGGCGCCCCTGTCGCAGATTCTACGCACCCTGAGCGGCAACGGGTTCTCCGGCGCACTGTCGTTGGAACTGTTCAATCGGGACTACTGGCAGCAAGACGCGCTGCAGGTGGCCGAAACCGGTCTGCGGGCGATGCGCGAGGCGGTCGCCAAGGCGTTTGCCTGAACGGCCTCGGCATTTTCGCCGTGTTGGCCGAACGGCAGCTACAGAAGCTGTACTCGGCCGTCCCCTGCCATTATCATCGTCGTTCGGCAGCTGAGGCGCCTGTTCCGGGGCCTCTCTCAACCTCGCTTCTCCATCTCATTCTTTGTCATTCCCATTTCTATTGAGGGCCCTATGAACGACCAAGCTGAACAGTCCGGACAAACCGAGGCCAAGTCGGGCGCCATGCGGCAGGGCGTGCTCATTGTCGTCTTGCTGCTGATGCTGGGGGCTCTGTACTGGGACCGCCAAGTGGCGCGGCCGAACAGCTTTAAGTTGAGTGATACGCTCGATCAGAAAGCACAAGAGCGTTTGGGAAGCTCCGACAAACAAATGACACCTGAAGAGGTGGCCGCTTTGCTGGGACGGCAGCCATCGAAGAAACGCGAGGCGGACAACTTCGAGACTCAGACGTTCAGCTGGCGGGGCGGACTGCCCTGGCGCACCTACGACATCCATGTGGTGTTCTCCAAGACCTCTGACGGTCTGGCTTTCCTCACCCACACTTACAACGCCGAACCTGACCCGCAATATTTGCCGGGCTACGTGCCACCGGCGGCGCCGAAGGTGCCTCCCCCGTCGGCGGACGACATTGAAGGCGGCCCGGCAGGTCCTCCCGGCGGCGGGGGTGGGTTCGAGGCCCCTGGCGGTGGCGAGCCTACCGAAAACCAACGGCCACCGGTGGATGACGAGACGCCCGGGGAGCCGGCAACTCCGGGAGAGCCTTCAACCACACCCGGGGAGCCCGCCGCACCCCCTGCCGAGTAGCCCTCACCACCAGTCGACTCTCGCGCCACCGCTATCGATCTTTGCCGAACTCTGGCGATTCGACGCCATTTTTCGGCAAACGATAGTGCACAATCGCGCTCCCAAACCGTAATATGGATTGTGGAACAGAGACCTTTGACTGAGGTGGAGGTGTGCGCGTGTGGACAGCGACCCTTTAAAGCCGCGTCTGCTTCAACGCGATGAATCTGCGCTGGCGGAGTTGTTTGAGCTCCACCATGCACGTTTGGTGCGTCAGGTTCAATTTCGCTTGGATCCCCGACTCACTGGCCGCGTCGATCCGGACGACGTGGTTCAGGAGGCGTATCTCGATGCGCGTGTGCGGCTGCCACATTTCGATGGGGGCATGAGTTCCTTTCTGTGGGTGCGCTGGGTGGTCCAGCAGACGCTGATCGCCGTGCATCGGCGCCACCTCTCCACCCAGATGCGATCGGCGAACCGCGAGCGAGCTTTGCCCGCTCAAAACACGTCCTTCTCGCTTGCGGCCCAATTGGTAGGCCATCCGACTTCGCCCAGCGAGGTCATTATGCGGGAAGAACGGGCCATGATCCTCACTCGTCTGCTCGAGGACATGTCGGAGTTGGACCGTGAGGTGATCGCCCTCCGGCATTTCGAGGATCTCTCCAACGCCGAGGTCGCCGAGTCACTTGGCATTACCGGCAAGGCGGCGAGCATCCGCTATGTGCGTGCGCTGTCGCGCCTGAAACGGCTGCTTAGCGCCGCGGGAGCGGCGCCGACCCAGCTTGCCCCTCAATCTCCTTCCAGCTCCAGCAGTGGATCGATCGCCACCTGACAACCGGCTCGCCGTCGCCCGTGTGGCGTCGTCCCATTGGTTCGCTCCCCTAATCCTGCCGTTGCCACGTGCCGACTTCCGACGACAGCCGTGATCTGATCGAAGTGCTCGGCGAGGACTTCACTCGCCGACTCCGCCGCGGAGAACATCCGTCGGTGGAGGAATATGCCGAGCAGTATCCTTCGCGTGCGGAAGACATTCGTGAATTGCTGCCAACGATCGCGGCGCTCGAGCAGATTCGCGGCACGCAGGGGACCGATTCCCGTCTGTTGGCGCACGATTGTCCATCGCAGTTGGGCGACTTTCGGCTGCTCAAGGAGATTGGGCGGGGCGGAATGGGCGTGGTGTACGAGGCGGAGCAGATCTCGCTCGGCCGCACGGTGGCGGTCAAAGTGCTGCCTCGCGACACCTCTTCCAAGGCCGAACGCCGCGCGAAACGGTTTGATCGCGAAGCCCGCATGGCCGCCAAATTGCACCACACCAACATCGTTCCGGTGTTCGGCGTCGGCGAAGCGGAAGGCTTCCATTTCCTGGTGATGCAGCGGATTCGCGGCTTGGCCCTGGATCGCATGCTGGCCCGTTTGGCCACCATGGAGTCACGCGACCCCGGCGAGGATCTGACGGACGAACGGCTGCCGGCAACCGGCGTGCCGACTTCGGCCCCCTCGACGCCTTCGACGCCGTCGGCGCCGTCGGGCATCTCGGAAGATTCTCGCTCCGTCAGCGACTCGACGCTCAATCCCTCGCCTGACTCCGCTGCCGGGGAAACTCGGACCGTTGGCGGCGTTTCGCCTTCCAAGTCGCATGTCATGCAGTCAACGCGTTTGCACCGCCGCATACGCCATGTTGGCGGAGCGGACTACTGGCGCCGGGCGGCGGCCAGTGCCGCCGACGTGGCGGACGCGCTGGCCTATGCGCACGACCAGGGCATCTTGCACCGAGACATCAAGCCCGCCAACCTGCTGCTTGACGACGACGGGGTGATCTGGATCGCCGACTTCGGGCTGGCTCGGATTCGCGAGATGGATCTCAGCCACTCGGAGGACATGGCCGGAACGCTGCGTTACATGGCGCCCGAGCGATTTGAAGGCCGGTGCGATGTGACCAGCGACGTCTACAGTCTCGGCGCCACGCTTTACGAGATGTTGGTGTTGCGGCCGGCGTTTCGCACTTCCGAACGGGCCAACATGGTGAAGGAGATCACCGAGAATGGCCCAACGCCGCCACGTCGCGTTCGCGCCGACGTGCCTCGGGATTTGGAAAACGTCGTCATGAAGGCCATGGCGCTTTCCCCTGCGGATCGCTATCGGTCGGCGCGCGACTTGAGCGATGATTTGCGGCGGTTCGCGCAAGACCGCCCCGTGCATGCTCGGCGAGCCACCATCTTTGAGCGAGGCTGGCGATGGTGCCGCCGCAATCGCTTAATTGCGCTCACGACGTCCGTAGCGTTGCTGGCCCTAATGACGACGACGATCGTCTCGTCCGTCGCCTACTACCGGACCAACCTTCTGTTGGAGCAGAAGCTCTGGGAGCAGCGACGAACTGCCAATGCGATGTCACTCTCCTTCGACGCGCTCGACAAGCTCTACGCCCAATTCGCGCCGGATGATCTGTTCATGGCCTCCCTGCCGTCGGTCGACAGCGCCGATAGCAGCGGACTGGTCATGACCGAGCGGCCGATGCTGTCGCCTCGCGCGGGGGCGATGTTCGAGCAGTTGCTGGGCATCTATGACCTGTTCGCGGCGCAAGTGGGAGCAGAGGAAGAGGTGTTGCGGCGGAAGCTGATCTCTAGCCGGCGGCTGGGCGCGATCCAGCTGCGATTGGGCCAGTTCGAAGAGGCGGAGAAGACGTTCTCGACCACGCTGCGGCGTTGGCCGAAACCGAAAGACGTCGCCACGCAACTCGAGCGGGCACGGCTGTTGAATTCATTGGGAGGCCTCTATGACGCAATTCAACGCCGTGGAGATGCCCGAGAACGCTACTACGAGGCGTTGCAGGTCGTCGAAAGCATCTCGCTGGACGACACGTCGGTGTGGTCTGCGGCCAGCTACCAGCGAGCCCAATCGCACTATCTGCTGGGGCGTTCACAGTTCTTCTTTAACACGGGACGCAGTCGCGGCGATCGACGGCAACACCTCGAGGAGGCGATCGAGCAGTTGGAGCGGGTGATCGACGCAACAGGGGGCCGGAGCGACGATGGCTTTCCCGGCGGCGGAGCCGACCCGTCTTTTCGGCGCCTGCTGGCGCTTTGCTACCGAGAGCTCAATACGGAGCATACGGCCGATGGAGTGGACCTGGCGATACGCATACTGTCGTCGCTCTGCAAGGAGTTTCCTGCCGATCTCAGCTACCAGTACGACCTGAGCGAGACGCTTGGATTGCCAGCGACGCGCAATGCCGAGACAGCCGAGTTGGAGCTGGCGCGAGCACGGCTGTTGGATGCAATCGACATCTCCGCAAAACTGGTCGAGGCTCAGCCCAACCTGCCGTTGTACGCGGAGTCGCGGTCGCATCTGCACCGCAAGTTGGCTGATGTGCTGTTTGCCTTGGGAGAGCGCGATGAGGCGGCGAAGCATGCCGACCTCGCCGTCGAGATTCACCAGCGATTGCGAGACACGTTCCCTTCCTCGCTGAACTATCGCGTCTGGGCGGCGATGCTGGTGGAGATGCGAGCTCGCATGCAGTCCGACTACATGGATCAGGTGATCGCCTACGTCGAGTTGCAAACCGTTGTGGACGAACTGACGGATCTGCTGCAAAGCCAGCCCACGTCGCTACGGGTGATCGCGCCGTTGTCGAGCGCCTACTACACGCTTGCGCGTGTGCAATTTCAGCAGTACAACTTTCGCGAAGGGGTGGAGTCGTTGCAGCGTGCCAACCTGCTGCGGGATCTTGCCGATATTCCCAACGTCGATTGACCTTGCCGATCGGCACGCGACTCATGCTGGTTCAGCGCAACGGCTGCCCGCACTCCGCTAGGAGCTGCCGGTAAGCGGCCTGCCACCGCGTGCCTTCCAGGCCCTGCACGGCCTCAACGAAGCGAAGCAACTCCGCCGCTTCATCTCGTTTGCCTCCGCGGAACAGCTGCCGCGCAACGTTCAGCTTGGCTTCGTACCACAAATCCGTTTTAGGGCGTGCGCGTTGCGCCACTCGGCGCCACTGCGGCAGCGCCTCGGCTCGGCCTGCTTGTGTGAGAAATCTCGCGAAGGCGAGCTGCACGTTCGCATCCTTCGGATGACGGGAAGCGAGCGCCCGGTAGGCGTCCTCCGCCTGCTCGATCTGACCGCTAGCGGCCAGCGCGGCTGCGCGGCTGCGTTCGAGTCGGTCGCGGATCGTCTCATCAACTCCATTCTTCTGCTGCAGCGCGGCAATGGTTTTTAACTGCAATGCGGCGGCTGTAGCCCGCGATTCCGCAGGCAGCTCCGCCATCGCCTTGGATAGGCCATCCAGCGTTTCCAGCAGTTGGTTGACCGAGACCTGTTCCAGTTGTTTGAGCACGGCTTCTGCTGCGGCGGTTTTGGCCGCCTGTCCCGCCAGCGCAACCACCAGGAGCGGCAGCGCCTGGCGCCGGAACAATTCGGATGGCGCAGGGCTTCCCTGCAGGGCGCCAACCAGGAACGACTCAACCCGCTGGTGCGAGCGAGGAACCCGGTTCAAATAGAGACGAGCGGCGGCCAGCACTGCGGCGCGACGCGGAGCGTCCCACGCGGCGGGCAGTTTCCCGGCTTCGAGAAATCTCGCCTCCAGCCAAGCGGCCGCCGCCAGTGCTCCGCTGGTCGCTTGCTCTGCATTCTGTTTGCTTAGTGCGGCAAGCCGGCTCAACTCGCAACGCTCAAAGCCGGCCAGTGCCTCGGTGGTCAGTTTCAGCTCCGCCGAGGCACGAAACGCTTGACTCGCTTGGTCCAAGCTGCCTCGCTGCTCAAGCAGCAAGCCCGTCCAAAGCTGGACGGTTGCCAAGTGCTCGCTGTCTGGCCAGGTGGAGGCGTGCTCTAGCAGCATCGCTTCGTACTGCCCAAGCCATGCCTTGTCGGTTTTTGCCAGCTGAGCGGCAAGGACGAGTGCCACGTAATGCGTCTTCACGGCGTCGCTGTCCTGCGAGAAGTCCAACGCTGCCCGCCGCAGACGACTCGCCTGCTCTGCCGAACGTTGTTGGCGCCCAGCCACCAACGCCGCCTTGTAGAAAAGATCAAACGCCGATTCGGAGTCTCCTGCCTGGCGAGCTTGTGCCGCTGCCTGCTCGTATGCGCGGATGGCGTTGTCGAGATCACCTTTGCGGAACAGCTCGTCCGCCTGTTGAATCATGATTTCGACATCGGCCGAGGCGCCGCCGCCTGCTACGGAGATCAGCCGCTGGCTGGCTCGGCGTCCCCAATACGCGCCGTGTTTCGTCTCAATCAGCTTTCCCAATGCGACGGCCGCTTCGCGGAGCTGGCCTTCGCGCGCCGTGTCGCGGAGCTGCTTGGCTTGGGCGAGCAGCTCCAGCTGCGCTTCGAGCCGCACTAAATCCAATTCTGCGTTCTCTCCTACCGCGACGGAGCCGAGCATCGTCAACGCCTGGTCGGCTTTTTGGTAGTCGATCGCCAGCCGGGCCATCTCGGCGGCGGCGCCGTGCCGAATGTCCGAAGCGGCGTGAGTCAGCAGTGGCTGAAGCAGTTTTTGAGCTTGGGCGGCGTCTCCCAACAACCGCCGGCAGCTGGCGCGTTGAAGGTGAATCCGAGCCACCAGCGGCTCGTCGGGCGACAGTTGGTCGAGCGGCAGTTGGCTCCACTCCAGCGACGAGTGCAGCGCGGCCACGCGATCGTCGGATCCCGGTGGGTAACATTGGGCTCGCGTGCGGAGCGCCGATGCGAGCTGGAACTGAATCTGCGCTTGAAGCGCGAACAGCTCTTCGCCGCTGAGTCGATCGGGATCGGCGGGGGGCTTGCGGCGCCTCGCCGGAATCTCGCTGTCCAGCTCCTTGTTGAGCGCCGATAGCTTGCGCTCCACATCTCGGACTGCCTGCAAGGCACGCTCTCGCGTGGCGGCGTTTGCGTCCACCGCCAGCTCCTGTTGGCTCAACTCGGCGCGGGTGAGCTCGGCGAGGGCGGCTTGAGTTTGGACGAGCAAGTGCCGCGGAGCATTGGCGGGAACCAATTCCGCCGCCTGTTGAGCGGCAGCCCACAAGGCGGGGCGTTCGGGCTGCGTCGAGGCCGATGCATGTTGGGCCAGCGTGCGGATTAGCTCCTCGGCCAGATCGGCACGGCGCCGGGCGGTTGGATTGGCCGCCAACTCCTGCCGGCAGTAACGCTCGGCCAGTGTGAACAGCTGGCGTCGTCTCAGCCCATCGAGAAAGGCCGCGTCGTCCGCAAAAACCGATCCCACGGAGGGCAGGCACAGCAGGACCAGGACCAACAGCCATGCGTTGGACATGGGCGTCGCGAGCGGTGATCGGCGAGCATGTGGCAACATGGACTCCCGGTCAGCTGGAGGAGGAGACGGCAAAGGCGACTTTGGTAAAGCCGGCGGAACGCGCCGCGTCAAACGCGTCAACGGCGGCACCCATGGCGACGTCGGCGTCGGGATGAATCACGGTCGGTGTGTCGGTCCGCACGGACGAAATCTCGCGGAGACGCTCCTGCAGCTCGGAGATCGTTTCCAGTGTCTGGCCGTTGAGTTCAAATCGCGGGCCGGCCAGCACTCGCACGACGACGTTGTCAAAGTCGGCCTCCGGAGGCGGTGGCGTGTCCAGGTTGGCAGGCTGATTGCCGGCCGTTTGGGTCACGGCCGTCGGCAATGCGTATTCGACGATCGAAAAGCTGGCGGTCCAAACGAAAAACACCAGCAGCAGAAACACCACGTCGATCATCGGCGTCATGGCGACATCCAACGACTCGCGGCGATTCAAGAACACGGAGGGTCGGCGCATTAGCGTACGTCCTCCGGCCGGTAGACGGAAACGGTGACGTTCCAAATCCCGGCTTGAGTGGCGGCCAGCAGCACGGGCTGCACCATGCGGTAAGGGACTTCGCGGTCGCCGCGGATCTTCAACTCGACGTTTTCGCCTTCGGCTTCTCGCTGCGACCTGAGCCGAGCGGCCAGCTGCCCTGCCTCGAGGCGATGGCCCGCCAGCAGCAGCTGCCCGTCCGCCAAAATGTTGACGATCACCCGTGGCGCCTGTTCATCGCCCAGCCTGCCTGTCTCCGCCACGGGCAGCGGCAGCTCGAGCTGCGCCTCTTGTTTGGCCAGATGGCTCGAGACGAGGAAGAAGATGATCAGCAGGAACACGACGTCGATCATCGGCGTCATGTTGAAACTGACACTTCCTTGTCGCAACAGATTCGGGACTCGCATCAAATGCCTCCCGGACGAGGCGGCGCAGAGGGAGGCGCGGACTGCGCGGGGGCGACCGCCGCCACGGTTGGGCGGCGGCGCTTCAGCGGCGCGAACGCATGCTGCGCCAGGTAGGCGGCCTCAGCAACGAGTTGATCGACGCGATTGCGAAAAATGGCGAATGCGCCGAGTGACGGGATCGCCACGATCAGCCCGCCGACGGTGGTGACCAGCGCCTGATAAATGCCTTCGGCAAGGTCGCCAGCGCCTGCGGCGCCCTGAGTGCTGGCCACTTGTTGGAAGGCGAAGATCATGCCCGTGACGGTTCCCAGCAGTCCGACCATCGGCGCGATATTGCCGATCACCGAGAGGTATTCCACCTTGCGGAACAGTCGCGCCGACTGCTCCGCTGTCGCGTCCTCCATCGCCTTCTCCACGGCATGCCAGCCGCCATCCACTTCCGCCAGGCCGTTGAGCAGCACAAAGGTCAGAAAACTCGGCTTGGCTCGGCAGATCTTGTCAGCCTCCACGACTCGGCCCTCGGCGAGCAACGCGCGAACTTGGTCGCTGATCTTGTCGGGCATGATTTCGGATCGACGCAGTGTCATGATCTGCTCAAAGACCAAGTATGCGGCGAGCATCGAAAGCGCAAACAGCAGGGCGACGATCAGAAAGCCGACCCAGCCGCCGGAGAAGACCACATCAAAGATGCCTTCCGGAGACGGCGCCGCCTCGGTGGTGGCTGGCGTCGTTTGTCCGCACGCGGGCTGGCACATGAGCCCCGCAAACGCCGCGTATGCGAGCCAAAGGAGCGACACGCTCGGCCGTGTAGCGCGGCCGGCTGCCGCGAGACGCCGAATGTGCGGCGTGCCAGTTATGTTGTCGGCGTCAATCATCAATGCGGCCTCCTATACGACTGCGGGCCAACTGAGCGGCTTCGCTTTGTGGGTAGTGCTCCAGCAACTCTCGATACATCCTTGACGCGGCCGATTGGTCGCCGTGCTTTGTCATAGCGCCGCCCGCGGCGAGCAACGCCTGCGAGGCCAGTTGCACGTCACGCGGGTGTTCAACAGGCGCGCGCATCATGGCCACGGCTGCATCCTCATGAAGGCCGAGCCGCTCGAGTGCCATGCCGACGACCAACGCCGGTCCACACCGCAGCTCGGCGGGAAGGATTCTCAGCTTGGACTCCCATCGGCCTACTTCGGCTCGATCCGCCACGACGATTCGGGCGCGCCAGCTTTGGGCGTCGGCGAGCTGCGCAATTCGTTTATCGGGGTCCGTAGCCAAGGCCTGCAGCGTCGCGGCGGCCGTTTCCGGCTGCGCGGTCAGCAGCCAGCTGGCGCCGAGCAGTCGCTTTACACTTTGGTCACTTTGAAGGCTTTCCGTTGCCCACCGAGTTGTCTCCCCGTCCAATTGGCCGCCAGTCCAGTTCAAAGGGATCCTGTCCAGCAGCGGCGTGGTGGGATCGGATCGATAGACAAGGGCAAAGTTCTCCCCGGCAGTGCGAGCGTCCCCGAGGTTGAGCGCGCAAAGCGAAAGATTGGCGAGAATCCGGCGACGCATCCAATCTCGCTGGTCCTCGCCGACAGCTCGTCGATAGGCCGCGCCCGCCTCGGCCCATTTGCTGTTGTGGAACAATTCGTCGGCGGTTTGTTGAGACGCGGTGCGAGGGCTTGTCCATTGCATGACGCGCTGTGCGTCGTATTTTTCGACTCGGTCGCCTCGCCGGATGGAAAGCCATTCTCCCGTGAAATCCACAATCTCACCCGCGATGCGCAGGGCGCCGCCACTCTCGCGTTTCACCAGAATCGTGTCTTCGGCACAGCTGGGACGAGCGACGGCGAAAAGTGTGATTGCGGCCAGTGCGACGTTCGCCAGCGAAAGACGCCGGCGGACGGATCGAGCCGACCCGGACGCAAACCCGGACGCAAACCCGGACGCAATGGCCCGACCGCTTGGCAGTCTCCTCAATTCTCTGTCTTCTCTGCTCAGGTTCGTCAACGTCTACCCGCGCTCTTCGGATCCCCAAAAGGAGCCGATTGTCTGCCCAGGCTCCGTAATACCTCAGTTTACCCCACAAGTCGGAAATTCAGGTAACTCAGTTTTTCTCAGCCGCAGTAGAGCCATGCGGGACACACGTTCTTGCGACACTTCGTCCATCGGTGAGGCATAATGTGGCTGACCCGAACGACCCGCATAATTGCGCGGCGCATTACGGCCTTCGTTGTGGTGTGCTGCCGACCTACGGAACTTGCCATGGAATTGACGCATTGCTCCATGCCTTTGATGCGATCCCGTTGCTGCCGCCAGGGGGGCGTCGCGGCATCTGCCGGAACCGTTCGCATGGTGTCCGCCCTGCGATTGATGCTGTTGATTGTCGCAGCCGTCGCAGCCATCGCGCCCGTCGCATTGGCCGAGGAACTGCCATTGCCCAATATCGTCGTGATGTTGGCCGATGACATGGGACTCGGCGACACGAGCGCCTATCGGGATGTCACCGGCAATGAGCCGTCGGTTCAGTTGAACACGCCGCAGATGGAACGACTCGCGCGGCTCGGCGTGCGATTCACCGATGCGCACACGCCATCGTCCCGCTGCACCACCACGCGCTACTCGTTGTTGACCGGCCGATACTCTTGGCGAAGCCGCTTGAAGCATTGGGTGCTGTTTGGGGCGCAGGGAGACCCGTTGATCGAGCGAGGTCGTCCCACGTTGGCGACGATGTTGAAGGAAGCGCGCTACGGCACATACATGGTCGGCAAATGGCATGTTGGCTTGCGTTATCGACAGACCGATGGCCGGCCGGCTGCCGGCTGGGATGATGCCGAGCTTGCCCAACCGCTATACGATTCTCCGCTGGATCACGGCTTTGATGCCTGCTGGATCACGTCGCGTTCCCACGGCACTTCCGGCCCCAACGCCGAACGGTCGTCCAGCCCGGACGCTCGTGAGCCGCGAGGCAAGGGAAAGGCGAAGGCCGCCGGAGCCAACAATTCGCCCCGCCAGTCCGTTGGCCCGGGGCACATTCATGGCCGTCGAGTGGTGGATGCTCAGCCCGGAACGAAACAGTTGCGCGAAGCGGCCAATGCGTACCGTTTGAGCGAGCTTGGAGCACGACACAGCGATCATGCCGTCGAAATGCTGGATCGCCATGTGGCAGGCGAGTCGACGACGGAGCGGCCGTTTTTTCTCTACTATGCCAGCAACTCGAATCACAGTCCCTACACTCCGGCCGTGCGAATTGGCGATCGACGGGTGCGTGGCGGCGGTCGGTCTGTCGCCGGGGAATCGCTGGGACCGAGAGCCGATTTTGTCTACGAGAATGACGTGGCGCTCGGCCGGCTGCTCGACTACTTGCGCAACACGCCCGACCCTCGCCGACCCGGGCATGCGTTGCTGGACAATACGCTTGTCATCTTCACGAGCGACAACGGCGCCGAACGGCTTGCTCCCGCTTCGGTTGGGCCGAATCGGAGCAACAAGGGCTCCGCCTATGAGGGTGGGCATCGAGTGCCGTTTATCGCGGCTTGGCCCGCGGGGCGCGTGGGAGATGGAGACGCGGAACGTCCCGGCGCCACGAACGCGTCATTGATCGGCCTCCAGGATCTGTTCGCGACGTTCGCGGAGATGACGGGGCAGGCGCTGCCGGATTTGTTGGCCGGAGAGATCGGCGCCGAGGACAGTGTGAGTTTCCTGAAAGCGCTGTTGGGCGAGCAACTGCCGCCACGGCCGATGTTCTTCAACGACCATCGAGAGGCGGAAGATCCAGCGGCGTGCGCGCTGCGGTTCGATGTCGAAGGCAGCAAGTCTGCCCCTGAATTGCCGGACGGGAAGTGGAAACTGTTTTGTGACGCGGGCCTATTGCGCCGCGCCGCGGTGAAGCCACTGGAGCTGTACGATCTGGACACGGACTCGCGCGAAGCCAGCGATCGGCTAGCCGCCGCTGAGCTCGGTCCACTGGTCACGCGGCTGGAGGACCTGGCATGGCATCATCGCCGCTGCGGGCATCGGCTGGCCGAACAGTTGACGGCGGCGCCGGTGGTGCAATTCGACTTGGCGTCAAGCGCGGCGATGG
Source organism: Planctomycetales bacterium (assembly GCA_020426845.1). GTDB lineage: Bacteria > Planctomycetota > Planctomycetia > Pirellulales > Pirellulaceae > JAGQPF01. The sequence goes on from JAGQPF010000271.1 coordinate 18,515, forward strand.
CTGGCGGAACGGACGCTCGCAGAAAGGCAGTGAGCATTGCGCGGGGCGAGATGCAGGGGCAACATCGCTGGCGCGGCCTAGCGGGCGACTTGGAGCTGGAGCTGACCGCCGTGAGTCGGGCGGACAAGAGCGAGGCTGTCTTCGCTGTTGCCGCCGATGGGCTCGGCGTGGGCCGTGATCCCGGGGCGACCGTCGAGTCGGGAGAAGGGATTGAGCTCCGCTTCAATCGCGATGTGTTGATTGAGTGGCTTGCGATGGTTGCGGGAGAGGGCCAGTGCGGTGGCTTCTGCATCGTGGGCGACCGCGCTCCTTTGGCCATCTACTGTGTCGACGCGGACGTGGACGCCCGCGATCAATCGGGAGTGATGAGTGACCTGGGGGTGCTCAAAGCCGGCCAAACCTTGCGGCTGTCGGCGGATCCGCACCTAGGCGTTGAAGCATCCGGTCGGTGGCGGCTCGGCTCGATATCGGTGCGAGTTTGCCCAGCAGCGGGCAAGTAGCAGACACCGTGGCACAGGCTGCCAGCCTGCACCACGACAACTTCGCGCGTAGCATGGGCGCCCTCGCCCGTGCAGCACTGCCCAACCCCAAGGCGCGATCTTCGGTAGGGGGCAACGGCGGTGCTTTGCGGCTGCTCGCTGCGCACCGGCGAGGGCGCCCATGCTATGGACGATCACTGCGGCGCCGGGTGTCGCGGGCGAGTCGCTTGGGTTATGTTGAGTGGCCCTTTGCAGCCTGGATGACGTTGACATGACGTAGGCCG
>JAGQPF010000031.1 GCA_020426845.1 Planctomycetales bacterium
TCAGTAAGGTAACCCGAAGCGTCAGCGAGGGATCGAATCGCCCAGCCCATCGTCCTCAGTAAGGTAACCCGAAGCGTCAGCGAGGGATCGAATCGCCCAGCCCATCGTCCTCAGTAAGGTAACCCGAAGCGTCAGCGAGGGATCGAATCGCCCTGCCCGTCGTTCGTAAGTCGCCCAAGGCACAAAAGCGCCACAATCCCCTATCCACGAGCCTTACCGGGGCCTCCTGCCTCGGGAGTCCAACCCGTCGACGACTCAAAATTGCACCGGATTACCACTACCCACCGGCCGATTAAATCAGCTAAACTGCACCGTTTCGACGAAACCCCGATTGCCATTCCTACGGGGTCCGCCCCGCTCGGCAACTCCAACCATATCGCTAGCGAATCAAGAATCAGCCATGGCCAAGAAGAATAAGAAAGCGGAAACCGTTTTCCTGGTCTGCGAAGAGACCGGCGACTACAACTACGCGCTCCGTCGCAAGCCCGGCGGCGAGAAGCTCCGCCTGAAGAAATACTGCCCGCGTCTGCGGCGCCACACGCTGCACGTCGAGAAGAAGAAGTAAGCGGGCGGCGCGTTTCGAATCCTACATCGCCGGCGCGGTGCCGCGATTGGGAAAAATGGGTGCGGGCCTCCAGCGCAGGCGACGCTTGTGAGGCCCGGTTCAATATCGGGCCTCCCTCGGAGGCAGGCCCGGTTCAGGGAGGGCGATCGTGGAGAAGCGTTGGCGCATCCAGCCACATGATGTCGGGCGGATCCAGGATCTGCAGCGCCGAGCCAACATCTCCCCGGTGATCGCCCAACTGCTGATCGCTCGCGGCATCTACGACCCCGCGGAAGTCAAGCAGTTCCTGGAGGCGAAGCTCTCGAACCTCCGCGAGCCCCAACTGCTGCCCGGCCTCGAGGCGGCGGTTGAGCGCATCCATCCGGCGATCGTCGACAAGCGACGCATCGTCATCTACGGCGACTACGACGCCGACGGCATGACGGGCGCCTCCATTTTGTTGCTCTGCCTCAAGCTGTTGGGGGCGAATGTCGCTTGCCACATCCCCAACCGGCTGGACGAAGGCTACGGCCTGCACGCCGATTCCTTGCGGAGTCTGGCCGAGCGAGGCTCCCAATTGGTCATCTCGGTGGACTGCGGCATCGGGAGCGTCCAGGAGGCCGAGGTCGCTCGGGAACTCGGCCTGGAGCTGATCGTCACCGACCATCACGAGATGGGAGACCAACTGCCTGCGGCGGCGGCAATTGTGCACCCGCGGCTGCCCGGCCACGCCTATCCGTTCGGCGGGCTCTGCGGAGCCGGCGTCGCCCTCAAACTCGCGTGGGGCCTTTGCCAGCGCGCCAGCGACGCGCAAAAAGTCAGCCCGCGGCTGCGCGACTTTCTGATGCAAGCGGTCGGCTTGGCGGCGATCGGCACGGTTGCCGACGTCGTGCCGTTGCTCGACGAGAACCGAGTGCTCGTGCGTCATGGGCTTTGGAGCGTCCTGAAAAAACCGACGCCCGGACTTGCCGAGTTGCTGAAGCTGACCGAACTGGACAAGAAGTCGGAGCTCGGGTCCGACGACATCGCCTTCATGCTTGCGCCGCGACTGAACGCCGCCGGACGGCTGGGGCAAGCCGCGTTGGGCGTCGAACTGCTGACGACCGAGTCGCCCGAGCGCGCCAAGGCGCTGGCCGAGTACCTGCACGAGCTCAACGGCAACCGCGACAGCCTGGAGCGGAGCATCCTGCAGCAGGCCAATAAGATGGTCAACGAGGAGTACGACCCCGAGCAGAATCCGGCGTTGGTGCTGGCTGGCCGCGGCTGGCATCCGGGCGTCATCGGCCTGGTCGCGAGCCGCTTGGCCGAGAAACACAATTTGCCGACGGTGGTCATCGCTTTGGACAACGCCGGCGCCAAGCCCGGCGCCGGCTCGGCGCGATCCGCCTGCGGGTTGAAATTGCACGAGGCGTTGCGAGCCTGCACGGACCGGCTACTGACACATGGCGGTCACGCGGCGGCGGCCGGACTGACGATCGACGAGTCGCAGATCGAGGCGTTTCGCGAGGAGTTTTGCGAGTACGCGGCGGCGGAGATCCCACCGGAGAATCGCATCCCCGAGGTCCGGATCGACGCCGAGGCGGCGCTCAGCCAGCTCAGCATTCCGCTGATCAAACAGATCAACCAGCTCGGGCCGTTTGGCATGCGCAACCCGCGTCCGACATTGCTGGCCACGGGCGTTCGGCTCGCCTCGCCGCCCAAGAAGATGGGCGGCGGCGAGCGTCATCTGTCGGTGCGATTGTTGCAGAACGACCGCATTCTCCGCGGCATCGCCTTCGGTCAGGCCGAATGGGCCGAGCCGATGGAGGCGGTCGACGGCCCGCTGGACATCGCCTATCGGCCGCTGATCAACGAGTATCGCGGCATGCTCAGCGTCGAAGTCCGCGTCGTCGACTGGCGGCCCTCGGAGCCAAGCTCACTCGCCGCGCCACTCAGCGGCCCCACCGCAAGTACACGGCAGCGTGCTTGCAAGGAAACCCGAAGCGTCAGCGAGGGATAAAGCACGGGAGCGTGCTTGCAAGGAAACCCGAAGCGTCAGCGAGGGATAAAGCACCGGCGCGTGCTTGCAAGGAAACCCGAAGCGTCAGCGAGGGATAAAGCACGGGCGCGTCGGTCCGCCACCAGCGAAACATAACACCACGGGCATAACACGACGGGCGCCGTCCTCAGGCCATTGCCGTTGGCGGCAATTTGAGGCCGCCGCTCAAGGCTGCCACTCAATGTTCGTGAGCGGTTTCGAAGCCGACAATCTTCAGCCAATGCACCCACTGATGCGCCTCGTCATCGGTGGCCAGCGTCATCTGCTTCCAATTGGGGCAGCGATAGCGAACATCGTAGTGGCCATTGTGCTGATGTTTCTCCGCTTCGCAGCCCAGCTTCTTCACCACGGTCAGATGCCGAGCGGCGGCGTTATCACTGTTGAAGTGCATCGTCTGCCACTTCTCCAACCGAAACTCAACCACCCAAGGCTGCTTCGCCATGGCAACCGAACACGCGCCAGCCAACAGCACAGCCGTCGCGCACACCTTCATCCAACGATTCATCGCTTCGCTCCCTCGTTGCGCATGATTTCGAAAATCGGGGCGTCGCTTGTACCAGTTCCCCGCCATCCCGCCAAGTCCAGCGTGGAGCACTGCGCAACCCCGCAACCCCTGTGCCGGCCAATTCACAGCGGCTGCTCGCTTCGCGCGTAGCATGGGCGCCCTCGCCCGTGCAGCACTGCGCAACCCTTGTGCCAACCGATGCACAGTTGCTCCGGCACCTTAATCGCGTATAGTCGCCCGCTGCCCGCCATATAATCGCTGCAACTCGCCCAATCGCGCCGACTCGCTCCCCCCGTTTAAATAGGAGCTAAAATAGAGGAAACCGAAAAACCCCTCCCCGGCGCCATCCCCGCCGGACGCCTCCCTACTGGTGGTTCTCGCCATGGCCAAAAAAGCCAAGACCAAGCAAGCTCGTTCCGTCGCGGAGAAGTCAGCGACCGCGGAGAAGCCAGCCACCGCGGCAGAGCAGAACGGCGCCGCCGGCAGCCGCGCGGCCCGACCAGTCGCCCGGGCCTCACAAGGGTCGCCTGCGATGGAGGCCCGACCAGTTTCCTCCGGCGACACCTCGCCGAGCATTACGGCGCGGGGCATCGAGCGATTCACGGTCGACAAGAAGACGCGCGCGGCCCGCGAGGCGAAGATCAACGCGGTGCAGGACATCATCACCGGCGTGCCGCCGCACGACGTGGAGACGCTCAGCGA
>JAGQPF010000272.1 GCA_020426845.1 Planctomycetales bacterium
CCATGCTACGCGCGAAGTGTGCCTTGGCCAGCGCGGTGGGGTTGCGCAGTGCTGCACGGGCGAGGGCGCGCGAGGGCGCCCATGCTACGCGCGAAGTACGGCTCCTAGGCAAGCAAGTCGTGGATCACGTTGCCGGCGACGTCGGTGAGCCGGAAGTCGCGTCCGTTGAAGCGGTAGGTGAGCTGCTCGTGTTGGACGCCGAGGAGGTGCAGTATCGTCGCGTGCAGGTCGTTGACGCCGACTCGATTCTCGACGGCCTTGTAGCCGAATTCGTCACTGGCGCCGTACTGAACTCCGCCGCGAATGCCGCCGCCGGCCATCCACATCGTAAACGCGTTCGGATTGTGGTCGCGTCCCAACGTGCCTTGCGAGTCCGAAGTTCGCCCGAACTCGCCGCCCCAGATGACGAGCGTCTCATCCAGCAGTCCGCGGGATTTGAGGTCCGCCAACAAGGCGCCAATCGGCTGGTCGACGCTGCGAGCGGCGATGCGATGATTGGCGCCGATGTCGTTGTGGCCGTCCCAAGGGACATCGGCCACCCCGCCTCCGCCGCCGTTAGTGCCGGCGTACAACTGAACAAATCGCACGCCGCGCTCGACCAGCCGCCGGGCGGTGATGCACTGCTTGGCGACCAGCTCGGTTTCCTTTTGGTCGACTCCGTAGGCGCGGAGCGTTGCGGCCGATTCGGCGTTGACATCCATCGCCTCCGGCGCCGTGGACTGCATCCGATAAGCCAGTTCGAACGACTCGATGCGAGCCGCCAGGTCGGCCTCGTGAGGGCGCAACTCGCGGTGCTCCGAGTTCAGTTGGTTGAGCACATCGAGTTGCGATCGTTGCTGCTCACGCGTCATTCCGGCGCGCGGGCTGAGGTTGGCAATCGGAATGGTCGCTCGGCCGTCGATCGGAGTGGGCTGGTACTTCTTCGGCAAAAACCCGGGGGACCAGATCGGCTTGCCGCCGCGCGGCATCGCGCCATGCATGACCACGAATCCCGGCAGGTTCTGGTTCACGCTACCGAGTCCGTAGGTGACCCATGAGCCGACACAAGGCCGTCCCTGCAGGAACACGCCCGAGTTCATCTCCAACATCGCGGGCGTATGGTTGTTGGACCTGGAGAAGCACGAGTAGATGAACGCCATGTCGTCCACATGCTTCGCCACGTGGGGGAAGACTTCCGAGACCCACGCGCCCGAGTCGCCGTGCCGATCAAAGCGAAACGGCGACTTGAGCAATTTGCCGCTGGTGGTGAAGAAGCCGGTCTTGGGGTCGGCGCCCTCGAGCTTCTGCCCGTCCCGTTTTTGCAGCTCGGGCTTGTAGTCGAACGTGTCGACCTGCGACGGGCTGCCCGGCATGAACAGCCAGATCACCGCCTTCGCCTTCGACATTTGCGCCGGTGGTGGCGGACTGGGCGATTCGATTCCTCGCTTCGGCTTTCCTTCCGGAATCGGAGCGGCCACAAGCCCCTGCTCACTCAGCATGTTGGTCAAGGCGAGGGCGCCGCATCCCATGCCGGCGTGGCGAAGAAAATTTCGGCGAGAATGAAAGTCGCGTGCGGAGGTCATAAACTTGGGCTCTTGAGTCGCTCAGTCGATAAAAATGAATTCATTCAGGCACAGCAGTAGCTGACAAAAGTCGGTCACGGCAGTCTGCGTTCCGCCCGAGCCATAAAGTTTGGACTGCTCTTCGACGAACTGCCGCATCACGGCTAATTCATGCGCGGAGGGTCCGCGCGACAGCGCCAGCCAATAGGCTTGTTCAATGACCTGCTCGGTCGGAACGTCCGCGGCGGGCTGCACCCGGCGAGCGAACACGGTGGCGAGCTCGCGCACGAAGGGCGAATTCATCAGCTCCAGCGCCTGAGGCGGAATCGTTGTCACATCCCGCTGCCCGATGCTCTGGATCGAATCGGGAGCGTCGAAGAGCTGCAGAATCGGAATCAGGTTGCTGCGTTTCACCGTCAGGTAAACGCTGCGGCGCGGGCTGCCTTGGTCAAGCGAGCCGGGGCCGTACATTTTTGGATCCAACTTCCCGCTGACTGACAGCAAGGCGTCCCGAATCACCTCCGCCTCGAGCCGCACCGGCAGGCGCCGATGCCACAGGCGGTTCTCCGGATCCGCTTGTTGAGCGTCCGAGTCGCCCGCAACCGCCTGGCGGTAGGTGGAGCTCATCATGATCAGCTTGTGGATCGGCTTCAGCTTCCAGTCGTGGCGAATCAGCTCCGCCGCTAAGTAGTCCAACAGTTCGGGATGCGTCGGCGCGGCGCCCTGGCTGCCCAGGTCGCTGGGTGTGGCCACAATGCCGCGTCCGAAGTGGTGCTGCCAAAGCCGGTTCACGATCACGCGCGCCAACACGGCGCCGGCCCCTTGGTCAACATCCGTCAACCATTCGGCCAATGCGACTCGCGGATGCCGTGGCGATGGCGCAGCCTTGCCATCCTCCGTCGCGCCGGCCAACCAACGCTGCTCGGCCGCCTGTTGGCTCGTCAGCACCTGCAAAAAGCCGGGGCTCGCCTGACCTTGCTTCGCGTTAGAGTTGCCACGGGCCAGGAAATAGACTTTCCGTGTGTCCGCTCCGAAGTTGTAGGTGGCTCCGTTGCGTCGAGCGGCAAAGACCTTGGTGATCTCCGGCTGGGGCTGCGTCTTGAGATGCTCTTGCTCCCGCTGATTCAGCTCGGACCAGTCGGGGTCCCGCGGAGCGAACCACTTCTGCAGCTCGCCGCGTTGCGCCTCGCTTCGCTTGTCGCCAGCCAAGTCAAGAATGTCCTGAATGTTCTTGGGAATGTTGGGTTGGACGCTGAAGTAGAACCCCGACGGTCCGCTCCCGTTGACTATCTTGAGCAGCAGGTGATTGACGCCCTCCTTCAACTGAACGGTCAGTCGATCCTGGTCTGCCGCGGCAGCGCCCATCGTCTCTTGAGCGAGCACCTGTTTGCCATTCACCCAGACCTTGATCGCGTCGTCGCGTCCCAGCGACAGGTCGAGCGCCCCCTTGCGATCGGCGGTGATTGTTCGATAGAGGTAGTTGGCGCTGTTGTCGCCCGTCAGCGTGTTATGCACCTTGCCGTCTTCCCAGCCCGGCTGCGGCTGCCACTTCAACTCTCCATAGGCCGCCGCCAAGTCCACTTTGGACTCGGGCGGAAAAGCCGTGTTGAAGGCAGCCTTAAAGTCGGCGGCCGCGAACGGGCCAACCACATGCCAGGGACCGAGCTGCTCGGCGAGCGGCGCGGTGGTGTTCGATGCCAGCCATTGATCGAGTCGGCTCGGCAATTGCTCGCGTTCGAACTGCTCGCGCGCGGCCACGAACGGCTGGTGTTCCGCGTCGAATTTCCGCTTCGCCGCCGCGGTGCCGTCGGGGTCCGGGTCGTAGTCGTAGTCCTGGAAGCCCGTCTCGGCGAAGCAAGCCGCGAGCCGATAGTAATCTTGCATCGGCAGCGGATCGAATTTGTGATCATGACAGCGAGCACAGCCGACTGTCATCCCCAACATCGACGTGCCGATCGTGCCCACGATGTCATCCAATTGCTCGTATCGACTGCGTTCCCGCTCCTTCTGCGTCTGCTGGGATGTGAACGGTCCCGCGGCCAAAAAGCCCGTCGCCGCTTGAGCGTCGTAATCCAGCGGCTCGAGTTGATCGCCGGCAATCTGCAGATGGACGAAGCGATCGTACGGCAGGTCGCGGTTCAAAGCGCGAATCACAAAATCGCGATAGTGATACGCCGTTGGGCGGTCGAGGTCGAACGCGTATCCATTGCTCTCGGCAAACCGCACCAAGTCCAGCCAATGTCGCGCCCAGCGTTCCCCGTAATGCTCGCTCGCCAACAGACGGTCGATCAGCTGTTCGTAGGACTCCTCGGTCGCCGCTAGGTCCGCCCCCGGCTCCGCACCGACAAACTTGCGCACCTCCTCGGGCGCGGGCGGCAGTCCCCATAAGTCGAAGTAAGCGCGTCGCAACAGCGTGCGTCGATCGGCCACGGGGCTCGGCTGAACTCCGCGTTTCTCCAAAGCGGCCACGACGAACCGGTCGATCGGGTTGGCGCACCAGGCCTCGTTGGCCACCGACGGCGGCGCAGCATCTCGCAACGGCTGGTAGGCCCAGAACTGGCGCCCCGCCTCGAGATTGACCCCCTGTTTTTCCGCCGAGGAGGAGCTGCCATCGCGAGGATCCGGCGCCCCCATCTCGATCCATTTGACGAAGTCGGCGATCACCTCGGGTGACAGTTTTGTGTCCGGCGGCATCTGCACGGATTCGTGGCGAATGGCCGGGACAAGCAGACTGCCGTTCACGTCGCCGGGTGTCACCGCGGGCCCGCTCTCGCCGCCGCGGCGAGCGCCCTCTCTAGTGTCCAGCAACAGTTCGCCCTGCAGCTTGCCCTGCTCCGCCGCCTTGGCCGAGTGACATGCGTAACAGCGCTCGGCGAGCACAGGACGAATCCGCTGCTCAAAGAACTGCATGCCGGCAACATCCGCCTTCGCGGGTGGCTGCTGCGCGACCGACACGCTCGTCAGCGCCGCGCAGAGCAGACAGGAAAGACTGAACCATTCACGACTGGACATAAGAAGCTCTTTGAAACCTGCGATGTGAGCCGGAAATCCACGCCACGAAACGGGCAGCAACGGCCACATCACAACACGCAATGAAAGGGGGAAAGATTAAATCTCGAGTGGCTGATCCGCATCGCCGAACTCGCGAGCGGAGAGGCCGAAACGCTGCAGCAAAGCGAGATACAGAGCGCACAGTTTGCGCCGCTTGTCTCCCTGTCCGGCAAAGTCGAGCACGCGGCCCGTTTGCATCCGATTGCCAAGTCCGCCAACCGTCAGCAGCGGCACTTTGCTCGAATCGTGCCGGCTGCCTGACCACATGTTGTTGACGAACAGCAAACAGCTGTGATCCAACACGGTGCGCTCGCCTTCCTGCATCTTATCCAGCCGCTCGGCCAGATACGCCAGTTGACTGACGTAGTACCGCGTCACCTTCTCCCAGTCGTCTGACCGATCGTCGTGAGAGCCCGAGTGGTGAGCTTTGCGGACGTCGAGGAACGGGTAAAACAACCCCGAGATGTCGCGGCACAACAGCAGCGTCGCCACACGCGTCTTGTCGGTCTGAAACGCCATCGCAACGATGTCGCACATCAGCCGCATGTGCTCGCGAATGTCCTCGGGCAAGCCATTGTCCGGCCGATCCATGGTCGGCAGCGGCGTGCCGGTCACGCGTGCCCGATCTGCCGCTTGGTCTTGTTGCTTTCGCAGCCGCTCGACCCGCTTTTCGACTTCCCGCACGCTCGTCAGGTATTCGTCCAGTTTGGCGCGATCGCCGGCGCTCGCCTGTCGTCGCAAGCTCTCGGCGTGCTCCTTGACGCGGTCGAGCACGCTGCGATTGCGTTTCGCGCCGCGATTGTCAAACAGGCTGTCAAAGGCCAGCGAGGGATACACCTCCATCGGGACGGGGGAGGTGGCGTTCTGCCAGGAGATATGTGAGCTGTAGGCCATCGAGAAATTGGTCTCGTGATAGCCGGTGATCGGCTGTTCGCAACCGAGCACCAAGCTGGACTGAACCGTCTCGGCGCCGATGGCGTTGGCAAGCACCTGGTCGACGCTGATCCCACCGCGCAACTCGGCGCCTTTTTGCAGCGCTGCGCCGGAGAGGATGTTGCCGGTTTGGCCCGGATGGATGCCCACTCCGGTGGCGTTCTTGTTGAACAAGCCGGAGACGAAGTTCATCTTGCTCCGCAACGGCGCCATCGGCGCCAGGCTCTTGCCCAGCTCCATCTCGGCGTCGCCTTGTTTGGCCCACCAGTGATCGGCGTTCACACCGCAGGCCATGAACAGCACGCCCATCCGCAAGGGAAAGCCGTCTTCGGTCAGGCCGGCAGCGGGCGCAGGCGCCTCGTCGCCGCGTGCCTCTCTGGCCGTTAGCGACTCCAGCCATGGCAAAGCCACTGCCACGCCTGCGCCTTGCAACAACAAGCGTCGAGAGAATGAACCGGATGAACCGGACTGGAGGCGTCCTGCTGCGCGGTCGGTCATCAATGGTCTCCTGAAGTGGCAAGCCAACAGTGGCGGGAGTGGCAGTGGGAAGTGGATTAGCGGGACAAAGTTGTTCTCACGCCAAGACGCCAAGACGCAAAGATGTGAATTTGCGGAAACATGGGGATTCGGCGGGCCATCACGGCTCCGACAACAGCGGCGAGGCGCCGCGTTTGGTGAGGAACTGTTGGCTGGTGACAATCGACTCGATCAGGATGCCGGCGCGGTAGCCGTCGCGAGCGAGCTCGGCGTTCATTTTTTCAACCAATGGCTCGTCCGACAACATCAGTGTTCTCCCCAAGGCGTATGCGAGCAATTTGCGGCAGAGATTGTCGACAAAATCGGCACGACGACTCGTATCGATATATTTTCGCAGGCCTGCAACGCCTTCGCCATGCGAGCCATCGGGAAACTCGACCGCCAATTCTACGGGCCGGCCGGCCAAGTCCAACTCGCGACGCTCGCCAATGGGGCCATAGCTTTCGAATGCGAGCCCCAGCGAATCAAAACGCTCGTGACAGCCCGCGCAGGCCGGCAGTTCTCGATGCTTCGCGAGCGCCTCGCGCAACGAAATGTCCCCGAGTTGCCGCTCGTCAGCGGGCAGCTCGGGAACGTTGGGCGGAGGTGGCGGGATCTGTTCGCCCAGCAAACGTCTCGCAACCCAGTAGCCCCGCTTCACGGGGCTGGTGCGAAGCCCGGGAGCGTTCTTGGTCAGAAACACGGCCATCGGCAGCAATCCGCCACGTCCCTGTCGACCGGCATCCGCGACGCGCACCCATTGATCGTCGCTGGTCGAGCCCGAATTGGTGATGCCGTAGTGCTGAGCAAGCGTCCGATTCACCCAAGTGTGCTCGCCGTCCAGCAGTTCAAGCACCGAGCGGTCATTCTGCACAACGTCCACGAAGTAGCGAATCGGCTCTTCGAACATCGCCGCTCGCAAGGCGTCGGTGAACTGCGGAAAATGCTCGCGGTCGACGCTGTTATGTTCCTCGAAGCGCCGCACATCCAGCCAGTTGCAGGCAAACTCCGTGCCCAGGGCTCTGGTCTTGCCGCTGCCCAGCATTCGCCGCGTTTGCTCCGCCACGCGGCGACGAAGCGATTCCATGTCCAGCGAATCCGCATCCTCCAGGGCTGACAACAATTCGTCATCTGGCGTCGAGGACCAGAGAAAGTAGCTGAGCCGGCTGGCGAGTTCCACGCCGGTCAGGCGCCTCGTGCCGTCGCCCTGACTGCCCAAGTCGACCCGATAGAGGAACCTCGGCGACATCAGCACCGAGACGACCGTGTCGCGCACGGCATCCTCGTGCGACAGCCGATCCTCGGCTCGCAGAACGCGATAGAACGACTCGAGTTCAGACATCTCCGCGTTCGACAATTTTCGGCGCCAAGCTCGGCTCGCGAACTCAGCCAACCGTCGCAGGTGGACCGGCTCTCCGGCCGCCCTGAGCGTCTCCGCCGTTCGTAGCTGCTGGTCGATCTCCGTGAAGTAATCGCGAATGGCGCCCAGCGAAGTTTCGTCGCCACCGCTGTTGCGCGCCTTTTCCTCGTACAACTTGGCCAAGCGGCGGATCATGCTCGACTCGGCGGCGCTGCGATCTTCGGCGCGGGCGAAGTCGAACTCCGGGTCGCGCATGTACCGCGAGTCCGTGCGTTCAAACCACAAAAATCCTGCATATTGCCGACGAGGCGCCTCGGTCACGGCGTTCAATTCGTTCCACAAATCATCCAGCTCCTGCCGCTTCGATTCATCCAGAATCAAATCGCAGAGCGGGCCATCGTCGCGGTAGTAGCCCATCATGCTATGGAATCCAGCGCTCAGCAGCCGCCCCTTCTCTTGCTCCGCGCGAGGCCTGTCGAGGTAGTCGCGTCCTCGCTCCGAGACATAGAACTCGTTGGGGAAGACGTGGCAAAACCGTCGCAACCAAGTGATCCGCCGCTGACGAGCGTCCGCGTCAGACGGCAACGTCAGTTCGAACGGCACGCCGCCGGCGTCTGCTTCGTTCTCACCCGAAGTGTGGAGCTGGGCGGGTCGCCATTGTTGGCGATGCGCCGCGTATTGATCGTTCTTCCACAGCACGAAGGGCTGCGATCCCTTGTGATTGCCTTCGACATACAGATCCGCGAACGATGGCGCCAGCAGCGGGCGAATCCCCACGACATAATCGCGCATCCGCCCGCAACCCTCACGAGCCATCGCGGAGTGACCGTCATCGGATGTCGCCGGCAACGCGTCGAACTGTTGCCTGAGTCGCAACAACGGACCTTCCGCCTCGGGCTCCGCCAGAGTCTGCCACACTGTCAGTGCATACTTTTCGCTGACGTCCTGCTGCTTGGCGACGTGACGCACCAGTTTCAACGTCGCTGCCAGATTGGGCGCAGTCGGATCGGTGGCATCCGGCAAGTCGGCGTTCAATTGCGTGCGAACTCGCCAACACACAAAAAAGTATTCGGCCAGGTCCGTCGGCTGACGCTCATAGAACGCCACAATCCGTTTGACGCAATACTTGTCGCGATCGGTTTCGGTCACGACCGGGTGAGGAGCGAATCGCATATCCTTCGGCGCCAGCACCAGGTGGTCGGCGACAAGTCGCGCGGCGTCCAGGTACTTGGTCAGCAGCGCCGGCGAGATCGTCAGCGACTCACCGGAGTTGTCAAAACCGGCCTCGTTGGCGGGATCGACGGGAAAGGTGCTTGTCGGGCGGATGTCCACGCCCGTGATGTCTCGAATCGTGTAATCGTATTCGACGTTGCTGAGCCGACGAACCGGCACGGCGCCGGGATCCCCGGCATGTCGATTCGCCTCGTGTCGCCGAGCTCGACGAATCCAGTCAATAACCGCCGAACGCTCGGCCTCGGCGGGCTGCTTGATGTCCTCCGGCGGCATCTCCTCCGCCTCGAGCCTGTCGATCACGTGATGCCAAACTTGGTGTGCGCCGGCAACGGCTTTCAGCGACGTGAAGCCGCTCAAATCCAGCTTCGCCTCCTGCTTTTCCTTGCCATGGCACGACAGACAGTGAATGCGGAGAAACGGCTGGACTACATCCTTGAATTCCTGCTTCAACGTTGCCTCGGTCGTCGCATCGGCAGGCTCGGCGGCCACGGTCCTCCAAAGCATTGGCGCAATGAAGACCAGCAGGCAGGAGGCGATCGCCCATAAGCGCATGGCAGGAGTCCCTCAGGGAAAGGGGCAAAGGGGGGCCGTCATTATAATCTCACGGCGACGAGCGTGGTCAGCGAGAGCCACCGGTCCAATTTCGTCGGCTCGGCAGTGACAGGCCTATGTTCTGGCTGACCGACTTCACGGGGCAGCCACAGCGGCCGAAGTGTTATCCTGCCCCCAGGAAGGCGAACACGAGCTTTCCCGAGTCGAGCCTTGCTAAGACGGACCTAGCGAGCAGTTGCAGATGACACACGACACCCCGGCCATGAAGCGCCGTGAATTACGAAAGCGGATCGTGCCCGGCTGGCTCGTCCTGGTCCGAATGCTCCAAGAGACGTTGGCCAAATCGCGAGGGCTCCCCGACCGCTGGCGTCGCAGCCTTCGCCGCTGGCTTACCCGACGGCGACGACGACGCGCGAAAGAGGCAACCCTGGGCGCCAAGGGCGAGCGACTCGCGGCCCGCCACCTCCGCCGCAGGTGCGGGATGACCATTGTCGGACACGGCGTTCGCCTCGGGAATGGCGAGCTGGACTTGCTGGCCATCGACGGTGACGTTTTGGTTGTCGTCGAGGTCAAAACCCGTCGCTCTCACGATGCCGGACATCCGGCCGAGGCCGTCGACGATCGGAAACAGCGGCAACTCAGCCAGCTCGCGTGGCAGTTCCTGCGACAAGAGGGGCTGACGGAGTGCCGGTGGCGAATCGACATCGTGGCCATTACCTGGCCACTTGAGTCGCCGCCCGTGTTGGAGCACTTCGTCGCCGCCTGCGAGCCCCTGGACCCGTGGGACTGAGCTGAAAAGGCGATTCGATCCCTCGCTAAAGCCCTGCGGCATAAAGCGACCTCACGGCACCGCGCCAAGGCAGTTCGCGCCTCCGATCCCTCGCTGACGCGTCGGGTTCCCTTAACGAGGGCCGGGCGGCAAGTGGTCGAGCAAGTAGTTGGTCATCAGCTCGCGCAAATGCCGGCTCGTGTTGACGCCCTCGTGAATGCTGTGCGAACGGTTCGGGTAGGCCATCATCGAAAACGGCTTGTTGTGCCGCACGAGTTCGTTGATGAGCGCCTCGGTACCCTGATAATGACAGTTGTCATCGCCCGTGCCATGCACCAACAGCAACTTACCCTTGAGGTTCGCGGCAAAGTTGATGGGAGATCCGTCGTGGTAGCCTTGCGGATTGTCGTCCGGCACCCCCATGTAACGCTCCTGGTAAATCGTGTCGTAGAGGCGTTGGTTGGGCACGGGGGCAATGGAGATGCCGACGTGATAGAGCTCGGGAAACTTGAGCATCGCGTTCAGCGTCATGGAGCCACCGCCGCTCCAGCCCCACACCCCAACACGCTGCGGGTCGAGATAGTCTCGATCGGCGAGCACCTTTTTGACCGCCGCCGCTTGGTCGCGCGGCGCCTGCACGCCAACCTGCCGATAGACGCTCTTCCGCCAAGCGCGTCCCTTTGGCGCCGGCGTGCCGCGATTGTCGAAACTCATCACCACGTACCCGCGCTGAGCGAGCAGGCGATGCCACATCTGCGTGCTGCCCCCCCAGCTATCCTTGACGGTCGTGCCGGCAGGCTCGCCATAGACGTAGATCAGCAGCGGATATTTTTTGCCTTCTTCGAGCGTCGCCGGACGGATGCACCAGCCGTCCAATGTCACGCCCTCCTCAATCTCCACCTGGAGCATCTCCGTGACAGGCCTGTGCTCGCCCAACTTGCTCAAGTTGTCGTTGGCCGTCTTGTTTTCTTGCAAGGTGCGCACCGACTCGTGGGACGGCAGCCTTACCACGTCGGCCTTCGTCGGCGTGTCAAACTGAGACCATTGATGAATGGCCCATTTGCCGCCGGGAGCAATGTTGTACTGATGACTTCCCGGCTGGTCGTCGGGGGTGACTCGCCGCGGTGCGGAGTTGCCGTCCAAAGCAACGTGAAACAGATACCGCTGTGTCGCATTGTCCGGCGAAGCAGTGAAGTAGGCTTGTTCGTCGGCGACATCGAGCAGGTCCATCAGATCGGCGTCAAACGCGGGCATGATGTCTGCTCGCTTGCCGGAGCTTGGCTCCATCAGTTGCAGGTGGCGCCATCTATCGCGTTCGCTGAGCCACGCCAACTGGCCTCGTGACCACTGCAGTTCGTCTTGCACCTCGACCCACGCCGCATCTCGCTCCTCATGGATCAGCCTGGCGTCCCGGGACGGCAAGTCGGTTGAAAACAAGTACAAGCGATTCCGATTTTGCAAACGATTGAGCTGTTGAATCAACAACGTAGGCATCTCGGCGACGTGTTGTGGCAGCCAGTCCATCCTCGCCAGATAATGCTCACGAGGATCGCCCGGGATATTGATCCAGCGGGTCTCGGATTGTTCGTCGTCGATAGCGACCAGGCCGACGCGCGCTGACGAGTTGCGCTGCCCGGTTTTCGGGTAGGGGATCCATTGGATGCGTGGGTAGATGCCGGCCGTGTTGTTCACTAAAGGAAAGCGTCGCACACCGTCGCTGTCCAGCTGCCAATAGGCGATCGATCGACTGTCGGGGCTCCAGCGAAAACCGTCGCGCAAGCTCAGCTCCTCCTCGTAAACCCAATCGAAGGTGCCATTGATGATCGTCTCCGATCCGTCCCGCGTTAATCGGCGCGGCTTCTGGGGCGCGCCCCACGTGGGCTCGACCCAGATGTCGTTGTCGCGCACATACGCGACCCAGCGTCCATTCGGCGACAGCTTGGCGAACATCAACGAACTGGCGGGCGCGTCGGCCCCAACCTGACGCAGCTCGAAGCTGGTGCGGTCGAGAATCCAATAATCGCCGCGGGTGTTCTGACGCCAGACGCGTTGGGTGTTGGTGTAGATCAGCACCTTGCTCATGTCTTTCGAGAAGGCATGGTCGCTGACGCCAAGCGGAGTGGTCGTTCCAGCGGGCACAAGTCGCTCGCTCGGAATCAGAACTTCTCGATGTCCGGACTCCGCGTCGTAGACTGCCAGTTCCTGCCCGCCGCTGGGTCCTTTTGAGCTCTCCCAGCGCAGATAGCGATGATCGTCAAGCCATTCGGCCGAGTAGCCTTGCACGGAGAAATCGCCGCGTTGGTAGACACGCTCGAGAGTCAGCTCGGTAGGCGGCGTCTTGGGCTTGGGCGGCTTCTGCTGCGCTGTCGCCGTCGCGTGCAGCGCAGCCATCCCTGCGGAGCATGTCAGAACGATGACAGCTTTGCGCAGAATCGCCGGCCACCCGAGGGCGGATTGACTCGAAAACATGCGGCACCTACGGACTTTTCGGGGTGTAAATCAAGTTGTATTGCAGATCGCAATCTAATTGCTCAGACAGCAATCCAATTGCATTGCCGATCGCGAGCCGGCTGGCCGCGCCCGCGCGTGCTCACGCTTCGCCGAGCGTCTCGTCGATGATTTCATTCAGCTCATCTTGCTCGATCTCCATGCACGCGGAGACGGAGGCAAACAGGCTCTTTTCACTTTCGTTGAGTTGGCCGTCAGCCGCCATCACGTGCAGCATCTCCTTGAGCAGCTCGCGACGGTCGTCGTCGCCGGCAGGCACCTCCACCTCGGCATCCGGTCTCACGGCATAGTCCAGCGCCATGACAAACTCCGACTCGCTGATCCCCCAGCGGATAGCGCGGTCCGACAGCAGCTCCAGTTCGCCTTGCGTCAGGCTGCCGTCGGCAGCGGCCATGGCCAACAAATTGCGGATTAATTGAAAGCGACTCATGGAGTTTCCAATGCGGTTTGTTCGGAAGGCCGTCTTTCGAAGGCGGTTAACGAGATGTTTGGCGAAGGGCTAAATCTTGCGGATAAAGTGGTGCGCATAACTGCGCACTTCCTGCCCGTTGAGGACGTGCATAATTCGCAGCTGTTGGACCGTGGCGTCGCTGAACTGAGACAGTGGCACGTGCACCCAAGTCTTTTTCCAACGTTTGGCGAGACGGCGCCAGCCAGCGCCGGGGGGCAACGGGCTGAGCAATGCGATTTGAGGGCATCGGCTGTGCAGGCACGCCGCCGCCAACAGTCGCTCCTCCATCGTCTCGGTGAAGTCGAGCCGCGGGTCCTGCCACACTTCGGGAATCTTGGTCGGCGGGAACAGAAACATGGCGCCCCCATACACGGACATGCCAATGCCCGGACCGACCATCTCCTTGCGAAAATCGGTGCCGTAAAACACGAGCGTTGACTCGTTCTCGTGCTCCGCGTACCAGGTCGTTCGCCAAGGATACTCGCGAGGATCCGCGGGAGAGTCGAACAGCATCACGGCGCAATCGAGGTTCCCCATGCTGGGCGGCAGCACTTTCACATAGATATCGCCTTCGTACCAGTGACGAAGGGTGTCGCGAAAGTCGATGCCGTCCATGATGCTGGTCGTGAACTTCTCCGTGCGCGCCAAATCGGCGCCCATGATTTGCCGAGCGCGGTCGAACAAGTGGGAGCGAAAGTTCTCGATGCGTTCATCCTCGGGCGGATGGCTGCATTGTCCATACGGATTCCAGCGATACTCCCACTTCTCGCGCTCGTCATGCTGCGGACGGCGTTGCAACTGCAGGCTGCGCCAGATCACCGGCGGCCCCGGCAGCCGGCTGACCCAATTGCAAACGTCTCCGTTCGGCAGCCGAGCCTCGTCGATCCCGATCCGCACCTCGGGCAAGTCGACGCCGAGGTCCGCGTCCGAGGCGTCCGTCGTGTACTGCTTGGCGGTTTCCACCACATGCAGCGCGAACTGGTCGCCGGCGATTTGCTGCGCCGCCGTCACCATCGTGTAGAGGTCGGGCGTCATCCGGCGTTCGGACAACGAGAGATTGCGAATGTACTTCAGCAGCAACTTGAGCGTGTGAGGTGTGATGCGTCTGGCTCGCCGGCCGAGCTCTCGCGTGTAGGCATCTCGCGCCGCGACCAGCAACTCCTTGACGCCATCAACGGACAGATTGTCGTCATCCTCCAGCTCCGCCCGGGCGCGCTCATACAGCGCCGTGATGAACGGCAGCTCGCCCAACATAAAAGCGAGCGAGTCCTCGTGGACCCGGCACGCATACGGCTCGGACACCAATTCGTGCGCGGCGTCGCTCGATTGTCGCTCGACATACGCCTCGCGGACCCACGGCCAGTCGAGCACCGAACACACAAACAGCACCGATCGGTACTCCTGCGCCAGCCGGCGGAGCTGGCAGGCCATGTGGCGCAGGCGCCGGCGAGGCTGGCCCTCGGGAGGCCGTTCGATGGCTGGCAGGATCGCCGCGGCGAACTTCTCATGAGCTACGCGTTTCAGCGCATAGGCGTCCGGCAGCACCGCCGTGACCGGCTCGAATTGCGCAGTCTCGAGATCGATGAACTCGCGGGCGATTCGCTCGCCCATCGCTGTCCGCAGCGCAGCGATCACCGGCTGACAGGGGTCGATGGGAACAAAATTGCACGTTCCCCGATCCGGTCCGTCCTCGTCACGCTCCGGCTGCCACTGCGTGGCAAACCGCGTCTCTTCACTTTGCAGGACGACCGTGGCGAGCGGCAGGCGGTCAATCGCCCGCTCCACCTCCAATTGAAACGAAGGCGGCAGCGGCACCGCCACGCAGTCAAACGACTGGGCCAGCATCAGTCGGCGAGCCGCCAACGCGCAATCCCCGCTGCCGTGAATCACGGGCAGAATCGTCACGTTGGGCGCAGGCGAGAGAACCGGACGGGAAGTCATGGAACGGATGGGCGACAAATCGAGCGTGGAAGTAGGGAGTCGATTGAGCTGGGCCTGTGGCACGTGGCCAGACCCAGCCCGCGAATCACTCCATAGTAGTCGCCGAGCAGCGAATCACTCAAGCATGCCTGGAGCAGTTCCGGTTCGGCGGGGCATGCCTTAATGGAATGATCGCGCCACTTGGATTCGAACAGGCGTTGTTTCGCAAGGCCCCCTGAATTGACTCCATCGCGAGCTCGCCACGAGCGATGGATACTCCTGTGACTCCGCGGCCCTCCATGGAGACGGGACTCTGGGCTGCGGAGCTCGCGCCGGGACAGGTTGGCAATGCCAACCCCAGTGTCCCGGCGTTCGCGTGGACGGACTCTTGACGCTTATTCGAGCTGTACAGCATGACGCGATTGCCACGACGTTTCATGGCCCTGGCATTGATTTCCTTGATGCTCGGCGCTACGGCGCAGGCCCAGATGGGGCACGTGCTGGATGCGGTTGGCGCCATCAATCAATCGATGGGGGGTGCCGGCACGGCGCTGCCGCTGGACAGCATCGGAGCATTGCATTGGAATCCCGCGAGCATTCGGGGGCTCGGCCATTCCGAAGTGGCATTCGCCTTCACGGCGTTCGCGCCTGACACGAGCCTGGCATCGCGAGTGGACGCCAATGCGTTCGGCCCCGGCCTGCCTGCCGCTCCGATGTCGGGAGTGACGGACTCCAATACCGGGGTCAGCCCCATTCCGAGCTTGGCCGTTGTCAGTCAGATCGCCGACAGCCCTTGGAGTGTCGGCCTTGGCGGGTTTGCCATCGGCGGCTTTGGGGTCGACTTCGCCTCCAGCGCGACCAACCCGCTGCTCACGCCCCAGCCGCCCGACGGCATCGGCTTTGGGGCGATCTACTCCCAGTTCCAGTTGATGCAGTTCTGCCCCACCGTCGCGCGGTCGCTCACCGATCACCTCTCGATTGGCTTCTCCCCCACCTTCAACTGGGCGACGCTGGCCATCGATCCGTTCAGCGCGGCGACTCCCAACGCCGACGGGCGATATCCATCGGCAGCTCACGGCGACTCGGCTTGGGGACTCGGCTTCCAGGCCGGCATCTACTACGAAGGCCCGAGCGGTTGGAATTTGGGCCTGTCCTACAAGAGTCCACAATGGTTTGAGCCGTTCTCGTTCAACAGCGCAGACGCCACAGGCGGTCCGCGGCGGCTATCCATGAAACTCGACTATCCGCAAATCATCTCACTAGGTGTCGCTCGCCGACTGACTCCGGACATCGCCATCGCCTGCGACGTGCGCCACATCGACTATCAAAACACCGACGGTTTTCAACAGGCGGGATTCGACGCAACGGGCGCCGTGACTGGATTTGGCTGGTCCAGCATCTGGACGGTGTCGACAGGCGCCGAGCTAACGCTGACGAGCCGGCTGAAGTGGCGCACGGGCTACACGTTCAACCAGTGCCCGATCGGCAGCCCGCAGATGTTCTACAACTCACCGGCGCCGGCCGTGGTCCAACATCATCTCAGCACCGGCGCCACCTACGACATGGGCTCCGGCTGGCTCTGCACGGCCGCTTATCACCACGGCTTTGCCAACTCGGCGTCCGGCCCCTGGGCTCACCCGTTGTTCGGGGAGATTCCCGGCACGATGGTCCGAGCGACGTTGGCGACGCACGGGTTCGTGCTCGGCATCAACCGGAGATTCTAGGCCCAAAGTCAGGGCGACAGACTGGCAACTACTCTGCGGTGGCCTCCGGCTCCCAGGCCAATTCGGGCTGTAGCAACTGTTTCAGTCGGCGTTCGATCACCTGACTGCGAATCCGAGCGCGAGCATCAAGCGACTGCTCGAGGTTGCTCAGCCGCTTCGAGAATGCTTCCAGCTCCGCTTGCTGCAGCCTCTGCTTGGCGTCGAAAACCTGCCCCAGCACATCGCGAAGCTCACTGGTCGACACGCGGGCCCCGAACGCGCTGCTCAATTGGCCCCGCAGACGGGACGCAAGATTGCGGCTCAATCGCTCCAGCTGTTCCACTTCACTACGTCGTTTGTCCAATTCGGCAGCGGACTTGGCCGCCCCGGGCTGCGCGATTTGAGCGCCCGTGTCGGCTTTCGGATCACTCGCAGAACGTTCCGCGACACTTCGCACCACGGGACGGTCTACCACCTCGAGCAATTCCTCAACCTCTCGGTGCATTGCTTGATTACTGCGAATGACCAAAGAGCGCCGCTCCTCGAAGACCCCTGTAGTCAGCGCGTCACCGTACAACTGATCCAAGATCGACTTGGCAACATTTCCAGTGAGATGTTTAAGCTGATAGGCAACCGTATACGTCAAGTCGTCGGCTGGGGGCGTTCTTTTGGCAGCGGCGGCGGCGGCGGTTGCAGGCACAGCGTGTCCAGGCGCCACATCGGCGGGCGCCACATCGGCAGGCGCCTCGGCGCGGAACTCGCTCGCCCCCTTGCCGACTTCAATCCAGCCCGCAGCTTGCTTCGTCACCGGAAAGACCCCTTCTTTGACCGACTCGGCCGCGTGTCCAGCGTCCGCAGCTTCGGAATGTGTGGCAGTGGCCGGAGGGTCCGAAAGTTCCGCGTCAACTTCACGAGCATCCCGAGAAGTGCTCAGCTTCATTTCGCTGTCCTCCAGTCGCACTTCCACATTGATGTTCAGCTTTTTCAGCTGGTCCAAGATTGTCTGCACCTTTCGCAAAGTGACATGCGCTGGGCAGACAAGCACGACCGAGCTGACCGTCGCTCGAGTATTCGAACTCAGCGACATTCGGTCTACGCCCAGCGATCTCAATGTTTCGATTAGTTTGACCACGTTTTGCTGTGGCTCACCTTGCCGTGGTTGCACGATCGCCTGCAGCCCCGCGGCGCCGCGGCTCGCGACTGGAGCCATCGCTCCGGGGACCCGCTTCATCTTTCTGGCCTCGTCCACTCCGCCGGCGGCCGGCGCCACTCCGCCGGCCGCCGGCGCCACGGCGCCGCCAGCCTCAGCGTCAGCCGCCTCTGCCTCGGCAACGGCAACTCCCGGCGCCTCTGCGGCAGCAGCCCCGCCGCTCGCCGCACGCGGCGCCTCAGTCGCCGCGCGAGGAGCTTCGGTCGCCGCCGGTTCATCGGCGCCCGCCCGTTCCATGACATGACCGTCACACCAAATCGATATGCCCCCCCAACACAGCGTCAGAAGTAAAGCCCCCATCAACGTGCCGCGAATCGTCTGTTTCCGCATGAGCTTAGTCCTGTGATGAAATGGATGACTCGTCCCAAAGTTGTTGCGCGCGAAACTCGAACTCTTCCCACTCCGTCCGGAAGGACTCCAGGGCCTCGTGGGACGAATTCCAGTCCAGCGACGAATCCGTGGCAGCCGTCGTCGTCGAGCCGATTGCCGAACGACTTGCGGAACGACTTGCCGACGCCGGCGCCGAGCCCCAATGTCCGGCGTCTCGAAACTGCGTGGCCAACAGCGTCGCTGCCACAACGCCGCCGGCTGCCAGCCACCAGCCGCGGCGCCGGACTGCCGGTTGTTTTCTCAACTCGCGAGGCAGTTGGCAGACCAGCGGCTGTTGCACATGAGCCAGACACTGCGCGAGCAGCGAGCGCAGCTGTTCCGCCGTCTGAATGCGATGCTCCGGGCACTTCTCATGCAGACGAGCCACAATCGCCTCGAGCCACTCGGGTATCCGCGGGTTCAGCTCTCGGATGGCAGTGGGGCGGCTGTCAGTGATCTGCCGCAGAATGCCGTAGCTTGTGTCGGCGCGAAACGGTGGCCGACCAGTGCACATGGCATAGATCACGCTCCCCAAGCTGAACAAGTCGCTGCGCGCGTCGATTGCCACGCCCCTTGCCTGCTCCGGCGACATGTACTGTGGCGTGCCGGGATGGTGACCTGTATGTGTCAGGCTTGCGTCATCGCTGGCCCGAGCCAGCCCGAAGTCGGTGAGCATCGCGTGCTCGACGCCCAGGTCGAGCAAGATGTTCGAAGGTTTGACGTCGCGATGCACCAAGCCTTGCGAGTGCGCGGCGGCCAGCCCGTCCGCAGTTTGCATGGCGATTCGCAAGATGGCGCACACATCGAGCGCCCCTTCGCGATCCAATCGCTGTTGCAGCGATTCCCCGCCGACAAATTGCATCACCAGGAAGGGCGAGGCGCCATTGGTCTCGACATTGTGAATCGCCACCACATGGGGATGAACCACGGCCGCGGCCGCCCGCGCCTCACGGGCAAATCGCAATCGGGCGGCGCCGTTGCCGGCCAGGTGCGGCGCCAAGATCTTGATCGCCACCGGGCGGCTCAATTCGCCGTCGAACCCCTTGAGCACAATCCCCATTCCCCCCGAGCCAATCAGCCGCTCCACATCGTAGCGCCCCAGTCGGCCCAGCAGCTCCGGATGAGACGGTGGATCAAGCAGCTGCCGCGCCATCGACTCATTCCATGCGGCAGCAGAACCCAGCCAAACTCGCGGCGACGCCGAGTGACCGTCCTGCCCCATTGCTCCGGACACCAATGTGTCCTTGACCTCGCGCCACATGGCCGCATCGGCCGCCAGTCGCTCCAATCGCTGCTGACAGTAGGAACATTCATCGACATGACGAGTGGCCCGCCGGAATTCGTCGCTCCGATCGTCCGCTTGCAACAGACATTGCAAACTCTCGTCATTGCAACGCATGGTTGCCTTCATCGACGCCTCCTCTGTCATTTCACCTGTCATTTCACGCGGAGCACGGCCCGTGGAACCCGGTCGCTTTGGTCGCCATCCGGGGTCACGGATCATCCATCGCCTTTTGAACGAACTCCTGCATCCGCGCCATCACTCGGCTTCGCGAAACATAAATCGAGCCCACGCTGACGCCGATGCGCGTTGCCGCGTCAGCAATCGAAACGCCTTCCACATGGGTCATCCAGAACGCCTGCCAAGTCGGCTCATTGACCAGGTTCCGAACTTGTTCGGCCGCTCGCGTGAACACCTCGCGCCGGTACTCCAAGTCAAACTGCCTGGACAAGTCATCAGCAGCAGCCAGCTCCGCAAGCTCACGAGCCGCATCCTCGCCGCCCGCGCCAAGCGGCCGCGTCGCGCGACGGGTGAGAAAGTTGATGGCGGTGTTGCGAGAGATCCGCAGCAGCCACGCCCGAAACTTCCCCCGGTCGGCACGCTCCAGCCACTGGGGCACCGATTTGGCGACGGAGCACAACACCTCTTGCACCACGTCTTCCGCATCCGCCGGCTGCATGCCGTGCCCCAGCCCCATGCGATACACGATCGGGCCGTAGATCTCGGCAAACTCCTCCCACGCCGCGGCATCCGCGGCATTGGGAAGACGCAAAATCAAGCTAGCGCGCGTTTTAGGCGGACTCGGCGACATGAAACCTCACTTGGGGTAACCGTCCACTCCACATAGTTAGACACCGCGACAATCCCGGTCTTGCACGACCCTCCAAAAAAGATTGTTCGCTCCGGCGCCATCGGCCCCTTGCCCGGAATCCCGTTTGGGTGCGTAGCAGACTGACGAACGCCCCTCATTTTGGGTGGTGAATTTTAATGGCTCTTGCGGTGAGCCGTCGCTATATTCTTCCGCTGCATTCCCAATTCATCCCCACTTCGTCCCACTCGTCGAGTCGTTATGCCTGCCTTTCCGCCAACATCGGGACAGTATCGCCGAGGTGATTCCCTCAGCCACGCGAATCGTCGTCGCAGCAGGCGACCACGTCCGCGCAAGCGATCGTTGCGGCGGCTCGCCATCGAAGCGTTCGAGCAACGGCTGCTGCTTGCCGGAGATTTGGACACGAGCTTCGGGGACAATGGCCAACTGCTGACGCCGCTGTTTACCGACGCGACCACCAGCGACCAAATCCGCGCGGTCGCCACGTCTCCGTCCGGCAAGACCTATGCGCTGGGAACGCGCGAGATCGTCGCCTACAACGGGGATGGATCGCTGGATCTGACCTTCGGATCGCAGGGGCGAGTGTCCGCAAGTGTGGATGCATACGATATCGTGGCCCAAGTCGACGGCAAATTGGTTGTCGCCGGCCGCCTGTCCTTTGCGGGCACCGGACTCGATTTTGGGGTGGCTCGCTATCTGCCCGATGGGCAGCTCGACAGCACCTTTGGCGTGGGAGGAATCGCGAGCGCCGACATCGGGTCGTCAGGCGATTGGGCGCGCGCGCTGGCGGTGGACGGTGATGGCAACTATGTCGTTGCCGGCGTGGCCGGAGTGCGAACCGACGCCACGGGCCTGGACTTCGCCATGGCGCGTTTTCTCCCCAACGGCGACTTGGACACATCGCTCGGAGGCACTGGCGTCATCCGCACCGATCTGTCGGCAGCATCCGAGCAAGCTCTCGGCGTGGCGGTGGATGCCGCCAACGGCATCGTTCTGGCCGGCGTCAGCAACACCCAACCCGCGTTGGCGCGCTATCACGCTGACGGCTCTCTCGACACCGGGTTCGATGGTGATGGTCTGTTGACGACCGCCATCGGCCTTTCCGGTGGCTACGAAAGTGTTGCAATCGACGCGGACGGCAACGTCGTCGCAGCGGGCACCAGTGTCATCCTGGGAACCGGGAACGACTTTGCCATCGCTCGGTATCTTCCCGACGGCTCTCTCGATCCTGCCTACGACGGTGACGGCATTGCCACGGTCGCCGTTGGATCGGGTACGGCTCATGACTTGCTGGTGGCGATGGAACTCGAGTCGTCCACCGGTGCCGCAACCCTTGCGGGCCGCACGCTCACAGGGACCCTTTACGAGTTCGCCACAGTGCGTCTCACGAGCAACGGAAGTTTGGATGCGACATTCGCAAGCGGCGGCATCGCTCGCACATCGATCGGTCCCGCAAACGACTTTCCCACCGACATGGCCGTGGATTCCAGGGGCCGAATCGTTGTTGGCGGCTTTAGCAATTTCGGCAGCGGCGACGACTTCGTGCTCGTGCGCTATGACGCCAACGGCATTTTGGACAGCACCTTCGATGGAGACGGCATTGTCACAACGAACATCGGCTCTTCGAATGAGCGGTCCTACGCAGTCTCTGTACAGAGTGACGGCAAGTTGGTGACCGCAGGCTTCGCCTACACCGGTTCCACGTCGCAAGGTGGCAGCGGCAATGACCTGTTGCTCACACGCCAGAACGCCGACGGCTCGCTAGACGCGACCTTTGGCGTCGGCGGCGTTGCGCGGATCGACATCATGGGAGAGAACAACACGGCCAACGCCGTGGTCGCGCAGTCCGACGGGAAACTGCTTGTCGCGGGCGTCACCGGAGTGTCAGGACAAGGCGACTTCCTGTTGGCGAGATTGCTGGCAGACGGGAGTCTGGATCCGACCTTCGGGGCGGGCGGCATCGTCACAACGGACCTGGGCACCACCAACGATGTTGCTCGATCGATCGCGGTCCAATCCGACGGCCGGATCGTTGTGGCTGGCTACACGGGCGGCCCGAGCGACGCCGCGGTGGCGCGATACAACTCAGATGGCTCGCTTGATAGCTCATTCGGCAGCGGGGGCAGCGTGTTGACCGACCTGGGCGGCGAGGAGCTAGTGTTCAGCGTCGCCGTGGGTAATGACGGCTCGATCACGGTCGGTGGCTACCATGTTCCCGCCTTTGTCGCCGGCGCCGATTACAACTTTTTGGCGCTGCGTTACGACTCCAACGGCAGCCCGGACACATCGTTCGGCGGCGTCGGCTATGTACTCACCGACTTCGGCGCCAACGTGCGCGAGACCGCATTTACGATGGCTTTGCAGCCAGACGGCAAGACGCTGGTCGCTGGCTTGACGGATCGGGACGGAGATGCCGACTACGCGGTGGCCCGCTACGCGGTGGACGGCACGCTCGACGCCACGTTCGGCGTGGGCGGCCTGGTATCGTTCGACTTCGACGGCAGCAACGATGGCGCCAACGCTTTGGCAGTTCAGCCCAATGGCAGCATCATTGTCTCGGGCACCTCCTTTTTGGATCGCAGCCGCATCGGTCTTGCCAGGCTCACTTCGGATGGACAGTTGGACCCTTCCTTTGGCACAGCGGGCCGACTCACCTACGCGCCGACTCCGGGCGGTTACTACACGCATGGGATGGCACTGCAAGGCGACGGCGCCATCGTGGTCGCCGGATATGTCGCGGGCCGCACCGAAGACTTGCTGACGGTGAGATTCCTGGGAGACCTCAACGCTCCTGCGACAGGAGAGCCCGTGATACTCGGCGTCGCCCGCGAGAACGAGACGTTGCAGGTCGACACATCCGGCATTCACGATGCCAACGGCGTTGGCGAACTCACCTACCAGTGGATGCGGAACGGCGTTGCCGTCTCGGGCGCGACCTCGGCGACATTCGAACTTGACGACGCGGACGTCGGCGCCGCGATCAGCGTGGCCGTGTTCTTCGACGGCATCGGCTCGGCCGAGGGACCGCTGTTCAGCGCGGCCACTGCGCCGGTTGTCAATGTCAACGACGTGCCGACGGGATCGCCGGTGATCGTTGGCGTCGTCGCATTCGGCGAGACGCTGGGAGTCGACACCAGTGCCATCGGCGATGAGGACGGCCTTGGGCCATTCAGTTACCAATGGTTAAGAGATAGCTCGCCCGTGAGCGGCGCCACGGCCTCCACCTATGATTTGTCGAGCGTCGATGTCGGCGCGCAAATCAGCGTGGTCGTCTCGTACCTCGATGGGCAGGGCACGCCGGAAAACCTGGTTAGCTCTGGCAGACCGTGGCGAGTTGGGTTCATTCCGTGGACTTCGTGAATGGCGCCTTCACTCGCGCCGAGGTCGAAATCGATTTGGCAAGTCACGCCTTTACGGACCAGAGCCGCATACGCTTCGTCTCGGACGCGAGCAACAACCGCGACGACGTCTACCTGGATGAGATCCTGATCGAAGGCTTTGGCCCGCCACCTCCGCCGCCCGTCAACCACAACCCCGTGGCAACCAACGACGCGGCGACAACCGTCCGCGACCAGCCGGTGACCATCGCGGCGCTGGCCAACGATGCGGACGAAGACGGAGACACGTTGGCCGTGGACAGCTTCACACAGCCTGCAAACGGCTCCGTGGTGCTGACGGGCCCCGGTCTGCTCACGTACTCGCCGTCCCCGGGATTCGTCGGCGTCGACCAATTCACCTACGTGGTGATCGACGGGGCCGGAGGCGCCGACACGGGAACCGTGACCGTGCAAGTCAGCGAACCCAGCGTCTGGACCGATCTGGTGTTTGAGGACTTTGAAAACGGCTTTGGACAGTTTGCCGACGGAGGTCGCGACGCCACACTCTACAGTCGCGGCGCCCATGCCCATCAAGGCACGAGCGCCGCCAACCTGCAGGATGGCAACGGCGCCGACTCGTCCATCGAACTGGCCAATCCCCTCGATCTCCAGTCGCCCGGCTACTCGACGCTGCGCGTGGAGTTCTGGTTCAAGACAGTCGGCTTTGAATCCGGGGACAGTTTCGAACTGCAATACTTCGACGGCAGCAGTTGGCAGACCATCGAAGCCTGGATCGCAGGCGCCGATTTTGTTGACAGCAGCTTCGTATTCGCGTCGGTGGAGATTTCGGCGGCCAACTATGCATTTAGTGCGCAGTCCGGCATTCGGCTGATGTCCACGGCCAACTCGAAGAACGATGACGTCTACTTGGACGAAATTCTGATCTCGGCCAAGTAATGGAGACGCTCACCACTGGCCGGTGGAAAGGTACTCGTGAATCGACCGCGCCGCTTTGCGGCCCGCGCCCATGGCCAGAATCACGGTGGCCGACCCGCTGACGATATCCCCGCCGGCGAAGACGGCTTGCTTCGTGGTCCGCAGCGTCGCTTCGTCGGCGACGATGTATCCCCAGCGGTTCGTCTGGATGTCCGGTGCGCTGGATTGCACCAGCGGGTTGGCGCCAGTGCCGATAGCGATGATCACAACGTCGATCGGCAGTACAAACTCCGATCCCTCTATGGGAGCCGGGCTGCGTCGCCCCGATTCGTCCTCGGGCCCCAGCTCCATTTTCACCAGCTTTACGCCGGTCAAATAACCGTCATCGTTGCCGAGAAACTCCACGGGGTTGTGCAAGTTCAGAAACTGCACGCCCTCGTCCTTGGCGTGGTGCACCTCCTCGCGCCGCGCGGGCATCTCCTCCTCGCCGCGCCGGTAAATTACATAGGCGTTCTTGGCACCCAACCGACGAGCTGAGCGAATCGCGTCCATCGCCGTATTGCCGCCGCCGACCACCGCCACGTTGCGGCCTTTGCAAGCGTATATCGGCGAGTCATAGTGCTCCGGATCGTAGGCCTTCATCAGATTCACACGAGTCAAAAACTCGTTGGCCGAGTAGACGCCGCCCAGGTGCTCCCCGGGGATATTCATGAATCGCGGCAACCCTGCGCCCGTGGCGATAAACACCGCGTCGAAACCTTCCTCGCCGAGCAATTCGTCGACGGTGACGGTCTTGCCGATCACGACATTGGTCTGAAACTCGACGCCCATCTTGCCGAGGTTCTCGACTTCGTTGCGAACGATCTCTTTCGGCAGGCGAAACTCCGGAATCCCGTAGACCAACACTCCGCCGATCTCGTGGAGCGCCTCGAACACCGTCACGTCGTGGCCCTTCAACACGAGATCCCCGGCGCAACTGAGCCCCGCGGGCCCGCTGCCCACGATCGCCACCTTGCGGCCGGTCGCCGGCGCCCGCTCGGGAATGCCGACTTGCCCGGTCGCTTGTTCGTAGTCGGCAACAAAGCGTTCGAGATGCCCGATCGCGAGCGGGCTGAACCGCTTGCCCAAAATGCAAGATCCCTCGCACTGATTCTCTTGCGGACAAACGCGGCCCGTCACGGCAGGCAGCACGTTGTCCTCGCGAATTTTGGCCGCGGCCTTCAAGTACTCGCCTTGTATGACCAGATCGACAAACTCCCGAATCTTGACTCCGACGGGGCAACCATGCACGCATTTGGGGTCGTTGCAGGCGAGGCAACGTTGCGCCTCCTGCTGCGCGACAATGACCTCGAAGCCCCGGTTGACCTCCTTGAAGTTATGCGAACGCTCCGCCGGATCCTGCTCGGGCATCGGCTGGCGAGGAATCTTCGTACGTTCTTTAGGGGGCAGGCGGTCGGACATAAGTAATCCGTCGTGGTCCGGAAATGTTGCAGGGTCAGTGCCAGGAAACGACTCTAGGAAGTGAACATCCTAGCGGAAAGGAAACCCGCAGCCGAAAGCACATCGAACTGATCTCCAGGGGATGTTCACTTCCTATACCTCGCTAACGCTCTAACGCTTCGGGTTCCCTATCCGATCTCCAGACTCGTATCGATGCCGTCAGCTATCTTGCGGGCCGCGGGGCCCAACCTGAGGATGCTTCTGCTCCAAGTGACAATGTCGCGCCTCTTGGACGGCGGCCACAGGATTCGCCGCGAACGACTCCAACGCAGCCTGCTCGATCGGCCGATAGAGCGAGTTGCGCTGGGCCAGAATCTTGAAGTCGACTTCATGGGCGTCGAACTCGGGCCCGTCCACACAAGCGAACCTCGTCTGTCCGCCCACCGTCACCCGGCAGCCACCGCACATCCCGGTGCCATCGACCATGATCGGATTGAGACTGACGATCGTCTTGATCCGATGCGGACGCGTGACCTCGGCCACCGCCTGCATCATCCGAATTGGGCCAATCGCGAGCACGCGATCGATCGTCTCGCCCGAGTCGATCAGCTGTTGAAGCTTTTCGGTCACCAGACCGCGGCTGCCGTAGCTGCCGTCATCCGTCATCACATAGAGCTCATCGCTGGCGGCACGCATTTCATCCTCCAGCAACACATACTCCTCGCTCTTGGCGCCGACGATGCTGACGACTCGGTTGCCGGCCTGCTTCATGGCGACTGCCGTCGGGAAGGCGATCGCCGTGCCCACCCCGCCGCCGATCACGACCACGGCGCCGAACCGCTCAATCTCCGACGGCTCGCCCAGCGGCCCGACGACATCCGAGATCGCATCGCCCGCCTCAAGCATATTGAGCAGTTTCGTCGTCTTGCCAATGCCTTGGACAATGATGGTGATCGTGCCCTCGGCGGGGTCCGCGTCGGCGATCGTCAGCGGTATCCGCTCGCCGTGCTCATGAATCCGCACAATCACGAACTGCCCCGCCTGACGCCGTCCGGCGATCCGCGGCGCCTCAATCTCGAACCGCTTAATATCCGGCGCCAGGAACGCCGCGTGTCGGATCGGAAACATGGGCGGTGAGGATGTAGTTAGGTTGCCGTTACAAAACACCTGTCCCGGCAATCGACACAACATTGGTCCGCAAAGGGAAGGCGTTGTCGATTGCCGGTGGGGGATTTTTCAACAAGGGAGGCCGATGTCAGGGGAGGTCGGTAAGGTACGTGGTCAAAGCCTTCATGTAGTTGTGCCGTTCGAACGCGCGGGGATCCGGCGTGTTGCGATGATTGAAACTGCCACGGAACTGGCTCACCGACTTGTAGCCGTTCTCCTCCAGCAAACCTCGCAAGTCGTTCAGCAGTTTGGTGACATGCTCGGGTCCGTGGCGAATGATGGCTGCGGCGATCATCGCCACGTCGGCGCCGACCAGCAACATTTTGAAAACGTCGACCGCAGTCTGAATGCCCGAGTTGGCCGCCAGCGAGCACTCGACCTGCGGGTCGAGGATCGCGATCCAACGCATCGGCAGGCGAGTCTCGCCCCGCCGGCTCAGCTCCATGTGCGGATCGATTTCCATCTTGTCCAGATTCAGATCTGGCTGGAAGAAGCGGTTAAACAACACCAAGCCGTTGGCGCCGGCGTCCGTCAGGCGGCGGGCGAAGTTGGGCAGAGCGCTGAAGAACGGGCCCAACTTGATCGCCAAAGGGATCTTGATGGTGCCGCGAATCGACGTGACCAAATCCAGATACTGTTGCTCAATCTGCGCCGCGGTGACATCCGCGTCCGTGACGAGATTGTACATATTCAGCTCCAGCGCCGAGGCGCCGGCGTCCTCGAGCATCTTGGCGTAACGCGTCCAGCCTCCGGGCGTGGCGCCGTTGAGGCTGGCGATCACCGGCATCGAGACGGCGGCGCGCGCCTGCGAAATCAGCGCCAGATACTCGTCGGGCCCGGTGTTGTAGGAGTTCAGCTCCGGGAAGTACGTCGTCGCCTCCGCGAACGAATCGGCGCCGTAGTCCATCAATCCGCCGAAACTCCACTCCTCAAACTCAATCTGCTCTTCGAACAGCGAGGGCAAGACGGCCGCGCCGGCCCCGGCCTCCTCGAGCCGCTTCAGCACATCCAGATTGCCCGTCAGGGGGCACGCCGCGGCGACAATCGGCGACGCCAGCTCCATGCCCAGGTACGAGCTTTTTAGTTCAACAGTCATGCGGTGGTGGCCTCCTCGGGCTCATTTTGGGCGAAGTCACGTTCAATGCCGGCCATTTGCTCGTAGAAGTGCCAGCGGTCGTTGATCTCTTGCTGAGCCATCGCAAACAAACGCTCCGCATGCTGCGGATTGGCGCGTGCCAGCGTGGCGAATCTTGCCTCCTTCATGGCGAACTCGCGGAATGTTGTCTTGGGGCGGCGACTGTCGAGCCG
This sequence comes from Planctomycetales bacterium, assembly GCA_020426845.1. Lineage (GTDB taxonomy): Bacteria > Planctomycetota > Planctomycetia > Pirellulales > Pirellulaceae > JAGQPF01. The sequence goes on from JAGQPF010000272.1 coordinate 28,396, forward strand.
GAAGGGCAGCAGTCCCTCTCTTGCATTCCGAGGATCGTACCGGAACAGCGGCCAGAAGCCGCTGGCGGTGACGTCCTTCTGGTGCGTCATCGTTTGTGACATGTCGATGCCATGCGCGATGCACGGTGAGTACGCGATCACCAGAGACGTGCCGGGATACGACTCGGCCTCCTGCATCGCGCGGATCGTTTGCAATGGCTGCGAACCCATCGCGATCTGCGCGACATAAACGCTGCCGTAGTCGACGGCCAACATGCCAAGATCCTTGCGGCGAATCGGCTTGCCCGCGGCCGCGAACTTGGCGATGGCGCCCAGCGGCGTGGCCTTCGACGCCTGCCCGCCCGTGTTCGAGTAAACCTGAGTGTCGAGCACGAGGATATTCACGTCCTCTCCGGAGGCCAGCACATGGTCCAAGCCGCCAAAGCCAATGTCGTAAGCCCAGCCGTCGCCACCGACAATCCACACGCTGCGGCGGACCAGAGCGTGCAACGTGCTTGTCAACAGCCGGGCCTCGGCGGAGTCGAGCCCCTCGAGACGCTGGCGAATCTGCTGCAGCCGCTCGCGTTGGGCATTGATCTCGGGCTCGGTTGTCTGTGGCGCCTCGACCGTCGCGCGGACCAAGTCGTCGCCCAGCTGCCCTGCGAATTTCTTCAGCTGAGCGGCGGCAAATCGCGTTTGCTCATCGACCGCCAGCCGCATGCCCAAGCCAAACTCGGCGTTGTCTTCAAACAACGAGTTCGACCAGGCGGGGCCTCGGCCCTCGGCATTGGTTGTCCAAGGCGTCGTCGGCAGATTCCCTCCGAAGATCGACGAACATCCCGTGGCGTTCGCGATCAGCAGGCGATCGCCCACCAATTGGGTGATCAGCTTGAGATAAGGTGTTTCGCCGCAACCCGCACAGGCGCCGGAGTACTCAAACAGCGGCTGCAGCAGCTGCGAGCCCTTCACCTGATCGTGCGCCGCCAGAGTACGGTCGATCTCCGGGAGACCCAGGAAGTAATCGTACCAGTCGCGCTCCCGATCGGCGTGGTCCAGCGCCGGCTCCATGTTGATCGCTTTGTGTCGAGCGACCTCCTTGCTGCGCGCCGGACAGACGTCCACGCAGACGCTGCAGCCGGTGCAATCGTCCGGCGCCACCTGGATCGTCATGCTGTACCCATCCAGGTCCTTGCCGCTCCAGCCCACGGTCTTGAACCCATCCGGGGCGCCGTTCAACGCGTCTGTCGGATAGGCTTTGGAGCGGATCGCGGCATGAGGGCAGACCAATGCGCACAGCCCGCATTGGATACACACGCCGGGATCCCAGACGGGAATGGACGCGGCGATCCGCCGCTTTTCGAATTGTGCCGTGCCCGTGGGGAACGCCCCGTCGACTGGCATCGCGCTGACTGGCAGCTTGTCTCCCAAGCCAGCCATCATCAGGCCCGTGACGCGTTTGACAAAGTCCGGTGCGTCATCAGGAACGAGCTGTCGTCGCCGCAAGTCGGAGGTCGCCGTCGCCGGTATCTGAACCTCATGCAATGCGCTCAATGCGCTGTCGACCGCCTCCTCGTTGCGCCGCACCACCGCCTCGCCGCGCGACCCGTACGTCTTGCGGATCGCCTTCTTGATCGCCTCTATCGCCAGGTCGATCGGCAGCACCTCGGCCAGCGCGAAAAAGCACGTCTGCATCACGGTGTTGATTCGGCCGCCCATGCCAGCCTCGCGAGCCACATGGTAGCCGTCGATGACAAACAACCGCAGTCGCTTGTCGATGATCTGCTGCTGCACTTCGACCGGCAGCTTGTCCCAAACTTCGTCGGCTCCATAGGGGCTGTTCAACAGGAACGTGGCGCCGGGCGCGGCCAACTCCAGCACGTCTCGCGACTCGAGAAACTGGAACTGGTGGCAGGCGACAAAATTGGCCTGCTCGATGAGGTAGCTGGATTCGATCGGACGCTCGCTGAAGCGAAGGTGCGAGATCGTCACGGAACCGGACTTCTTCGAGTCGTAGACAAAGTAGCCCTGAGCGTGCATCGGCGTGCTCTCGCCGATGATCTTGACCGAGTTCTTGTTGGCGCCGACCGTGCCGTCGCTGCCCAGCCCGAAGAACACGGCGCGGCGGACATCGTTCGGCTCCTGCCACTGGGTCGGATCGTAGTCCAGACTCAGGTGAGTGACATCGTCGTTGATGCCAACCGTAAAACGCCGTTTCGGATCCTGGCGATCCAGCTCGGCGAAGATCGACAAAACCATCGCCGGCGTGAACTCTTTCGACGAGAGGCCATAGCGCCCGCCGATGACGCGAGGCAAGCTGGCGCCCGGCGCCCGCGCAGCCCAATGATCCACCAGCGCCGCCACCACGTCGGTGTAGAGCGGCTCTCCCACCGCCCCCGGCTCTTTCGTTCGGTCCAAGACGGCGATCTGCTCCGTCGTGGCCGGCAGCCCATGAAGGAAAGCCGCAATATCGAACGGCCGGTAGAGCCGCACCTTGAGCACGCCGACTTTCTCACCACGAGCATTCAAGTGCTGCACCACTTCTTCGACGGCGCCGGCGCCCGAGCCCATGAGCACGATGACACGCGTGGCATTGGCGGCGCCGACATAGTCGAACAGACGATAGCTCCGGCCCGTCAGCTCGGCGAATCGGTCCATCGCCTCCTGGACGATCCCCGGACAGGCGTCGTAGTAGGGATTGACCGCCTCGCGCGCCTGAAAGAAGACGTCCGGATTCTGCGCCGAGCCGCGGAGCATCGGACTGTCCGGGTTCAACGCGCGATCGCGATGTGCCTTGATCAAATCCAGGTCCATCATCGCGGAAATGATGTCCGCCGGCAGAGCCTTGATGCAGTTCAGCTCGTGTGATGTGCGAAAGCCGTCAAAAAAGTGCAAGAACGGCAGTCGCGTCTTGAGCGTGGCGGCGTGCGAGACGAGCGCCAGGTCATGCGCCTCCTGCACTGACGAAGAGGCGAGCATCGCCCAGCCCGTCATCCGGGCCGACATGACGTCGCTGTGATCGCCAAAGATCGACAGGGCGTGAGTCGCGATCGAACGGGCCGCGACATGAAACACCGTGGGCGTCAGCTCCCCCGCGATCTTGAACATATTGGGGATCATCAACAGCAGCCCCTGAGACGCCGTGAACGTCGTCGTCAAGGCGCCCGCTTGCAGCGATCCGTGCACAGCGCCGGCCGCGCCGCCCTCGCTCTGCATCTCGATCACGCGCGGCACGGTGCCGAACAGATTCTCGCGCCCCGCGCTGGACCACGCGTCGACCAACTCGCCCATCGGCGAGGCGGGCGTGATCGGATAGATCGCAGCCACCTCGCTGCACTGATAGGCGATCCGTGTGGCCGCCTCGTTTCCGTCGACAATGATGTGAGTTTCGGGCATAAGGATGCTCTGCAATCCGTAGGCAAGAGGAATAGCCGCCGCAGAATGCGATGTCGCTGACACCGCTCAGATCGCAAATGATGTGCCGCGATTCGGCAAGCGCCGTTTCCCTCAGCCATTGGCGCCAAGCCCCGAGAAAAACAATGGCACTCACCGTTCAGCGCGACAAAACGCACACAAGTGAGCAGTCTCGCACACGTTGCGCCGCTCCGCACGCCATCTCCACACCTAGCGACAATTCACCGCAGCGGCAACGTACACGCAATAACCCCGCAGTATCCGCCAAAGATAAAACTACGGACACTCGGCGAACTCCGAGCCGTCGAATGCAGTCGACAGCAACCCGAAGCGCACGACGGGGCTCCCCTGCGAACCCCCTGCGAACCCCATGCGAAACAACACCATGGGCTGAGGTCGTGGATCGAGTCAGCGCCGTTGATCGACCGCCAGCACGGCCCAAGGAACACTCGGCGTCTCGCTGGCCGACTCCAGCGTGATGCTGCCGAGGAGAGCTAACCTGCCGTCGCGTTCGATTCGGTAGCTCGCAATCTTGCCATTGCCCTGCCCCGCCGCATAGAGAAAGCGTCCCCGCGGCTCGATGGTGAACGAGCGGGGCGTCTTCTCGGTGGGGAATTGGCCCAACGGCGTCATCCTGCCGGACGTTGCATCAATCGCGAACCCCGCCAGACTGTCGTGCCCACGGTTTGCCACATAGATAAAGCGCCCGTCGGGCGTCATCTCACACCGAGCGGTGGAGTTTTGGCTCGGGTCACCCGCGTCCTCCGGAAGGGTCGAACAGGTTTGCCGCCGCGTCAACTGCGCCGTCTCTCGATCAAGCTCGTACATCGACAGACTGTCACCGGCCTCATTGTTCGCGTACGCCCATCGATCGTTGGGGTGAAGTTGGATGTGGCGTGGGTGGTCTGACTCGGGCGTGCCGACAAACGGCGGCTCGGCCGCGCTCAGCAACCCCTGGTCCGCGTCGAAGCGGAATTGATAGATCCGATTGGCGCCGGTGTGCGTCACAAACACCAGCTTGTTGCTCGCATCGATGGCGATCCCGTGTGCTCGCGGCGCCGTCGATACCACCTGCACGGGCTGCGACGACAAGCGGCCGCCGTCAATTCGATGCACCGCAACCTTGTTGTCGACATAATAGGCCGAAAGCAGATACCGCTCGCTCCGGTCCAATTGAAGGTAGGCGGGATCGGCGCCGCCCTCGGTGACGCTCAGCAGAGAAAGCTGACCGCTGGTCGCGTCGAGTTGGTAGCTGGCCAACTGCCCACTCGAGCGGTACGAGACGAACACTCGCCGACCATCGCGAGCAGCGCACATGATCGCCGGCTCGGCCGAGCAAGGTGTGGACGCGACCCTCGTCAAGGTCGCCGATGCCGACTCATCGCGTCGAAACGTAACAATCGCACGCTGCTTTTGCATCGACACCAGGAGCCAGCGAGACGTGCCATCCTCCTCGCCCCGTGCCAATGACGGCATCGCAGCGGCGAACGCTAAGATCAGACACCACAGCGTCGGCTTTCCGACGCGAATCGAATTCAGTGGCATAGGAACACTCGGGAGGGCAACGTCGGACGCTCTGAGCGGCTGCGCGCTCGTCACTGTTTGGCCGTGTCGGTCGCATCGTTGCTCGCGGGCACTTCGACCCAAAACCAGCCCCGCAGATCGCCGTCGTGAAATCCGGTGGCCTGATCTTCGGGATAGAGTTCAGCGAGTTTCGCCTTCACATCCGATGCAATGGTGTCTTCCGGTCCGTGACAGGCCAGGCAGGCGGTCTGCAACTTAATGGGCAGCAACGCTCCGGTGTTGCCGTCCGGCAGTTCAACAAACTGGGGCTCGGCGACGCGTTGCTCGACAAATGGCACGGTCCACTCGGGTGGAGCATTGCGAGGGTTGCGGAGTTTGAACGAGGTGCGTCCGATGCGGACTCCTTGAGACTCACTCACCACGGCAGCAATCTTCACCGCGTCCTGGCTGCACACCTGGATCGCTGCTGCCGGGCCGCCACTGCTCATTGCCTCGACCAGCCGCGAGGACAGCTTCGTGAACAGCGCATTCTTGGCGGCCAACGCCCTCTCCTTCGCTGTAGTCCCGGCGTCGCTCGGCGCTGGCGTGGTGTCCGCCTTTGCCTTGGCATCCGTCGCCTGTTCGGCTGGCTCCGTCTCTCCCGGGCCGCAGCCGCTAGCAATTGCCAACAACGCAGCGAAAACGAAAATGAGTCTGGTCATTGCACATCCTTTCATGATTCATCCGACGCCGGAAATTGTACCTTGCCCCCTGAGCGTCGCCAGACGCCCCGCCACCACAACGCGCATATCTCGGCCGCGCAATGGTGGTGGCGCCTCGTTCTTCACACATGGCGACGCATGGGGTACTCTCGAATTCAATCGTTCTTTGAAGGTGGGTGCCTTTTCGGTACCGTTCTGAAGGTGCGTGGCTTTCCGCAACGGTCCTTTGGAGGTGCGTGGCTTTCCGCAACCGTCCTTTGAAGCGTGCGTGCTTACTTCTTCGTGTTCTTCGTGCACTTCGTGGTTAACCAACATGAACTCGGGAGACACGAATCGCACGCCCGCACGTCACCTGAGATTCAGCGTGCGCACCATGCTGCTTGGCCTGACAGGCATCGCGGTTTTGACCGCCTTGCTCGTCCCGCCCGCCACGCATCTCGCGCGCTGGCGAGAACACAACGCGTTGACCCAACGGGTCGTGAATCGCATCACGACAATGAAATCGCGAAAGCCCACGGGCGTTCCCGGCGCCCAGTGGAGTCAAGCGGTCGACTGGACCGCCAACTTGATCGCACAGGTCTACTTTTCCCCCATCGAGAGCGATCCGGACAGCCTTCGCCAACTGGCGGAATCATTGGACGAGCGAGCACGTGGACAAGTTGACCTGAGCACGCTCCAGTGGATTTGGGACGAGTGCGAAAAGGCTCCCAGAGATGGCGCCGAATACGCGATCCGCTTTCGTGACGTGCGAGGCATGAACAAGGAGCCGATCACGGATGACGACGTGCCCCATCTATGGTCGCTCGACAAATGTCTGTATCTCGACCTGAGCAACACGCAAGTCACCGACAGCGGCATCGAGTGTCTCGCTCGGCTGTCGAACCTTAAGAGCATCTCGCTGGAAGGCACACGAGTGACCCCTGTGGGACTTGCGAAGCTCAAGGCCTCGCTGCCGGATTGCGAGATCCGGATCACTCCGCCAGCCGCTCGGTGACGGGCACGTTTTCCACGAGGCGACTACGGCCTGCTATCGCAATTTCCTGCTCGGGCCTTGGGCGACCGCCTGCGAGAAACTTACGGCGAGTTCCTGAACCTGTGCGGGCGTAAACGTCCCGAGCGAGGCGGTAGCGCGGAGGGCCGGCGTGAAGGCATATTCGGTGCCGCGAGGAAGCCGCTCGAGGGCAAATGCCGTTTTGCCGGGCACGCCCAGCGTGAATTTTGTCTTGTCCACGTGGAGCACGCGGTCCTCGACGCAGGTGGGCGGCAGCACCACAAAATGGTCCTGCGCCAACTGAAAACCGCTATCCCCGGGTTCCTGGAGCCACAACGCGGCCCCCAACTGCCCCGTCTTTTTGGAGACCCAGATCAAATGCCGAACCAGCATTTCCTGGTGTTCATTGTTGTGGTGAACCAGTGCTTTGGCGTCAAAGAGCATCATCGTTTCGTAACGAGCGATCTGCTTCACCTCTTTTAGGGCCTCCTCCGCGGCCGACAACACTCGGCCGCCAAATAGCCCGAGCTTGCCCCCGAGGGCAGCCGCCGTATTGGAGTCGACAATGGTTTGCTTGCCGTCGATGTCCATCGCTAGCCCCATGGCAACTTCATCTAACTGAAATTGGCCGGACTGCTCCTTGACGCGAGCGACAATGGCCGTCGAAAACATGGCCGCAAACCGCTTGGCCGTATCGGGCGCGGCGTCGACGTCGCCCGCTGCCAGCCTCGGTCGCGCGAACAACACCAAGTGCGTCCAACCCTGCGGTGCCGGTTTGGCCAGGATGGTGCCCGGCTGAATTGCCGGCAGCGGCTTGGCTTGTACATCCACGGATTCCGCAGACGCGAACAGCGGTGCGAACAGCATCCATGCCGCAACCAGGGCCAACATTCGATTTCGTGTCATGAGGCACCCCAGAGAATCGTGGAAACGTCCTTACTTTCCAGGCAGAAGGCGAGTGCGCTGAAGGACGACAACGCATTTCAATAACTTCCCGATCGGCAATCGGGTTGATAAAACCAGCAGAAAAACTGCCTTCGATTGCGCCAGGGAAGATTTTTGAAATGTCCTCTAGGACACCGTCAGGTTTGTACTACTTCATCGTTGCAATCGACACCATGCCGATCTGGGCGGCTCCGAGAGATTGATCGCACGATCGACCGCCTTTGCCCTCGAATTGTAACCCTTTTGCCCCGGAAATCCGCAACGTTGACGGGATGTCGTGGTGCAGGCTGCCAGCCCGCGGCCAAAACCAACCTATCCCGCGGTTGGGTTTGGACCATACGTCCGGCGATCCGCAATAGTTCGTCCGCAAGGCGACGGCGTCCCACGGAGGGCGTCTTTCGGGCGAAGACGAACCGTTGGCCAACCCGCATCGGCCGGATTGGATGGTTCGCTCGGCTGTACGCTGCCGTCCAGACTGACTTCGCCAGCACGAACATTCCGAAATGGCGGGGTGTTATGACGGTCCATCGGAATGGTTTTCCCCGCTCCCCGCTTTCCGCGTCCGGTTTTGGCGGCAGATGACGATATTCAACCAGCCTTCGCAAATTTCGCTGAATTGACAATTCCCAAGGCCCCCAAACCTCAAGCGGGGGGTATCCGCATAAGCGGGTTGAGGACGCGCAAACAGGAACTTTAGGTCAACCAGGAAGACTGCATGTGCCTCAAGGGGCATGCGGGCAACGGAGCCAGCGGCTAAAATGCGTGTGACGTGTGATCTCTTGATTGCCCCACCGGTTTACCATCCGAAGTCCGGCGGGGCGGGCGAGGGACCCCCTCGTGGAGCCAACGCGTCGTCCTAAATCCATCCTCACACAACTTTAGTCCGGCCACCCGCGATTCGGTCTTGAGAGCGCTCACGGGATTCGATTCTCCGTTCTCCTAACAGCCTGTTGAAAAACACGGCCACCTAGGGCACCCGTGATGCAAAATCTTCAAGTCGGACGTCGCCGGGCCGGCAGCGAAATGTTGACGAGAACTGGCGGGGGCGAGAACCCATGTTCAAGCAAGCCAGGGACACAACGTTAAGGGATGAGCGGTACACAAGACATCAATGCCATTGGAACCACGGAACATCGTGCTTCAATTCCGCCCGGCGATTGCCAAACGCTGGTCGCGGTCTTGTCGTGGCGTGCCGAGGCGCACCCGGAATTGCCCGCCTTCACATTTCTTCGTGACGGGGAGTGTGATGAGCAGACGCTGAGCTACCGAGAGCTCCACGATCGGGCGATGGCGCTAGCGGGCCGTTTGGCGGCTGCGGGCGCGGTGGGCGAGCCGGTTTTGTTGGTTTTCGAACCGGGCGTCGACTACGTCGTGGCTTTTTTCGCCTGCCTTTACGCCGGGGCCGTGGCGGTTCCGGTCTATCCACCCGACCCGTTCCGTCTGCCTCGCACGTTGCCGAGACTGCAGGCCATCGTAGAGAACGCCGGCGCTCGTTGGCTGCTGACCACCTCCGGGATGGCTCAGCAGACCAAGCTGGAAAAAATCAGCGGCGCAGCGCTGATGCTGCTCGATGAGCCCGACCTCCAAGCGACGCCGACCGAATTGGTGTGCACTCCGGGGTCGCCCGCCGATCTGGCGCTGCTTCAATACACTTCGGGGTCCACGGGCACTCCGCGGGGTGTGGTTGTCAGCCACGGGAACCTGATGCACAACTTCCGCGCGATGAACGCGATGTTCGACGTGCCGAATGCGGTGGTGGCCCACTGGCTTCCTCCCTACCACGACATGGGCCTGATCGGCTGTCTGTTGTTGCCGATCTACAGCGGCCGGCACACGATCGCGATGTCGCCGTTGGCGTTTATGCAGAAGCCGATACGCTGGCTTCGCGCCATCGATCGGTATCGCGCGACGACCAGCGGGGCGCCGAATTTCGGCTATGAGTTGTGCGTGCGGAAAGTCGATCCCGATCAAGTTGCGAGCTTGGATCTGAGTTCGTGGCGAGTGGCGGTCACCGGGGCCGAGCCCGTGCGGGCGGCCACACTGGAGTCCTTCACCAACAAATTCGCCGCCGCGGGCTTTCGTCCGGAGACTTTCTTGCCGGCCTTTGGCATGGCGGAGGCCACGCTCATCGTTAGTGGCGAGCACCAGGCGTCGGCGCCCCGGCGTGAAGAATTCGACCTCGAGCGGCTCGAAGCCAACGAGGCGGCAGCCGCTCAGCCCGGCCGTGTCTCACGCACTCTAGTCGGGTGCGGCCCCGCGGCGGAAGAAGTGGAGCTCAGCATCGTCGACCCCGAGACTCGCCTGCGGCTGGGGGAGAACCGGATCGGTGAAATCTGGCTTCGCAGCCCCGGCGTTGGGGGAGGCTACTGGGGCGATCCCCGTCGGACCGAGGAGGTGTTTCGGGCGACGGTGGCCAATGAGTCGCCCGACCGTCGGTATCTTCGGACCGGGGACATGGGCTTCCTGCGGGGAGGCGAACTGTTCATCACGGGGCGCCGCAAAGAGCTGATCATCATTGGCGGCCGCAACCTCTACCCGCTCGATCTCGAGCAGGCGGTGCAGGGGTCGCATCCGGACTTGAAGGTCGACGGAGGCGCCGCTTTTTCGCTGGAGTTGGACGGCGACGAGAAACTGGTCGTCGTTCAAGAGGTCCTCCGCCCCAAGAAGAACGATCTTGCGCAACTGTTGCGAAATGCCGTGCAGGCGTTAGTCACGGAGGCCGGCATCACACCTCACGCGTTGGTGTTGATTAGCGCCGGCAGCCTGCCCAAAACTTCCAGCGGGAAGACTCGCCGCGGCGAGTGCCGTCGGCTGTACCTGGAGGGCGGGTTGAGAGTCTTGGCCCAATGGCCGCTCCCCGATTCCGCTCAGGTTCGGGACGCGACGCCGCCGGTCACCGAGATGGAGCAACAGTTGGCGGTCATTTGGGAGGAGGTGCTAGGCGTCGAGCGGGTCGGCCGCGAGGACGACTTCTTCCTGCTGGGCGCCAAGTCGCTGCGCGTGGCCGCCATGCTCGGCCGCGTGGCGGAGTTGTTGGGCTTCGACGTGCCTTTGGGCGTTTTGTTCCGGCATTCGACGCTCCACGACTTTGCTCGAGCGATGGAGCAGCTGGTCGCCGAAAGCGCGGGAGGACACGCCGACTACTGCCTTCAGCTCGAGCCGCTGGACGATGTGCAGACCATTGCGCTGACCGATTCCCAGCGGCGGTTTTGGGCATTGGATCGGCTTGGACGATCCCTAAGCGTCGGAGGCACGCTCCACATTCCTTTGCGGCTGGATCTGCAGGGCGCCTTAAATATCCCCGCCTTGAAACAACGGCTGCGCGAGATCATCGCTCGCCACGACGTGCTGCGGACGACCTTTTTTGAGGACGCCGACGGCGAGCCCCGGCAACGGGTGCACAGCGAGGCGGAGTTGAATTGGCAAGCGGCGGATCTCCGGGCCATCGGCGCGAATTCGTCGCAGTGTTCCGGCGTGGAAGCCGCACTCGAGACGTTTGAGCGCCAGCTGCTCGAGCCCCCGATGGATCTGCAACAGGCGCCGCTGATGCGCGCCGGTGTGGCTCGCGTGGGCGACAGCCATTGGCGAGTGACGCTGGTGTTGCACCACTTGATTGCCGACGGCTGGTCGATCGGCTTGTTGTTGCGGGAACTGGGCGAAGCGGATTTGTCTCCTCCCAACGCGCCGGGCTATAGCGCGTACGCGTCGTGGCAGTCGCAACTGCCTCCGCCCACGCAAAAATCGGAGTACTGGCGGAGGCGTTTGGAGGGCGCACCGGAGACGCTTTCGCTGCAAACGAGTGACGAGCCCGAGACGGGCAACGGTTTGTGCCGAGCGGCATTGGACGAGCGGCTGCTGGCGGGGATTCAGCATCTCGCGAGGCAGTTCGGCGCGACGCCTTTCATGGTGCATCTGGCCGCGTTCCAGGTTGTGTTGAGCCGCTATGCCTCGTCGCGTGACGTGCTCGTGAGCACGGTGACCGCCAATCGCGCTCGGCCGGTGTTGGAAAACATTCTGGGCTGCTTCATCAACACGGTCGCACTGCGCGGCGACTTGTCGGGCGACCCGACCTTTGCCCAGTTCATGCGCCATTCGCGTGACGAAGTGATCCGCGATTTGGAGCATGCCGATTACCCGTTCGAGCGGCTGGTTGAGGACCGACAACCACGGCGCGAGCCCGGGCGGCTGTCGCTGGTGCAAGCCTTGTTGCTGGTGCAGGACATGCCCGAGGCGCCGGCGCGAGTGGCCGGGGCCACGGTTTGCGATGTGCAGGCCGGGCAGGCGGGCATCTCGGAATTTGACATTGCCCTGTCGCTCGAGCCGGGGCGCGACGGCTGGTCGGCACAACTCAGCTTCCAGCGCGAACGGATGTCAGCCAGCTCGGCGGAACGGTTTCTCGAGTCCTACCTTGCGGTGCTGCAGACGGTCGCGGACAGCCCGCAGATTCGGCTGTCGGCGTTGCCGATTCCCGCCAAGGCGGAGCGTTGGGATTTGTTGGTGGATCGCAACGCAACCGACCGCCAGCTCGTGACCAACTGCCCCGTCGCACAGCTCGAGCTGGCCGCGACCAAGACGCCCGATGCGGTCGCGGTGCGATTCGACGGGCTAGAGCTCACCTACTCCGAACTGCATGAACAGGCCAACCAAGCGGCGCACTGGCTACAGAAGCGAGGCGCGGGGCCCGACGTGCCGGTCGGCATCATGATGCGTCGCTCGCCGGCGATGTTGGCGGCGATGCTGGCGACGCTCAAGGCCGGCGCGGCGTATGTGCCGCTGGATCCGACCCATCCGCCAGCGCGGCTGCGGGCGATCGCCAACGACTGCCGCCCCGCGATCGTGGTCACCGATGACGTTGTTTCGACCGCCGACGCCGCCGTCGCGTGTGGAGCTTCTACGCCCCGAGATTTGCTGCCGAGCTCCGCTCGCTGCGTGTCGTGGAGCACGATTCAGGCCGAGGCATGCGGGGAACCCAAGTTGGCGCCAGCCATGCATGCCGCCGAGGATCACCTCGCGTACATCATCTACACCTCGGGCACGACCGGCGAGCCAAAGGGTGTGATGGTGACGCGCCGCGGCGTGGCGAACTTCCTGCAAAGTTTCGCTCGCGCACCTGGCTTGCGCAGCGATGATCGCGTGCTGGCTCACACGACCATCTCCTTCGACATCTCGGTGCTCGAGCTGTTCCTTCCGCTGACAGTCGGCGCCCGCGTCGTGCTGGCCTCGTGCGACACGACGCGCGACCCGCACGCGTTGGCGCAGCTGATCGCCAGCGAGGGAGTGACGTTCCTACAAGCGACCCCCAGCGGATTTCGCATGCTGACGTCCGCGGGCTGGCGGCCTCGGATGAGCGGCCAAAGTGACAGCGACTTGTCACTGAAGGTGGCGGACGGAGTCCCACACGCTCCCCAGTTGCGATTGCTTTGCGGCGGCGAGCGGCTGACGGGCGATTTGGCTCGCGACCTGACTCGTGACGGGGCCGCCTTGTGGAATGTATACGGGCCGACCGAAACCACGATCTGGTCGACCCTCGACCCGGTCACCGACGCCGACTCGCCCACCATCGGGCGGCCGATCGACAACACGCGCGTCTACGTGCTCGATGAGCAGCGACGCCCGGCGCCGATGGGCGTCCCGGGCGACCTTTACTTGGGCGGCGCCGGCGTGGCACGAGGTTACTGGCGTCGCGACGCGATGACTGCCGAGCGGTTTGTGCCGGACGAGTTTCAGGAGCAGCCCGGGCGAATGATGTACCGCACCGGCGACCGAGTTCGCTGGCGCGCGGACGGGCGGCTCGATTTTCTCGGCCGCGACGACGCTCAGGTCAAAGTCCGCGGCTTCCGCATCGAATTGGGCGAGGTGGAGTCAGCGCTGGCCGAGCACCCGCTGGTTCGCGAGTGCGCCGTGCTTTGCGAGATCGACGCCGCTCACACCACGGCGCTGGTCGCCTATCTCGTGCCGGACGGGACGACCACCACCGAAACGCTGCGAGAGCATCTGCTGGGCCGGCTGCCCGCCTATATGTGCCCTTCGGAGTTTGTCACACTGGAGCAGTTGCCCAAGTCCCCCGCCGGCAAGGTGGATCGACGCAAACTGGCCGAGTCGGCGGGGAACCGCGTCCAACCGTCGACGCCGCGCCTCGCTCCGCGCACGCCGCTGGAAAGCGAAGTGGCCGACGTCTGGCGCGAAGTGCTCCAGTGCGACGAGCTCGGCGTGCATGACGACTTTTTCCAGATCGGCGGACACTCGCTGAAGGCGATGCGAGTGCTCAGCCGGTTGGAGTCACGGCACGCCGTCGCGCTGAGCGTGCCCGAGTTTTTCGAGCGGCCCACGATTGAAGCGCTGGCCCAGCAATTGCTGCTGGCGATCGCAGCCCGCGAAACCGACCTGGAGTCACTTTTGTCGTCTATCGAGGAACTGTCCGACGAAGAAGCCCGCGCTTCCATGGAACCTCCCGACCAGGAGCCTCCCCCCAACCATTGATCCCGCCGGCCGATTGCGCCCACGTCGCCGCGTCCCGCCTCACAGCCTGCTGAACAAGACCCCGCTGGCAATCAAAACAGCGTTCATCCTGCAGCAATACTGGTCTGATTGCCAGAAAAGGTGTTTTTCAACGGCCTCCCCAACCATCGATTGCCCCGAGCGCAACCAAGCTGACCCGCGTTTGCGGTCGTTTCGCCAAACAACTCGCCGGTAGTCCAAGCGCGACGGCGCCCGACGGCCACGCGTTCGGATCACACTTCGTGTCCCCTTCCCAGAAAGAGCAACCCATGGCATCGCGACGATGGCTCATCGTGACCGCCTCCACCATTGCCGTCGTTTGGACGCTTTGGTTGTTGCTGGCTCCTGCGCCATTTCAGACCATGGCCAAGCATTGGGCGGTGGCGACGACCATGATCTTCGGCTCGTTGATCGCCGGCGCGACCTGCGAGGGTGGCGGCGCCGTCGCCTTCCCGGTGTTCACCAAGGTGCTGCACGTCACTCCCGACAACGCCAGGTGGTTTGCGCTGGCCATCCAATCGGTGGGCATGACCGCGGCCTCACTGACCATTTTCGCCATGCGTCGCACGCTCGACTGGAAGGCGCTGTGGCGAGTCGGCGCGGGGGGCGCCTTGGGCATGGTGGTGGGCATCTTCTTCGTCGCGCCGCTGGTGCGTCCGCCGGTGGTGCGAGTGCTGTTCACCATGTTGCAGTGCGGTTTTGCCACGACGCTGCTCATCTCCTACCGCTTCAAACGCGACGACGTGCGCGGCGTCACCGCCACGCTGCAGGAGAGCCCGGCGACATGGATTCTGGTGTTGGCGGGAATCGCCGGCGGCGTGGTGTCCTCGCTGTTCGGCAATGGGCTGGACTTGGTGGCCTTTTCCGTGCTGGTGTTGCTGTTTCGCGTCGACGAGCGAGTGGCCACGCCGACGACCGTGGTGCTGATGGCGTCCAATTCGCTCGTCGGTGTGGCGATCGGACTGACGACTCAGAGCATCAGTCGCGATGTCTTTGAATTCTGGATTGCGGCGGCGCCGATTGTGGTTGTCGGCGCGCCGCTAGGCGCCATTGCCTGTCGCTGGCTCTCCCGAGGCGCCATTGTGGCGATGCTCACCGTGTTGATCTCGGTCGAGCTGCTGTCAACGCTGGTGTTGATACCGATGAGCCCCGCGATGCAGGCCTTTGCCGCGCTGACGCTGGCCATCTTCCTGGCGGGTTATTGGCTGATGAGCCGGTGCCGGCGCTTCTGGCCTAAGCCTTCCAGCCGCGTAGAATGGGCCGATGCGCCGTAGCTTACGATTGCAAAAGGGTGAACATGACACGTCAAGTTGACTACCTGATCATCGGCGGCGGCCCGGCCGGACTGCAGCTGGCCTATTTGCTGCAGCGAGATGGGCGCGACTGCTTGACGCTTGAGTCAGCCGACCGGGTCGGCACGTTCTTCGAGCTCTACCCGCGCCACCGCAAGCTGCTTTCGATCAACAAACGCTACACCGGCTACGACGACGCCGAGGGCAAGCTGCGCTACGACTGGAACTCGCTGCTCTGCGATGACGAGCAAATGTCGTTCACCAAGTACTCCGAGGAGTACTTTGCCGATGCCCGCGACTACGCGAGATACCTCCGCGACTACGCGGCCCGCTTCAATCTGAAGATCCAGTTCAACACTCGCGTGTGCCGGATCGAGCCGCTTGGCGGCAACGGGGAGAACGGATATCGAGTGCTGACAGAATGCGGTCAGTCGCTGGAGTGCCGCTGCCTGGTGGTCGCCACCGGAGTCTGGAAGCCGTTCTTGCCGGACATTCCCGGCATCGAGTTGACCGAGAACTACATGGACTGCTCGCTCGATCCGGACGATTTTGCGAACCAGAAGGTGCTGATCATTGGCAAGGGCAACTCGGCGTTCGAGACCGCCAACCATCTCGGGCACGTCACGCGGGTCACGCATCTCTGCAGCCCGTCGCCGATCAAATTCGCTTGGCAGACGCACTTCTTCGGACACCTGCGCGCCGTCAACAATGACTTTCTCGACACCTATATCCTCAAGGGACAGAACTCGGTGTTGGACGCCGAGATCGAGCGGATCGAGCGTGACGACGACGAATTGGTCGTGACGCTGAGGTTCTCGCACGCCGAGGGACAGCGGGCCGTGATGGCCTACGATCGCGTGATCTGTTGCGCCGGCTTTCGCTGGGATTACTCGCTGTTCGGCGGGGGCTGCGAGCCCGATCTCGCCTGCGAATGCCGGCTCCCCGCGATGACCAGCGGCTGGGAGTCCGAAAACCTGCCGAACTTGTTTTACGCGGGCACGATCATGCAGATCCGTGACCTCAAAAAGACGATGTCCAACGTGTTGCACGGGTTCCGTTTCAACGTCCTCTGTCTGAGTCGCATCGTGCAGCAACGCGTCGACCCGAACTACGAGTGGCCCTGCGAGCGGCTGCCGATGGACGCCGAGGCGCTCGCCGACAAATTGATTCGGCGCGTCAGCACCAACGCGGGGCTGATGCATCAGCCGGGATTTCTCTGCGATGTCATCGTCGTGGACCACAAACGGCAAGAGGTGCGATACTACGACATTCTGCCCGTCGAGTACGTGGCCGACAGCGCGTTTAGCGAGAATGAGCAGTACTATGTCGTCACGATGGAATATGGCGAGTTCAAGGAGGATCCGTTCGCCGAACATCGCGAGCCCGATGCCGCCAAGGCGTATCAGGACGCATATCTGCACCCGCGCCTACGACGATATTCGCGCGGTGAGTACGTGGACGAACACCATATCTCCGAGTCGCTGGAAAACGACTGGCGTTTGGACGAACACCTCGGCGCCAAGCCACTGATTCGACAGATGCATTTCATCGGGCAGGCCGACGCGACACAGTTCCAACACACCCACCGCTGCGAGTTGCTGAAGTACTTGCAGGCCGGCCTCGGGATCGAAGATTGCTCGGCCGATAGCGAGGTGTTGCCGGCCCATCGATCCCAAGGCTGAGGCAGCCATCGTGACCATGAACGACCTGGAACGGCGGCTGGCGAGCTTGTCGCCCGAGAAGCGAGCCCTGCTAGAGCAGCGGCTGGGTGCGGCGCGAGCTTCCGTGGGCCAAGACGACGCCCCTGCGCGGCGTTCCGCGGAGGAAGGAAATCCGCTCTCGTTCGCCGAGCAACGGCTCTGGCTCGTCGATCAGATTGCCCGCGAGAATCCGTTCTACAACATGCCGTTGGCAGCGCAACTGTCCGGGCCGCTGGACGTCGAGGCCTTCCACACCGCGTTGTTGGACATCGTCCGCCGGCACGACACATTGCGGACCACCTACCGCATGGTCGACGGCGCAGCAGAGCGCGTGATCGGAGTCCTCGACGCCAAGCCCGACTGCGATGAAACGGCCGCCGAGCCTCCGTTGGTCGAGCACGTGGACGCCGCGGCTTGGCCCGAAGCGGAATTGACTCGCCGAATTCGAGAGGACGCGCGGCGACCGTTCAACGTCACCAAGGGGCCGCTGCTCCGCTGTCACCTCTACCAGCGCGGCACCGAGCAGCACGTCGTGCTGCTGGTGATGCATCATGTGATCTCGGACGGCTGGTCAATGGCTGTGCTGCTGAAGGAGTGGGCCGTCTGCTACGATGCGCGACGGCACGGGCGCGAGCCTGAATTGCCCGCTCTGCAGCTCGACTATGGAGACTTCGCCGTTTGGCAACGCAAACGGCTCGACGGCGAGCGGCTGCAGCAAGAGCTGCGGTACTGGGAATCGCAGCTGCACGACACCCCCAAAGTGATCGAGTTGCCGCTGGATCACCCTCGTCCCAACGTGCAGGACTTTGACGGCACGCAGCTCAGCTTCACGTTGTCGCCCCAGCTCGGGCGAGTTGTCCAGCAAGCGGCGTCTGCCATGCGCACGACCCCGTTCACTGTGTTGATGGCGGCGTACGCCGCGCTATTGCGACACTACACGAGGCAGACGGACCTCTGCGTTGGCACCGTTGTGGCCAACCGAAGACATCCACTGGTCGAGTCGCTGATTGGGTTCTTCGTCAACACGCTGGTGATTCGCTGCCGCGTCGAAGATCAGCAGAGCTTTCGGCAGTTGATCGAAGCGACCAAGCAAACGGTGACAGACGCGTTTGCACATCAGGACCTGCCGTTCGAACGGTTGGTGGAATCGTTGGCCCCCGGCCGCGACCGCAGCCACTCGCCGCTATTCCAAACCGCTCTGGTGGTTCAGAATGCCCCCGAACATCAATCGGCCGCGGGAGGATTGGCGATTGAACCGCTGGAATTTGACTACGGCACGGCGAAACACGATCTGACGCTGTTGCTGACGCCCGATGGCGAGGGGTATCGAGGAAAAGTTGAGTACCGCACTCACCTCTTTCACTCGGCAACCGTTGAGAGGTTGGTGGGCGCGTTTTTGGTGCTGCTGGAGGCGGCTTGCACGAACCTCGACCTCATTGTGGGCGAGTTGCCCGCGGAGACGGCCGCCGCAAGGGAACTGCGCGAGTCGTGGTGCGAGGACGACACGGCCTTGGACGATCCTCCCGTCACCAATGGCGCCGAGGAGATACTCCGCCACGCGAATCGCACGCCCTCGGCGCCCGCCATCGTCTACGGAAACGAGCAGCTGGACTATCTGACGCTGGCCCGACAGACGGAACGCGCGGCGCGGCGAATGATCGCACAAGGCCTGCAGCCCGGCGACCCGGTGTTACTGTGCTTGCCCCGTTCTTCGTCACTGATTCAGTTGCTGCTGGCGGTCTGGCGCGCCGGCGGTGTCTACGTGCCGGTCGACCCCGAGTTGCCCGAGCAACGCAAGCAATGGTTGGTGGAAGACTGCCACCCCGCACTGGTCATTGCGGAGTCGCCATTGCTGGGAGCGTCCAATTGGTTGTCACCCAACGAATTGCTGGCACCTGGCCACGAGAAGTTGCCCGAGTCGCCCTTGCCAGAAGTCGGACCAGCCAATCTGGCCTACATCATTTTTACCTCTGGCTCGACCGGGCGGCCCAAAGGCGTGGAGGTCGAGCATGGCAGCATCGTCCGGTTCCTGCGCGGCCAGGCAGCGCGGATGGGTGTTGACTCACACAGTCGTATTTTGCACAGCCTCAGTCCCTCGTTCGATGGCGGGCTCTCCGAGCCGTTGCTGGCGTTGACCACCGGCGCCTGCTCGATCGTCGCAGACGCCGCCGAGGCGCTCGACCCTGCCGAGTTGACTCGATTGATTCAGCGTGAGCGAGTAAGCGTCGCCAAGTTCCCGCCTCCGAAGCTCGCGCTATTGGCGCCAGCGGCGACGCCGACGCTGCTCACAGTCTCGACGGGCGGCGACACGCTGACAGGCGAGCTGGCGCGAACGTGGTTGGAGGCCGGGCGCCGCATGCTGAACGGTTATGGTCCTACGGAGGCGACGGTCGGCTGCACGATGCACGAGCTTCGGCTTCCCGTCGACGCGCGCCCGCCGATCGGCACACCGCTGGCGGGACAACGCGTCTACGTGCTGAACGAACAGAGAAAACCGACACCGATCGGCGTGCCTGGAGAAATTTGCATCGGGGGACCGGGAGTCGCGCGCGGCTATCGCAATCTGCCCGAGGCGACCGCGGCCAAATTCGTCGACGATCCCTCGCGTCCCGGCGAGCGTCTTTACTGCACAGGCGACCTGGGGCGGTGGCGCGCCGACGGCGTGCTGGAATTCCTGGGCCGCTTCGACGAGCAGGTCAAGATACGTGGCTACCGCATTGAGCCCGGTGAGATCACGGCCGTGCTCGAAGAGATGCCCGAGGTCGAGCGGGCCGCCGTGATTGCCAGGCAAGACGATGTCGATGAGCCGGCGAAGTTGGTGGCCTACGTCGTGCCGACTCGTTCGCAATTTCAAATCGAGGAAGAGGCCCGTGGGCAGGTGGACGCCTGGCAGACCCTGTTTGAGCAGACACACCGCGCCGCGCCGCTAGCCCTGGACCCAGAATTTAACATCGCCGGTTGGATCGATAGTTTCACCGGAAAGCCGATCCCCGACGAGGAGATGCGCAAGTGGGCCGACAACGCCGCCGCCCGCATTCGTCGACTGCGTCCGCGGCGCGTGCTCGAGGTTGGTTGCGGAACCGGCCTGATCCTGCACCGCTTGGCCGACGAGGTGGACGAGTACGTCGGCGTCGATTTCCTGGCCTCGTCGCTGCAGCAAGTCCAAGGCGTGCTCGATCGCCGCAACGATCGCCAGCATGTGCAGTTGCGCCAGTGCGCCGCGGACCAAGTGGGCGAACTTCAGCTGCCGGCACGGCATTTTGACACGGTGGTGTTGAATTCGGTCGTTCAGTACTTCCCGAATGTGGAATACCTGCTGGCGGTGCTGAGGCAATTGGCGCCGTTGCTGGCGCCGGGAGGCCACATTTTCTTGGGGGACTTGAGAAATCTGGGGCTGCAATACCAGTTGGCCGCGGGCATTGAATTGGCGCGTGGGGAAGCGGGGGACTCGGGCAGGCAGCTGCTGAGCCGCGTGCACGCCCGTGTGGCGCACGAAGAGGAGTTGCTGCTCGCGCCGGAGCTCTTCTCCGCGCTGTTGCGGACTCTGCCCCGCCTGCAGCAAGCGGACGTATTGTTGAAGCGGGACGGCGGCGACAACGAGCTCGTCCGCTTTCGATACGACGCGATCTTGTCATTTAGAGCCGAAGGCAGTGAGGGAGACTCTCTGCCCGAGGCAAGTGACGGCGAGTTGCTGCGGGCAGGAGACAGCAGAGCTTGCCCCGAGGAGGTGGTGGAGTGGATGCGACGCGAACGACATTCTCGTGTCACCATTCAGGGGCTCACCAATAGCCGCGTCGCGCACGACGGCTGGCTCTGGAGGCGTCTGCAAGAGGGCACGACAGCGTCCGTCGAGGAGTTGCGAGCGACCGTGGAACAACAACGCGGCGGTGTGGATCCCGCCGACTACTTCGCTCTCGAGCGCTCCCGAGCCGTGACGGTCTCGGTTCACTGGGGGACTGCGCCGGAGCTGTTCGACGTCACACTTGAACTCGTCGAGCCTGTTTCCCCGTCGCCCGGCCAAAACGAGCCTGAGCCGCGACTGCAGAAGCGATCGCCTCGTGAGCGGGCGCCTTTGAAGTCCGGCGCGGATGTCGAGTCATTGGACCACTATGCGAACCACCCACTGCGAGACAAGGTGGCGGCTCGACTTTCGCCACGGTGGTACGAGCGACTGCGCGAGCGGCTGCCCGAACACATGATCCCCGCGGCCCTGGTGGTGCTGGACGAACTGCCGCGCACCAGCCAGGGGAAGCTCGACCGACGAGCGCTGCCGCCGCCTCCGCCCGGACGGCCGGCTTGGGCGGCGGAGTATCAGCCGCCTGCCGACGACGAAGAGCGTCTGATTGTGGATGTCTGGGAGTCGCTGCTCGGCATCCAGCCCGTGGGCGCCCTCGACAATTTCTTCGAGATCGGCGGCCATTCGCTGTTGGCGGTCCGTGTAATGGGCGAGATCACCCGGCGGACCGGCGTCACGCTCCCGCTGGCGGCGCTGTTCCAGGACCCAACCCCGCGGCGCCTCGCCCAGTTATTGCGCGAGCCCGAAACAGCGTTGCTGTCGAGCGCATTGGTGCCGCTGCATCGCGAGCCGCGCGAGGGCGTGCCGCTGTACTGCGTGCACCCGGCCGGCGGCACCGTCTTCTGTTACCTGCCGCTGGCGGAACGCCTGCAGCGGCCTGTGCTTGGCTTGCAAGCAGTCGGTGTCGACGGACAACGACCTCCGCACGAGACGATGGAGGAGATGGCCGAACACTATGCCAGGGCCATTCGCCAAGCCAATGGGGACGGTCCCTTCCACTTATGTGGCTGGTCGCTCGGGGGCAACGTTGCGTACGAAGTGGCTCGCCGGCTCCGCGCCGCGGGCGCCAACGTCGGCTTGGTGGCGTTGTTGGACTCTGGAGCGGTCCCCGGCGAGGAGGCATTGCAGGAGGACGACTTTCTACACTTGGTGATGGCCCTGTTTCCGGGCGAGGAGCATCTGCCGCTGGCGGAGCTGAAAGCGCTGCCGCCCGCCGAGCAAATGAAGTACTTTGCCGATCGCGCGCAGCGAGCCGGGTTGGTGCCTCCGGATGACCCGCACGGAGGCCGACACATTTACCAAGTGTTCCAAAAGAATATCAAAGTGATCCACCAGCACCGCACACTGCCGTACGAGGGCCCAGTGACACTCTTTCGCCCCGCCGAACAGCAGAAAACAGGCGAGCTGTTCGACGATCCGACGCTGGGCTGGTCCAAGTTGACCGTCGTCGAACAAGTCGAGACGGCAGGGGATCACGCACACATGGTGCAAGCACCCTATGTTGACGAACTCGCCGTCCAGCTGGAAATTCAGCTGCGTGCCCACGAATGAGTTGTCTCGTCGACGTGATTTTCGAACGGAGTCATGGCCCCACCCACCATCATCGTCGTCCATCCTCGCGAACGCCGCTCGAAGTGCTCGGTGGAGCCGCTGCGCGGTCGTGACGACTTCATCTTCTGGACCTTTCCGGATCGAGGCGAACAGTCGCTCGAGGGCTATGTTCGGCTCGGCATGGGCGGACCGCTGATCGGCGAGGACGACGCGTCACGTGGGCTGTTAGTGCTGGACGGCACTTGGAAACTGGCCGACAGAATGGAAGCCGCTTATGCGGAGGTCCCCGTGCGGTCGTTGCCGGCCGTGCGCACCGCATACCCGCGAGTCTCGAAATTCGGGTCGGATCCCGCTGGCGGCTTGGCGACCATCGAGGCGATCTTCGCCGCCTACCGTCGGCTCGGCCGCTCCACCGCTGGCTTGTTGGACGACTACTATTGGGCTGACGCATTTCTGACAGCCAACGAGTGGGCCTAGCGCCCGGCGAAAACACCCCCACAGGCGATTGACGCCGTACTCTCTCGGCGGAGAATCTTGGCGCCGACTACGGCGGCCAAGTTCGACGCCCACAGGCGCGTCAACCGAGCAGCTCGCAACGACACTTGCGGGGGGTGCGTGGCCCAATATGCATTGCATGCGAAGCACGCCTGTCGTAACGTAGTGACTGGCATTTTTCGGCATTTATCCGGTCTGCAACGCGCGATCCAGCTCCGAGCACTAGGGAGAACTGCCGCTCTCCCAGCTTTTCCTCAGTCTCAACTCGAGCCTTCGCTTCGTTCCTTCTCATCGCTCAATTCTGCCCCGCGTTGTGCCACCACTGAGCGTGTTGCACAACGGGAACGCGAAGCTCCACTCATACAATTTAACCCTTGCGTTAACGCCTCATCGGAGGATTTATGCGTCGCCATTCGCCTCGTCGCATACACAAGATTCGCAAATTGGAAACGCAAGCCCGTCGCCGGCTGTTGTTCGAACCTTTGGAAGACCGGCTGCTGTTGGCCACGATCAACAACAACCTGGATGTCGGCACGGAGTTGCGGAACTACCGCATTGCGGTGGCGACCACGGTCGAATACACCACCTTCTTCGGGTCGGAGGCTGCTGCGCTGGCAGCGGTGCAGGACACCATTGCCTCGCTGAACGCGATCTTCGAACCCGAGTTGGCCATCCACCTGGACTTGGTGGACACCGGCACGGACCTCATCTTCTCGGCAGCCGAAGGAGATAGCTTTACCGGATCAAACCTTTCGACGATGCTGGGCCAGAATCAGACGTTGATGAACACGGTGGTCCAGGCCGCCAACTATGACGTCGGGCATGTCTTCCACCAAGCGAACTTGGGCGGCTTGGCATCGCTGGGAGTTGTGGGCGATGATAGCTTCCAGGCTCGTGGCGCCTCATCGTCGTCGACGCCTGCCGGCACGAGTTGGGTGGGGCTGGTCGCCCACGAACTGGCGCACCAGTTTGGCGCCAGGCATACTTTCAACAGCGTATCGGGATTCTGCAACGGCAACCGCAGCTCCACCACGGCCTATGAGCCGGGCAGCGGGAGCACGATCATGAGCTATGCCGGAAGCTGCAACGCGGACAATCTTCAGTCACGTGAAGATCTCTACTTCCACGCGGACAGTTTTGAGGCGATTGAGAATCGCATCCGCACGGTCGCCGTGGCCGCCCCGAATTCGACGACTGCCCTGGGCAACGCGATCCCCACGGTGAGCGCGGGCCTGGACTACCACATCCCGGCCAACACGCCGTTTGAGCTAACCGCAACCGGCGCGGACGCCGACACCGGCGACACCCTGACCTACACGTGGGAGCAACTCGACCTGGGCGGCTCGCACGGCTTGCCGCTCGATGGCGGAGTGTCCGGCCCGCTGTTTCGCAGCTTCGAGGGCACAACCGACGCGACTCGCACCTTCCCGCGCTTGACGGACCTGCTGGCCAATGTCAACACGGCCGCCATTGGCGAAGTGCTGCCGACCATCTCACGTGATCTGAACTTCCGCGTCACCGTGCGCGATCAGCAAGGCGGTGTGAATTCGGACGACGTGCTGCTCACGACACACAATACGGGAGCGGCGTTTGCCGTGACGGCCCCGAACACGGCCGTGAGCTGGCTGGGGGGCTCGACGCAGACGATCACGTGGAATGTTGCAGGAACGACGGCCAACGGAATTAACACGTCGGATGTCGAGATCCTGCTGTCCACCGACGGCGGCCTGACCTTCCCGCACTCCTTGGGAGTCACCCCCAACGACGGCTCTCACACGTTGGCGATGCCCAACATCAATGCCGCGAGCGCCCGGATCAAAGTCGCGGCCGTGGGAAATGTTTACTTTGACGTTTCCGACGTCAACTTCACGCTGACCGCGGACGGCTCGGCCCCGGGTGTCTCGCTCGTAGAGACCGCTGGTTCGACGGCAGTCTACGAAGGAGCGACCACCGACAGCTACACGCTTGCGCTGAACACGGCGCCAGCGGGCGACGTGCAAGTGGCAATCTCCGCCGGCGCCGAGATTCAAGTCAGTGTCGACGGCGTCAACTTCTCGGGCGTGCAGACGTTGACGTTGAACTCCACGACGCCCCAGACCGTGTTTGTTCGCGCCATCAATGATGCGGACATCGAAGGCTCACAGCTGGAGACCATCACGCACACGATCGTTTCGAGCACCAGCGCGAGCTATCCCACCTCCACGCTCGTCAATCTGGTGACGGTTAATGTCGCCGACGACGAGTTGCCGCCCCTGATTGGCATCGACTTTGACAACTCTGCAGGCGGCTCGCCGCAGAATTGGCAGCGGCTTAGCTTTCTTACCAACGCGGCCACCAACCTTACTCGCGATGACGGCGTCGCCACCACCGTAGACTTTGACGGTGTCAACATTACGGGGGGATCACTCTCCAACACAACACAGGGCGCAACAAATTCAGGTGATCTGCCAATCCACAATGTGAGTCTCTCAGAAATCGACGGCACCTCGTGGTTTTCTGGATCGATGGACTTCGTCTTCGATGGTTTGAGTCCCAACACAAGTTATGGATTCTTCGTCTTTGGCCTGGACAATTTTATCGGCAATATAGTCCAGAATATCTCCGTGAATGGCGGCCCTACTTTGTTCACTCAAACGTTGACCGCAGGCGTCTTGGCGATCAACGATGCGACGTTGAACAACACGGACCGGTTGGTGCAATACGAGCAGGTGGCAACCTCCACTGCGGGTGGCGTGTTAACGATTCGCGCCACGGCAGGCAACGGCAACGGCGTTGCCCTGGCCGGCATCGCGATCCGCGAGATTTACACTCCCGTTCCGGCCGTCACGGTGATTCAAACCAACAACTCGACACTCGTCTCGGAGACCGGGACCACCGACACCTTCACCGTGATGCTCAACGCGGCTCCGGCGAGCGACGTGGTGGTGGATGTTTCGTCGAGCGACACGGGCGAAGCAACGGTGTCGGCAAGCAGCTTGACCTTTACGCCGGCAAACTGGAATACGCCGCAGACCATCACCGTGACTGGCGTCAACGACCCGGTGATCGACGGCGACCAGAATGTTTCCATCAACCTGTCGATCAACGACGCAGCGTCGGACAATCAATACGACCCGCTGCCCGACTTAACCATCGATGTGGTGAATGCCGACGACGACACCGCGGGAACCCCCGGCTTCACGATCGTCCAGTCAGATGGCACGACTGCAGTCAACGAGTCGGGCAGCACTGACACGTTCACGGTTGTTTTGGACTCCGCGCCGTTGACCGACGTGGTGATCGACGTCAGCTCCGGCGACACCGGCGAGGCGACCGTCTCCCCGGTGCAGCTGACCTTCACCTCGACCAACTGGAACACCCCGCAGACGGTCACCGTCACCGGCGTCGATGACCCCAGCGTCGACGGCGATCAAAGCACCACGGTAACGGTCTCGATCAACGACGCGTTGTCCGACAACGCCTTCGATCCGGTCGCCGACCAGACG
>JAGQPF010000273.1 GCA_020426845.1 Planctomycetales bacterium
AGCACCACGTGGGCGACTCGGCGGCCGCAAAGCCAAGCTCGTCGGTGGCGCCATAGCCAACTCCACCGCGGACTCCGCCGCCGGCGAGCCACGCGGTGAACGCTCCGGCGTTGTGGTCTCGTCCCTTGCTCGCGGCGCCTTGAGCCGCTGGCTGGCGGCCGAACTCGGTGGTGCAGATGACCAGTGTGTCGTCGAGCATCCCGCGGCGTTTCAAGTCGATCAGCAGCGCTGAGGCGCCGCTGTCAAGCACTTCTCCCCAATACCCGTGATCCCGCGGCAGGTCCTCGTGGCTGTCCCAATTCGGTCGGATCTTCTTGGCGGTCGTGTTCTCCGCTCCGCAGTAGATCTGCACGAACCGCACGCCTTGCTCGGCAAGCCGGCGGGCCAGCAAGCACTGCCGTCCAAACGGGCCGGTCTCCGGATGGTCGACTCGATAGAGCTGGCGGGTCTCCTCGCTCTCCTGACGCAAATCGGTCACTTGCGGTGCGCTCAATTGAAGGCGAGCGGCCATTTCATAGGCGTTGATCCGAGCCTCGAGCAGGCTATCCTCGCTTCGCGGCCGTTGATGGAGCCGGTTCAGTTGCCGCAGGAAATCCAGAGCGGCGCTGTCTGCCTCGGGCGTGGCCTCGGCGATCGATTTCGACGGGAACAGGTCGTCGATTGGCTGGCCGGCGTCGGACGTGCGGAGCGTGGTTGCCTGGTGTGTCGCCGGCAGAAATCCGGCTCCCCAATTAATCACGCCGCCGGGAGGAAGTCCGCGCGGATCGGGCAGCACGACAAACGCCGGCAAGTCGTCCGACTCGCTGCCCAGGCCATACGTCACCCACGCGCCCATGCTGGGGAAGCCCGGCAACGTGAAGCCGGTGTTCATCATGAAGCAGGCCGGGCCATGCAGCGCAGTGCGGCTGTGCATGGAGTAGACGAACGCCATGTCGTCGACACATCGTGACAGGCGAGGAAACAGGTCGCTCATCCAGAGGCCGCTTTCGCCCCGTTGACGGAACTTCCAGTGGCTTGGCTGGCAGTTCCCCGGTTTGGAGGCGAAGAACTGCAGCTTGCCGTCGGGATCAAACGGCCGCCCCGCTCGACGCTCGAGTTCGGGCTTGTAGTCGAACGTGTCGACGTGGCTCATGCCGCCAGGGCAGAAGATCTGAATGACGCGCCGCGCGCGAGCGGCATGATGCTTTCTCCCAGCTTCCTTGGGGGTCTCGGCGGCCAAGGCCGCGCCGCGGCTCAGCAGCGCGGTCAGTGCCAGCTCGCCGAAGCCGCCGCCGAGTCGCCGCAGAAAATCGCGGCGGCTCGCGCGGCTGCCAGCCGGCCGCTGCGCGGGTGTGTTTTGCGAAGCGTGGTCAGTCCACATAGACAAACTCGTTGGCATTGAACAGCGAGCGGCAGAGTGAGAATAGTCCGTGTCGTTTCACCAAGGCTTCGGAGAGCCGAGCCTCTGTGGGCGAGGGCGGCCTGCCGAAGGCCAATTCGAACGCGCGGCGCACCTGCGCCGTTGTGGTCGGCGCCTCGCGTCGCACACGTGCGGCGAAGTAGCCCGCTTGCTTCAACATGAATTCGTTGTTGAACAGCGCGAGCGACTGCAACGGCGTGGTGGTTGTCAGTCGCTTCGAGGTCAGATTGGCTGGGTCGGGGCAGTCCAGTGTGGTGAGGAAACGGCTGGGTGTTGTCCGCACGACGTAGCGATAGATGCTGCGTCTCCACAGCGCTGGCTCGTCAGCCGTGACGTAGGTGTAGATCGGCGCATACGCGTCTTGGTACTGAAAATCCTCGTAGCCGGGTCCGCCTTGGCGAGTGTTCAGTTTGCCGCTGACTGACAATACTGCGTCACGCACTGCCTCGGCTTCGATTCGCCGCGGGTTTTGTCTCCAGAGCCAGCGGTTCTCGGCGTCGGTGGCAGCGCCCTCGCCAGCTTGGGATCGTTGGCGGTAAGCCTCGCTCGTCACGATCAAGCGGTGCATCGCCTTCAGCGACCCTTCACGACGCACCAATTCGGCGGCGAGCCAGTCGAGCAGCTCGGGGTGCGACGGGCGGGCGCCGCCGGCGCCAAAGTCGCTGGGCGTCTCCACCAAGCCCCGGCCGAAGTGCCATTGCCAAAGTCGATTGACGATCACACGAGGCGTCAGAGGATTGTCCGGATGGGTGAGCCATTTCGCCAATGCGGCGCGGCGCTGGCCCTCCGCCGAGTCCGCGTCGCCGAGCTCACGTGGCGCCAGCGAGGGCGCCGTCAGCGCCGCTGGCGCCAACGTGTCGCCGACGGGCGTTTCCGGGTTGCCTCGCGTCAACACTTGAACGGGCTCGGGGGATGACAATGCCGCGACGCCGAAGAAACGCGGCGCCGGGCCCAACGATTCGATCCGTCGTCGCACGTCAGCCTGCTGCTCGCGCAAGTCGGTCAGTCGTTGTCGATCCACCTCGCCGACCTCTCGACGCTCGGTGGCAATCAGGCGCGGATTCGCAAAGCAGATTTGATCGTGGGAGAAGCCGTTGCCGCCATCGGTCGACACGAGCGTCAAAAACCGCGCGGCCTGCGGCAAGGCGAGTTCAATTGATCGCAATCCCGACTCGCGTTTGAGCCCCACGAACTCCGCCGCCAGGCGCCCGTCGACATAGACGCGCGCGTCGGCGCGGAAATCCCCTTTCGCTCCGAAGTAGCCGACGCGACCGACCAACCGCAACTCGCCGAGTTGTGCCGCTTGGCGGATTGCGGCTAGGTCAAACGTGATGCCGGCATTGGCGTGCAGGCCCAAAAGGCGGCCGCGATCGCGGCCAAAGTCGACTCCATCGAGCTCGGTTGAGTGTTGGCTGGCGACCGGACCGTTGCGAATCATGTCCCAGGCGTCGCCGCCGGTGGTTGGCAGCCCGCGAATCGTTGTGCCTGTCGAACTGACGACAATCTCCGCCTCGCCTTGCTTGCCGTCCGGCACAAACACCCCGTCGACAAAAGGAAACGGAGACGGTGTGAAACGATTGACAACGACGTTGCCAAGCTTGCCGAAGTCTCGCGTCTGCACTTTGGCGTTGCGAACGTCGATCCCCTGTCGGTGTTTGCCCGTTCCCCAGCCGTTGCCGCCGCCAACGACGTCCGCCAGACTCAAGCCGGACCCTTCCAAACGCCCGATTTCGAAATCCAACGCATCGCGCTCTCGCTGCAGCTCGGCGAGTTGACGTTGGTGTCGCTTCTCCGCCGCCTCGCTGACCACGCGCTCCTCGCGTCGCACACCGGCGAAGACGGCGCGAAGCTCGTAGTATTCGCGTTGCGAGATCGGATCGAGCTTGTGATCGTGACACCTTGCGCAGTGCACGGTCATCGCCACGCAGGCGGTCATCACCTGCGTGGCCATGTCGTCCAGATCCAGCGACCGCGCTGAACGCCGCAGCTCGGGGCTCTTTGTCTCGACCTGCCCGACATAGTCCCAAGGTCCAGCGGCCAGGAAGCCCGTGGCGATGACGGACTGGTCGTCGTCCGGCCACAGCACGTCGCCGGCAATCTGCTCTTGGAGAAAACGGTAGTACGGCTTGTCGGCATTCAAAGCGCGAATGACATAGTCGCGGTAACGCCAAGCATGGTCTCGCCTGCGATCCCGCTCAAACCCATGCGTGTCGGCGTAGTGTGCCAGGTCGAGCCAGTGCTGCGCGTACCGCTCGCCGTAACGAGGTGATTCGAGGAGTTCGTCGACCAGTCGCTCGTACGCATCGGGTCGCGAGTCGGCCTCGAATGCCGCGACGGCCTCGGGGGTGGGAGGCAAGCCGTGCAAGTCAAATGTCAAGCGGCGGATCAAGATGCGCCGCTCCGCTTGCGGGCTGAGTCGTAGTCCTTGCTCGGACAATTTCTCGCGCAGGAAGCGGTCGATGGCTGCGGGGCCGGCCGTGGCATTGGCTTGGAGCGGTTGAAAGGACCACCAGGAGCGGTCGCCTGCCGACTGCGCCTTAATGATGAGGCCGGCAGGCCATTGGGCGCCGCTGGCGATCCATTGTCGCAGTGTCTCTACCTCGTCTGCGGAAAGCGGTTTGCCCTCCTGAGGCATCCTCGGTGCGTTGCCTGGTTCGCCGGTGACGAGTTCGAGAAATCGGCTTGCCTTGGGGTCCCCGGGGACAACCCATCCGCCTTCGCGTAGCCCTGCCGGAGTTGCCAGCGACAGATCGCCCTCGGGGTTTTCACCCGTATGGCAACGGATGCAGTGGCGTTGCAGCAGCGGCACAATCTGCTTGGCAAAGTCGACGGCTTCGGCAGCGGGGCTCAGCAAGCACAGCGAGGCCAGCAGGCCCGGCAAGATCGAGCGGCGGAGGCTGGCCAAGATAAAGGGCGGGGGGCTCACGGGACGTCACTCATAGTTGGCGGGGTTCCCCTACCAACTTAATTGATGCGCCCTTCCCTATCGAGCCATCGCGAGCTTTGAGGCCGTTGACGGCATCCGGCGGGCAAACGTAAACGTGAAGAAGCAAGCAGGATTGAGCCGTTACTCGCCGTCAACGATGATGGCAAAGTGTTTGTCGGCAAGCTGTGAGCCGAAATACTGTGGTGTCCGGTCGGGCAACTGAAAGCCGAGCAAGGCGTGAGCGAACATTTTCAAGAGTTCTTTCTGCATATTCTGTTGCAGCTGGCGGTAATCATCTCGGCGGCGCGAATCGGCGCTTGGCTCCTGGGGAAATTGGGCCAGCCTCAAGTGGTGGGAGAGATCGTCGCGGGGCTGGTGTTGGGGCCATCCGTGTTGGGGCGGTTCGAGCCGCAAGTTCTCGAATACCTGTTCCCGAATGACGCGACGATCGTCTTTCGCGCTCTCAGTGAATTGGGCCTGGTATTGTTGATGTTCCTGATCGGCTTGGAGTTCGAGTTCAAGCACTTGCGGAAAGTCGGAAAGACGGCGAGCGCTGTGGCGGCGGCGGGAATTGCCTTGCCGTTTCTGCTAGGGGTGGCTTTGGCGATGTGGATGCACACGTTGCTGGCAATTGACGCCAATCGAGGCGGCTTCGTGCTGATTGTTGCCGTGTCGATGTCGATTACGGCGATCCCGATCCTGGGGCGGATCATGATCGAACTGAATATTCAACGCACGCCGCTGGGAACGCTCACGATCACCGCGGCCGCTATTGATGACGCGTTAGGTTGGATCTTGTTGGCCGCCGTCAGCGCAATGATCCACGGTGGGTTTGAGTTTTGGGGCATTGCAAGAATGACGCTGTTGACGATTGGCTTCGTCGCGGCCTGCCTGTTTGTGGCGCGTCCTGTGTTGAGGAGCGGGGCTGATACGCTAATGACTCTCGGAAACGGAGACCTGTCGGTCGTGGGGCTCTCCGCTGTGTTGGTGACGGTATTCATGGCAGCCGCCGCGACCAACGTGATCGGGATTTTTTCGATCTTTGGCCCGTTCGTGTTGGGCGCCGTGCTATCGGATCATCACGACTTTCGGGAGGCCGTCGGGCGGAAGTTGCGGGAAATGGTGCATGCCTTGTTCCTGCCGATTTTTTTCACTTACACCGGATTACGGACCAATGTGGGGCTGCTGGAGACGAGCCGCGACTGGATGTTATGCGGCTTGGTCGTCGCCGCGTCGATGACAGGGAAGATCTTCGGCTGTGGCGCGGCGGCGCGACTAGGCGGGCTGTCGTGGCGAGACTGCGGCTGCGTGGCAGTGATGATGAACACGAGGGCGCTGATGGGCCTGATTGCCATCAATGTCGGCCGTGAACTCGGCGTGGTGCCGGATCAGGTGTTCAGCATGCTGGTGATCATGGCTGTGGCTACCACTTTGCTGACCATGCCAGCGCTGCGACTGCTGCTGACCGATCGGCCCTGACGCACCGGCAGGAGCTCAATCACGCTGACTGCGCAATCGCCGTTCCGCGTCGAGCGTTTCGTTCTCGCTCGCATCCGCGCTTCTTTGTTGTCCGGACAAACGCAGCCATCGCCGCGCTCGACGGCGATGGGAGTCGCGTTCGTCCTGCTCGTCGTGGTCTTCGCTCTTTTCCGGTTGCTCCGAACCCGACTCGCGCTGTGTCGCAACAACTGGCTCTGTCGGCGATGCGGCGATGGGTAGCATGGCCTGTGCGAGCGGCGCACTTTGAGCAACCTGCGGCCGCGGCGCCTCCGCCGCGGCGATCGCGGGCTCAATCGTCGCGTCTATAGGAACGACTGGAACGATCGGATCGGCCGGGAGCATCGCCGGTATCGGATCCACGGCGCCTGTCCCCCTCGCAATCATGGGATCAAGCACAGCCGGATCGACAATGGCCGCATCAACAGCGGCTGGATCGACAATGGCCGCATCAACAGCAGCTGGATCGACAGCGGCTGGATCGACAATGGCCGGATCGACAATGGCCGGATCGACAATGGCCGGATCGACAATGGCCGCATCAACTGCCGCTGGGTCCACAACCGGGGCCACCGTAGACGGATCTACCGTGGTGGGATCAACGACCGTGGGGGCAGCACTGGTCGGTGGCGGCGGGGCCACCGCCGTGGCAGTGGATGGCGCCTGCGATGTGCTCGTCGAGGTACTGCCGGGGGCCGAAGGAAGATCGATGGTCGGCGCCGGCGCGATGGCCGTGTCCGTTCGAATCTCGCGAATCGGGTCGGATGTTGTCGGTGTGAACGGCGTCGTATAACCCAGCCAGAACCACTCGAAGGGATCCTGCCAAGGCGGCGGCACGACTTCGACGGGATCGGCGATCGGCACAGTGGGCGTCAATGGCAACAGCAGCGGATCGGTGACGTTGGACTCGTTGACAATACAGTAACTCGGGTCGGCACCCGGATCGGAGCACGGCAGCAGTGCGGTCGAGGTGGTGTCGATCAGATCCGGCCCGATCGGCAGCGAGATCGAACGGGACCAAAGGCGAATGTCCACCTCCGCGTCAGTATCGCCCGACGGCGAGCCTGCCGCGAGCTCAATGCGATAGTTGCCCGGGGGCAAGAACAGCGTGTTGGCCGACCGGCTTTGCCCCGGGCGAGTCGCCACTTGGAACAGCAACTCGCCGTTGGAATCGTAAATCAACACCCACGCCAACACGTCCGTCTGCGTGTCGACCGGATCGGCCTCCAGCAGGAAGTGCACCAACTTGGTCTCGCTAATGTGCAACATTTGGACCTGCGCGGGAGCGCCGGCCTGCAGCGTTTCTCTGGCGATCCGGTCCAGCGCGGTGACTCGGACGCCATGCGTGGCGACCAATTCATAACCGCCGGCTAGCGGGTCGCCATTAGCTGATGTGACCTCCACCACGTGGCCTACCCGAGGGTCGGCGTCTTTTGCCTGGATGGTGAACTCACCACTGGAGTTCGCCAAGATGGTTGTCTCCAACTCGACACCGCTGGTGTCAAAGATTCTCGCCTGCGGCATCAAGCCGTGGGGCGATGTGGCGCGAACGTTGACGGTGAGCACGTCGGACGGCTCGAACACATCGCTGACCGGCTCCAGGCGGAAGTAGTCGACATCGCTGCCGCTTTGAATACTTCCCGTGCCGCTGAATCGAATGGCGCCCTGGTGGTTGGCGGACAACATCAGCGGCGCTGCGTCGACAAAAATGTCGCCCTGATCCGGTACGGGCGGGTCGTCGTCGGGATCACCGGGGTCCTCGAGGTTGATCCCGTAGAGTTTCTTCAGGTCATCGATGTCATTCGCCGTCGGAGTCACGCTGTCGGGGATGCCATGGGAGAACATCGGAGACAGCGGATCCGTGCTGTGTCCCAGACCCAGAATGTGACCTGCTTCGTGAACGGCGATGGCGAAGAGGTCGTCGAGCGTAAATTGCGACGCCGACGCCGAGTTGATGAGCAGGTCGCCGGCCCAGGTGCCCGAGATCACTTCGTCGTGCGGAACCGAGAGGGCGAACGTGTCGTTGGCCATCGGCACGGTGGCGACCCGGATGTCTCCGAACCGGTAATCACCTTGTGTGGCGCCGGCTGTTCCCAACGGATCGCCATTGTCGGGAACCTCGGTGACGGTCGCCGCGATCTGCCCCGTCCAGACTTCAAATCCTCGGAGGATGGCATCCTGCCAAACGGCTGAGTTCGCCCCCAACGGGTCGAG
>JAGQPF010000274.1 GCA_020426845.1 Planctomycetales bacterium
AGGGAGCTGCCGAGGCAACGTCGCTGGCGATGCGCGAGCTAACGTCGGCAGCCGAGCAGGACGAAGAACTTTACTATCTGTACGTTTTGAGGCTTGCCCGACAAGGCTGGAATGCCGAACTGCGGCGCCGCTACTTCGAGACCTTCGCGCACACGTCGGGTTATCTCGGTGGCGATGGCATGCCCAGCTTTCTGCGGCAGATTCACGAACAAGCCGTGGCGACATTGACGGCAGCCGAGCGGACGGCGTTGGGGGATCTGGCGTTGCTGAATAGTGAGCGCGCCGAGACACCGCCACCGCCTCGGCCTCATGTGAAGCCATGGACGCTCGAGGAGCTTTCCGATGCGCTGGCACAACTGCCGGCCGGCAACACGGGGCGCGGCCGAGAGGTGTTTCGCAATGCGTTGTGTTCGCGCTGCCACCGCGCCGGCGCCCAGGGGCGTCCCGTCGGACCGGATCTAACCAATGTCGGCAGCCGGTTTCGCGCGGCGGACTTGCTGCGTTCGATCGTCAAGCCATCGGACGTGGTGGCGGAGAAGTATCAGCTGGACGAGATCGTCACGGAGGACGGTCGGCGGCTGACCGGCATCAGCTCGTGGGGAGGCGATTACCGCAGTCCTGTGTTGCAATTGATCACGGACCCTCTGCTGCCGTCCCAATTCGTCGCCATCCCCAAACAAGAGATTGCTGCGCAGCGCAAGTCGACGGTTTCGCCGATGCCCACCGGTTTGTTGGATTCGTTCCAACCCGGCGAGATTCAGGATCTGCTGGCGTTCTTGGCCAACCCGGCGCCGTGACGACGGCCGAACCCAGTTGCCCGTCTCCATCGTGCAAGGAAACCCGAAGCGTCAGCGAGGGATAGATACGCCCGGTTGCCGGTCTCCATCGTGCAAGGAAACCCGAAGCGTCAGCGAGGGATAGATACGCCCGGTTGCCGGTCTCTATCGTGCAAGGAAACCCGAAGCGTCAGCGAGGGATCCGCCCGGGAGCCTCTCACCGGCACGGCAAGCGTGGGGAAAAAGTGTCGAAAAGGCCGGAAAACGGTGGCTGAGCCGCAACCCGACCTTCCTATTTTCGGGCGGGCCACTTACGATGCAGGGCTTGGATCGGTCGCCCGCGAAGTTATCGGGCGACGGCCTGTCCCGCTTGCTTGAACTCAACCGTTGCTGCGCTTATGTCCCATTCCAAGCCTGCCAAAAGTCCTGCGATCCGGTTCCTGTTCGAAAACTCGCTGTTCTTGATCGCCGGTGCCTTGGCAGCCCTGATTTGGGCCAATGTGGATCACGTCTCGTACCACAACTTTATTCATTTTGATCTGGCGAAGATGTTCGTCGACGCTCCGGCCGACGGCGCCCACGACGAGCATCATGACGAGCACAATCACGCTTCCCACGACGAGGAGGCTTCGCCGGTTGACGACCATGGCCACGGCGAGGCAAGCGCGGTGGCCGTGCCCCTGCTGGGCAAGACGCCGATTACGATTCACTTTTTGATCAACGACGTGCTGATGGCGCTGTTCTTTGCCATTGCAGCGAAAGAGGTGTGGGAGTCGATGCTGCCGGGGGGCGCTCTGTCCAATCCGCGACGGGCGGCGACTCCACTGCTGGCGACTTTGGGCGGGGTGCTGGGCCCTGCCGGCATCTACCTGTCCGGCGCCTATCTGTTGGGTGATTGGGAGGAATTGTCGCGCGGCTGGGCGATTCCCTGTGCGACGGACATCGCTTTTAGCTACTTGGTGGCGAGAGTGGTGTTTGGCGTCGGTCATCCGGCGATTGCGTTCCTGCTGCTGTTGGCGATCGCCGATGATGCGTTGGGACTGATGATCCTGGCCGTCGCCTATCCCAGCAAGCCGATCGTTCCCGGCTGGCTGGGGTTGATGGTGGCCGCCGTGGCGTTCGGCTTTGTGCTGCGCAAGTTGAAGCTGCAGAGTTTTTGGTGGTACTTGCTGATACCCGGAACGCTTTGCTGGTACGCATTCTTCAAGGCGGGGCTGCATCCGGCGCTGGGTTTGGTTCCGATCATTCCCACGATGCCCAACGCTCACACTGACCTCGGCATTTTTGCTCGGGAGGAGTTGAATCGAGACGACACGTTGAACGCGTTCGAGCACTGGTGGAAGAATCCCGTGGAGCTCATTCTCGGTCTGTTCGGTTTGGCGAACGCAGGCGTCGGCTTCAACGAGACGGGCAATGGCACCTATTTGGTGCTGATAGGATTGCTGCTCGGCAAGCCGTTGGGGATCACGCTCTTCACCTGGATTTCCGAGAAGGTCTTCAAGCTCGAGGTGCCGGCTGGCATGGGCTATCGCCACATCATCACGCTCGGCATGATCGCCGCCATTGGGTTTACCGTGGCGTTGTTTGTCTCCACGGCTGCCTTCCCCGCCGGCAAGATTCAGGACTCGGTGAAGATGGGTGCGCTGATGAGTTTGCTGGCTGCCGTCTTGTCGTTTGTTGTCGCCCGGCTGCTTGGAGTGAAGCCGGGCCCGGTCGCCAAAGCGAGCTGAGTAGAGGACATTTCAAAAATCTTCCCTGGCGCAATCGAAGGCAGTTTTTCTGCTGGTTTTATCAACCCGATTGCCGATCGGGAAGTTTTTGAAATGCGTTGATAGTACGTACCAATCTGTTGCGAGAGTCCATGGATGCGCAAGAGGTGCTGCGGCGCCACTTCGGGTTTTCCGCGTTTCGCGGGCCGCAGGAGTCGATTGTCAGGCATGTGTTGGCGGGCCGGCACGCGTTGGTGATCATGCCCACCGGAGGCGGCAAGTCGCTCTGCTATCAAATACCGGCGCTGGTCAGCGGCTCGCTGCCAACCACGGGCCACGCTCGCCCCTTAACGTTGGTCTTGTCGCCGTTGATCGCGTTGATGAAGGACCAAGTCGACTCGCTATGTGATCGCGGCATTGACGCGATGTATATCAATTCGTCGCTTGGCCGTGCGGAGCGCGAAACGCGTCAGCGACAGCTTCGCGAAGGTTTCGGCTCGCTGCTGTATGTCACTCCCGAGCGGTTTCGCAAGCCGGAGTTTCTCGATAGTTTGCGGTGTCGCCAAGTGACGTTGTTGGCGGTGGACGAGGCGCATTGCATCAGCCAATGGGGCCACGATTTCCGTCCCGACTACACGCGGTTGGCGGAGATTCGCGAGCTGCTTGGTCAGCCCCCCACGATTGCGCTGACCGCGACGGCGACGCCCGAGGTGCAGCGAGACATCGTGCGCCAGCTGGGGCTGACGGATGACGAAGTGCAATTGTTTCATGAAGGCATCGACCGTCCGAACCTCGCCCTTCGCGTCGAACGACCTTGGGATGAGGATGAGAAGCTCGAGGCGATCGTTGCGGCCGAGCGAGAGCTCGACGAGATCGGCAGCGGAATTGTCTACTTTACGCTGATCAAGACGCTTGAACGGTTCAGCGACCGACTGACCCACTTGAAGGTCCCGCACTTGTGCTACCACGGCGACCTGCCCCGCGACCGACGCCGCTCGGTGCAAACCCAATTCATGGGTGCACGTCGAGCTTTTGTGCTTGCCACCAACGCATTCGGCATGGGAATCGACAAGGAAGACATTCGCTTTGTCGTGCACGCCGATGTGCCGGGCTCGATGGAGTCGTACTATCAGGAGATCGGCCGAGCTGGCCGAGATGGCCTGCCCTCGCACTGCACCCTGCTCTACAACGAGCAAGACTTGGCGACACAGATGGAGTTCATCGCCTGGAGCAACCCGGACCACGAATTCTATGAGCGAGTGTACGATCTGTTGGAGCGAGATGGCGAACGAGTGCGGGCGTTCGGGCTCGACTGGCTGCGCGAGCAGATCTACCCCCGCGGCCAAAGCGACCGGCGACTAGAAACCGCGTTGGCGATGCTCGAACGGCACGGCGTGCTCGAGGGCGACGTTCGCGCGGGGCGCGACTTGTCGATCGTCGGGCCGATGCCCGGCGCGCTATGCGACGCCGAAGAACTACGCGAGAAACTGCGACGCGATCAGCAGAAGCTGTTGGCGCTCGTCCAGTACACGCAATGCGAGGGCTCGCGCGCGGAGTTTATTCACCATTACTTCGGCCTGCCCTTTCATGGCGAGCAGGACGAATAGGCCAAGGCAGTCCGCCTTCAAGCCGTTAGGTGCACGATTCGCGTGTTGAGCATGCGCTTTCTCAGCCCTGCAAGAGCGTCGCGGCTGATGCCGGTCCCGGTAAGGTTCAACAGTTGCAGCTGCTGCATG
This sequence comes from Planctomycetales bacterium, assembly GCA_020426845.1. Classification (GTDB taxonomy): domain Bacteria; phylum Planctomycetota; class Planctomycetia; order Pirellulales; family Pirellulaceae; genus JAGQPF01. Next base: position 4,222 of record JAGQPF010000274.1, read on the forward strand.
CGCTCCAGCGCTGGAATGCAAGCGTCGGTGATGGAGGTGTGAGACAGGTCCAGCTGAGCCAATTGGGGCAGTGAGGAAATCCACTGCGCATGCTGATCGCTGACGTCCGCGCATCCAGCGGCCTCGAGCCGTGCAAGATGCGGCAGCTGACACAGTCGCTGCCACGCATCGCTGCTGAGCGCGATGTCCGCCGGCACGCTGGCCGCGCGGACTTTGCCGCTCTTGCCAATCCGAAACTGCACGCCGAGTTCAGCCAAGTGAGACGTGACCCGCTGAAGTTCGTCGTCATTCGCAGTCACGGCATACCTTGTCGAGCAGCGTATTGAATCGTAAATGCAATTGTGACTTTCGCCGCCGGTTGCAGGCTGGCAGCCTGCACCACGACAATTGTGCCTTTCGCCGCCGGTTGCGGGCTGGCAGCCTGCACCACGACAATTGTGCCTTTCGCCGCCGGTTGCAGGCTGGCAGCCTGCACCACGACAATTGTGCCTTTCGCAGTCGGTTGCAGGCTGGCAGCCTGCACCACGACAAGTTCTACAAGTTGTTGGGCTAGGCTAGGCTAGGCTAGGCTAGCTCGCGGGGGGATTGGGACGCATCCAGGATCGTGCTGCGAGGCCGCCCAAGGTGAGCAGCGTCAGAGGCGCGAGATAGCCGAAGAGGATCGTGCTATAAGTGTCGAGAGCATCGTGCTCGTTGGCTTGCAGGATCAGGTACAGGACGTAGGCCGCGTAGTATCCGAGAAACAAGGCGCCTTCCCAGCGAGCCACGGACATCCCCGTGTAGAAAATGGGCAGGCAAACCGCGGCCACCGCCAGCATCACCGGAATGTCGAACCGCAGCGCGGCGGATTGGATGGGCACGCCCACGCCAGTGACAGTCGCGCAAGCGCCAAGCACAAGCAGGATGTTGAAGATGTTCGAGCCGATGGCATTGCCGAGCGCGATGTCGGGTTTGCCGCGTGCTCCCGCCAGGATCGATGTGGCAATCTCGGGCAAGGAGGTGCCCACCGCGATGATGGTCAAGCCGATCAGCAGCTCGCTGACCCCCAAGAGCCGCGCGAACATGACCGCTCCATCCACCAGCCAAGTGGCGCCGAGGACGAGCAAGGCAATGCCAATCGCCACCATCGCCAGCTGAGAACTGCCAGCCGACCAAGTAAATTTTGGCGACTCGTCCAGTTCGTCGCCCTCCGAGACGCTCGCGCTGGCGCGTCGACTTTGCACGATGCAGTAAACACTGTAGAGCAACGCGGCGGCCAGCAGCAGAATTCCCTCCGCGCGGCTGAGCGTGCCGTCCAATCCCATCACCAACATGGCAATGGACGCGACAATCATCACGGGCACGGAAAACTTCACCAGCTCCTTCGAGACGCCAATCGGGCGGATCATCGCCGTGATTCCAAGCACGAGCAGAATATTGGAGATGTTGGAGCCAATGATGTTGCCAACGGCTATATCCGACTGATTCGCGAGGCTGGAGCGAATGGAGACGGCGAGTTCCGGCGCGCTCGTCCCGTAGGCAACTACAGTCTGCGCGACGACCAGCGGAGTGACCCCGATGCTGACTGCCAGACGCGAGGCGCCGCGGACAAGCACGTCGGCGCCGATAATGAGCAAGAAGAATCCCGCGACAAACAACGCGGCCGTGAGCAGATTCAAGCGAGCTCCTTCAGGGAACGGCGGTTGGGAAAGCCATCACTGCGAGCTTTATAACATGCCGCCGCGCAAGAGATGGACCGCGCAAAAAAAAGAGCCGGCCTGTGAAGTGCAGGCCGGCTCGGAATTGCGGTAAGGAAACGTCGGGATTCCTTGACAACGTTCGCGTTGCGAGCAACACGGTCGTTGTGAGTTACTGGTAGTTACTGGTTTGCCGCCTCCAGCAGTCCGGGCGAGGTGATGGCCGTGGGCGAAGTAGTCGCCTGGCTCTTCATGAATTGAGCGCGAGCTGTGGCGACCTGGACGGCCTGCATGGCCATCGCCAGTTCCTGGTGATTGAAGAACTTCTCCACGTACTGTCCACGCAGCAGGCGGACGCGGTCCTTCTGAGCCAGCTCGGCCCAGCTGAGGTTGTCGGTGCGGTTCCAAACGGCCGCTTGAGCCGTGTTTTGGGGCAGCATGCCTTGACCAAGCATCTTGACGACTTCGATGGCTGCGGGGTCGGAGGTGACGGTCTCGATCGGGGCGATTGTGTATTTCATGCGCGGGGTGGGGTCCGGCTTGCCATGCTCGAGGCAAACGGCGTCCAGTTTGATTTTGCCGGGCTTTTCCGGGACGACGTTAAAGAATCCGCCGCCGCCGCCGCCCATGCCACCCATGCCGCCGCCCATGCCTCCCATGCCGCCGCCCATGCCTCCCATGCCGCCGCCCATGCCCATGCCTTGGCCGCCCCCCATGCCACCACCCATGCCTCCCATGCCGCCGCCCATGCCACCCATGCCGCCGCCCATGCCTCCCATGCCGCCGCCGAATTGGGCGTGGACCGGTACGCCGGCAAACGCTTCGGGCAGTCGCACGGAGACAGGCTCCTTGCCCTTATTCTTCACGATAAGCGTGGCTTGTGTGGCATCCTTGGGGATGAGCTGGACCTCGATCTCGCCGTTCTTCATTGCCTCGAAGAGCGGCACTTCGCGATAGGGCGCGGTGTTCGAGCGAACCGGGACACGATTGGCTGCGCTGGCAGACGACGGAATTAACGCGGCCGCAGCAACCAGCAACCAGGCAATACGAGTCAGATGGCACTTCATTTCTGTCTCCTGTGATCGTATTTCGCACGGGCCGCCCCTGATTCGGCCTGGAGAGATCCATGTGCGAAAGTGGGTTCAACACCCATCCTTAGGATAGTCGGCCTGGATTCGATCTCCAAGTAAAAAAACCGCCTAAAATCGTTGCTTTGGACGGTTTTTGCGAGTGATTCGGGTGGCAGCAGCCTGCACCACGGCAAGTGTTATTACGTGGCACAGACTGTCAGACTGTGTAAATACGTGGCATCCGGAGGCGGAAATGTAGTTCTATCCCTCGCTAACGCTTCGGGTTTCCTTCCCGGTTCACTCGCTCCTCGCTGACGCTGCGGGGTTCCTTCCCGGTTCTATCCCTCGCTGACGCTTCGGGTTCCCTTCCGGCGGCAGGATCAAATCTGGCGGATTCGCACGGGATCGCCATCGCGAGCCACCAGTTTGCCGAGCGGGAATGCTTCGGGAGCGGCGGTCTGCAGGGTGGAGGCGTCCGCCGGATCCACGATCAGCACCATCCCGACCCCCATATTCAGCACTCGGAACGGTTCCAGCCCCTGCATGCCGCTCCACTGAACCAGACGTTGGAAGAGCACGGGGATCCGCTCGGATTCGATGACAAATTCGGCGGCGAGTTGGTCGGGGAGGACCCGCGGGGTGTTGTCCAACAGCCCTCCGCCCGTGATGTGAGCCATGCCTTTGAGTCCGATGCCGGCGGCCTGAATCCGATCGATCTCGGGCACGTAGCAGCGATGCGGGGCGAGGACCGCGTCGGCGATCGTGGGGCCGCCGTCGTGCAAGGGTTGCTCCAAATCCTTCCCGGCCAACGCCTTGCGGATCAGGGTGTACCCGTTGGTATGCGGCCCCGAACTGGGCATGCCAAACAGCAGGTCGCCCTCCTGCATCTGCTCGGGATGCGGCAACAGTGTCGTCCGGTCGACCAATCCGACGATCGAGCCGACGATGTCATACGCTCCGTCGGTGTACACGCCTGGCATTTCGGCGATCTCGCCACCTAGCAGGGCACAACCGGCAAACCGGCAGGCCTCGGCAATCCCGACCACGATCTCCTCGATGGCCGCCGGGCTCACCTTGCTGGTGGCCAAGTAATCCAGGAAGAACAGCGGGCGGGCGTTCTGAACGAGGATGTCGTTGACGCAGTGGTTCACGATGTCGTGTCCCAGGCTGCTCCAGCGCCCCAGCCGCGCCCCGAGTTCTGCCTTGGTGCCGACGCTGTCGGTGGACGCGACGAGCACCGGTTGGCCAGGCAGGTTTTGCAGTGCGAACAGTCCACCAAAGCTGCCGACGTCCGCGAGCACCTCGGGACCGTACGTGGATCGCACGGCGGGCTTGATGCGATCCACCGCATCGGTGGCCGCGTCAATATCCACTCCCGCTTCCTTGTAGAGACTCGTCTCCATGATGCTCCTACGATCTGCGGCCTGTTGAAAATCCTGCTCCGACGATTGTCACCGTTGTCACAGTGACCAGCCCTTGCGGTACTCCTTGTGGATCAACGCCTGGGCCTCGGAGGAGTTCTTGACGGTCAGCGACTCGGCGTCCCAATCTAGCGCCACGCCGCTGCGATAGGCGACCGTGCCCAGCAGCACAGCCTCGGTGAGCGCGCCCGAGTAGTCGAAGTTGCACGTCGTGGCGCCTCGCCCCTGAATCGCCTCGAGCCACTCTTTGTGATGGCCAACCGACGAGGGGATCGTTTGTGGCGGGCGTTTGAAATCCGCGAACTTCTCGACGGGCAACAGGGAATGCGAGGTGTAGTTCGAAAGGATCATTCCCTCGGAGCCGACAAACAACTGGCCGCTCTTGGCGTTCACCGGCTTGCCATCGGCGCCACGCAGTTCGGCCAGTCGCGCCGGCTGTTTGCCGCCGTCGTACCAGGTCAGCTCGACCGGCGGCATTTTGCCGCGAGCCGGGTATTGGTACTTGGCGATCACCCACGACGGGCAGCTGACGGCATCGACGGGGGAGCCGGTCGCCTCGACGCGAGTCGGGTGTCGCAGATCGAGCGCCCAGTGCACGAGATCCATGTAGTGGCAGCCGAAATCTCCCAGGCCTCCCGAGCCGAACGCCCAAAACCGCCGCCAATTGAACGGATGGATGTTGGGCGAGTAGGGCCGTTCCGCGGTGGGGCCGAGCCAGAGGTCCCAGTCGAGCGACTCGGGTTGCTCGCCGGCAACGAACTTTCCGCCCGAGTAGTCGACCGGCACCCAGACATGCACTTCCTTAATGTCGCCAATCGCTCCGGACTGCACGAGCTCAACCACGCGACGGTAGTTGTCCAGCGCGTGGATCTGTGTGCCCATCTGGGTCACGAGGTCGTTGGCCTTCGCCAACTCGGCCAATGTTCGCGCCTCCTTGACGGTGTGCGTCAGAGGCTTCTCGCAGTAACAATGCTTTTTCATCCGCATTGCCATGGCCGCGGCCGGAGCGTGGGTGTGGTCGGGAGTCGCGACGATGACCGCGTCGATCTTGCCTTCCTCTTTCTCCAGCAGCACGCGGAAATCGCGGTAGGTGCGAGCGTCCGTGTAAGTCTCCTTGGCCTTGCCGAGAAACGACTCATCGACGTCGGCCAAGGCGACGATTTCAGCGCCGGCGCCGGCTGCGTCACGAATATTCGCGCCTGCCCGGTTGGTGGTGCCGATTGCGGCGACGCGGACTCGCTCGTTGGGCGATTGAGCCCGCGCGGCGGACTGCGGGAAGGTGAACACGCCGGCGGCGCCGGCGACACCGAGGGCGCCCAGGAACTGGCGGCGATCGGGCTGAACGGGGCGACGTTGCGTCATCGAGTGCTCCTTGGTCATGGGCAGGGCGAGCCGAGTTGGCACAGGCAGGCGGGAATGCAAAGGAATGCTGGGATTGGCGGGCAGAGAATCGGCGCCGCAAGCCCGATTGTAGTCGGAATCCTCACACCGCACAGCTATCAGCAAACCAAGCGGCCCAACAGCCCCCTGCAGGCTGAAGGCCTTTGGGCCGCGAGCCCGTGGCACAGGCTGCCAGCCTGTGAATGTTGTGGTCTTGAGCGCAGATTGCAGGCTGGCAGCCTGCACCACGACAACTTCGCGCGTAGCATGGGCGCCCTCGCCCGTGCAGAACTGCGCGGCCCCTTTGCGGTGCAACACGTTGCTCGTTCCGCATTGGCGGCCTCGCGAGAGGGCACCCATGCTACGGACGAAGCGGGCCTGCCGGCGCAGTGCGGCTGCTCACTTCCGCACGGGCGAGGGCACCCATGCTACGGACGATCGTTGCGGCTGCTCACTGCCGCACGCGCGCCCCCGCCCGAGCAGAACTGCGCAGCCCCTCCGTTAAGGGCCAGCGCAGCGCCGCCCCAGGTTTGGACCATTACGGCTTGGCGGGCGTTTCGCCGGTGTCGATCAGCAGGTACCCCGCCCAGAGCAACGGGTGATCGCCTTTGGCCAGTTCGCCGTTGGCGGTCAGGCGGGGCTCGTTGCGGGGATCGATCTTGTTGTTGCCTCGATGGAGCTGAATAGCGCGGGTCCAGGCGCGCGATGCGCCGACATGGGGCATCTCCTGCATCGCTTCGCGAATGATGTCGCGAGTCGACTCGCCACCGACGGTCCACCGGCTGAGCACCACGGTGCGGGCTCCGTCGGCCATCAAGGCGCACGCGGCCAAGAACAGCTCGCTGCCGTCGCCCTTCACGGCGCCGGACTCTGCATGCGAGTGGAAACCCGGCAGCGCAATCTCCCGGGCGCCGCCCCAAGGCAGCGCGAGCCAGCTGGCCATGGTGCTTCCCGGCCGTCCTCGGTCCAGCAGCATGGGCGACCAATCGTGAACTCGGCTGGATGGCGTGTCGGGAAGGTTGGACCAAACGATCACTTGCTGCGCCAACGAGGCGATCAGCGAGGAGGGGCCGGGCAGTGCGTGATCCCACGCCGCGACTCCGCCGCGAATGTCTGCCAGTTTCTTGGCAGCTGCCTGGGATTGGTCGACGGTGTCGGATGGCATGACTCGCTGCGCGATGACGGCCGTGTTCAGCTTCACGCTCCGCGGCAGCGGGTCGGGCCAGCCCAGCGAGATCAGCGGCACGTAGCGAACTCGCTTTCGCTCGATCAGCATTTCGGAGCCGCCCGCGTCATGCGGGAGGATCTCGAAAGGGAGATACCAAAGCACACCATCCGGGACGATCACCAACTCGTCGACTTGGTCCCAAACGTTCGTGTCACCCTCGTCCTTGGGGAACAGTCCCTCGCGGACCTTGGCGGCCGACTCCTTCCACGCGGTGTCGTTCAGCAGCTCCGCGGGCAACTTCAGGTTGGCCTTGCGGCAACCGATCTCCTTGAGCAGATTCGACAAGTTCTCCTTCACGGCGCGGGGCGAGGCGACTTGCCAGGAAAAATAGCCGGTCTTGGTCAGGGCAAATCCGTGGACCTGCTTCGATGTGGTGAAGTAGGACAACAAGGCCTGGTTGGGCTGGAGCTTCTGTTGCAGCTCCGACGATTTCAGGCGCGGCGGGAACATCAGCTCCGAAGGCGTCCGATCGAGCGCCAATGCCCGCAACGCAACCTCCTGGGCCGTGGAGATGGTGCTGAGCTGCTCGAGCAGTTTGACTTGCTCATCGTGATCGGCTCCCGTGGCGTCGAGCGGGATGGTGTCGAGTTTGTCACGCACGGCGCGAGCCTGCTTGGACAACTGCGCGTAGGCGGGGCGGGTGTTCATGAATTGTTGACGCTCGAGCTTGCCCTGGTCCGACAGCATCGACTCGGGGGCTTCGAGGATCCAGCGCATGGCGACGAGTCGACCGCCGAGCGGCAGCGAGCCGAAGAAGCGCCGTCTGCGAATAAAGTCGCTAATGTCGAGCGCTTGCTCCCATTCCTTGCGGTCCAGCGCGAGTTGAAACCAATGCTCCATCGCGTACTCGTTGGGCGCCAACAACCAGGCGAGCGCTTCGGAGGGCTCTCGCATCCAGTCCTTCGCCTCGGGATCTTGCAGCAATTGCTCGAACAAAATGGCGGCGGCGCGCCCGCCAATCACGCCTTTGGCGTGCAACTGTTCGGCGAGAGCGATCTGGTAGTTCTTATGCGAACCCTTGATCAGGGTGGGCATCGCTTGTTGAAACGCCTGGTCGGCCACGGCGCCGTTGCCAAGTTGATAGCTGGCGAGCGCGGCTTGAAACGCGATCCGCGCGCCCTGCATGCCTTGCGCGATGCTGTGTCGTCCCGCCTCGCGTCGCGCCTGATCGAACAGCTTGAGCACGTCCGCGGAGGCGCCGCCGGCGGCAAGGTTCTCGGCGAGACTGGCCATCAGCGAGACACTCATCGTCCGCGACGTCCTGGACGCGCGGCTCCAGGCGACCGCAGCCAACAGCGGCTGCCAGAGGCTTCGCTCGCCGCGCTCCAAGTGAGTCAACATGCCATAGCGAAACGCCTCGGCCACCGCCGGTCCATTCTGGTGTTCAGCAGCTGAAAAGGTCGCGTCCAAGAACAGCCGCTGCGCTTGCTCGAGCGCGCCTTGCTCGCGAGCCAGCTTCCCCAATTCGATCAGCGCGATGCAGGTGAGCGGATGCTCCATGCCTCCGATCAGCATCGACGACTGCAAGCTGACGGCAGCCTCTTGAGGCCGTCCGGCCGCGACTTCATTCAGTCCCTTCAGCAACTGAATCCACACGTTCGAATAGTGATTGGGCGCCGCCAAGGGTTGGCTAAATTGGGCGCTGATGCTGGCTGTCAGCGGGTCGACCTTGGCCAACGTCCCCAGCAATTCTGCGCGACGCCGCATCGATAGCGCCACACAGCGAAGAATCTCGATGCCCTCGATCGGCATCGCGGAAGTTTGGGGGGCGATCGCCAGCTGGCCGCCGGAACTGCGGACCATGTTCGCCAGGCCGCCGATGTGGATGTGAAAGGTTGGCGACAAGCGGACACGTTGGGCCGCGCGAGACCGGCCCGTCCAAGTAAGCGGCGGCCGGACAACACTCGGGTCCGGCTCCAACTGCTGAGTGGGAAAGGTGCAGTGCAACATGAAACCCGCCACGGTTTGCCACGTGCGCAAACTCGCGGTGAACTGCTCCATGGCCCCCGGCAGGTCTCCCATCTGATACAAGCACTCGCCGGCCAGGGAGTGATAGCACAACACCTCGATCGCGGAACGGCTGCCGGCATTGCCTGCGATAACGTGACGCATGCTCTTCAGCGCGCCGGTCAAATCTCCGTCGCGATAGGCCATCAGTGCGTCGAAATAGGCGGCGCCGGGGAGCGACAATTGTTGCGCGCGCGCCGGCTCGGGCGTTGCGAGCAGCGCCAAACAGGCGAGCAGGACGGCGGGCAGGCGGGGCACTTTTTCATTCCTTGGCGGAGACGCGGGAAATGCCAGCGTTGAGGTGGGGAAGTGCCCGGGGCGGCGAGCACACTCACGCAACTCTTGCTCAACCCTTCATCATAATGGGGTTGCCGAAGCCCGCGAAATTGTTTTGCCCTCGGCGCCAACGGTTGGCGGGTGGAGCTGGCGCGACTATGCGGCCTTCGACGGGCAATACGGCATTGGCATTTGTGTCGGGAGCCACGTTGACCTTCCGCGACCTTGCCATGTCGTGACGGACACGCGAAGTTGTGACGCGCCACGAGCTTGCAACCAGTCGGGCCTCCATCGCGGCACGCCGCATTCGCATCGACGAGGCACTAGGATTTGCGGACTCGGACGCATAAGATAGGGGCTTTCGGCAAGGCCTGGATGAGCCATATGAGCCATCACTGCTAACTCCTCCAACTCCGAAGAATTCAAAGACGCGGGAAATTATGACTTCTCAACGGGTAATGCTGGCCGTCGTCCTCTGCTTGACGTCTTGGCCCGCCTACGGGCAAACGCAGCCCGCCGCAATTGCGCCCGAAGCCGCTCAGACCAAGCTCAAGGGTCTATTGATCACCGGCGGCTGCTGCCACGATTACGTTCGCCAGGTGTTGATCCTCACCGAGGGACTGAGCCAGCGAATGAGCATCTCGTGGGACATCGTCCACGGCATGACGGAGCGCGAGACGAAGCTGGATGTCTATTCCAAAGAGGATTGGGCCAAGGGCTACGACATCGTGGTTCACAACGAGTGCTTCGGCTCGGTGGACGATGTGGAGTTTGTGGAGCGAATTGTCAAAGGACACGTCAAGTCCGGCGCCGCCGCGGTCGTGATTCACTGCTCGATGCATTCGTACCGCGCCGCCAAGACTCAACAATGGCGAAAGTTCCTCGGCGTCACGTCTCAACGTCACGAGAAAGGCGGGCGCCAACTGGATGTCAGTCGCGTCAACCACGAGCACCCGATCACCAAGGGCTTTCCCGAGAAGTGGCAGACGCCCAACGGCGAACTGTACGTGATCGAGAACGTGTGGCCAAAAACAACTCCGCTGGCGACGGCGTACGGCATCGACACCAAGCAGCAGCAAGTCTGCATGTGGACCAATGAGTTCGAGAACGTCAAGGTGTTCGGAACGACGTTGGGCCATCACAACGAGACCATGATGTCGGACGTTTGGCTCGACACGGTGGCTCGCGGCGCGCTGTGGGCTGTCGGCAAGTTGAAGGATGATGGCGAGCCGGCGCCGGGCTACGCCGGGACCGGCAAGGGCCCGTTCAGCTTTCAGGTGTCCGCCGGCATGCCGACGGAGGCCGATTGGTCTCGGTCGGTGCGGTTCCCCGAATCCGAAAAGCCCGTGGCGCTGTTTGACGGCAAAACGCTCGACGGCTGGAAGGGCCACAAGGAGCGTTACTTTACGGTGCAAGACGGCGTCATCGTGGCCCGAAACTCCGTCGACGATGCTCCGCCCGTCAGCACCTACCTGCTGACGGAACGCAAGAACTACCGCAACCTGCGGCTGCTGTTCGAGGGCAAGCTGGTTCGCAGCCGCATGCATTCGGGCATCGCGCTCTGGGGGCAACAGTTCGGGATGAATGGCGAGCCCAACAGTTATCAAGGGCATCTCGTCATGTTTCCCGCCAACTGGGGATTTTGGGACCTGTACCGCCGCAACAGCATCTACAAGGACGACGGCCGGGCCAAGCAAGCCGATCACGTGGGCGACTGGAATCGCATGGAGATCCTGGCGATCGACAGCCGAATCCGTCTCGCGGTCAACGGCGTCGAAGTCGCGGATTGGACCGACCCGAAGCCCGAGCTTTGCCAACCCGGGCCGATCGGCTTGCAGCTCCACTCCAATCGGGTTGCTCAGGAGGTGCACTTTCGCGGGCTGGTGCTGTCCGAGAATCCCGAGCCGCGTTTGATCACGGTCAGCAAGCCCTAACGGCCGACGCATGTTCGGATGAGCGCGCAGATGGAGCGAGCGTTGGTGGAGACGCGCGGACTGGCCAAGCGGTACGGCGAGGTTGCCGCGCTGCGCGACTGCAGCCTGCAGGTTCAAGCTGGCGAGATCTTTGGACTGCTGGGCCCGAACGGCTCGGGCAAGTCGACGCTGCTGCGGATTCTCACCGGCATGGTGCGGCCCAGTGGCGGCACAGCCACGATCGACGGGCTCGACTGCTGGCGCGACTCGATCGAGGTGCGGCGTCGCACGTCCTATTTGCCCGGCGATGCGCGTCTGCCTCGCTGGCGCCGTGGGCGCGACGTGCTGAAGCTGTTTGCCGACGCGCGAGGCGGCGACCAAGAGCGGTCGTTCGCCTTGGCCGACCGCCTGCGGCTGGATTTGACTCGGCGTGTCGGCATGATGTCCACCGGGATGCGGCAGAAGCTGGCGATTGCCGTGGTGATGGCCGCGCCGACTCGGGTGGTGATCCTTGACGAACCGACGGCGAATCTCGACCCCACGGTGCGAATGGAGATTCTCGAACTAGTGCGAGAGGCGAAGGCGGCCGGGCGCACGGTGTTGTTCTCGTCGCATGTGCTGGCGGAAACGGAGGAGATTTGCGACCGCGTGCTGTTGCTGCGGCACGGTGTGGTCGTGCACGTGCAGGACATGGTCGCCTTGCGAGAGGGGCATCGCGTCTGGATTCCGCGCCACGAGCTGTCGCAACCCGAGCGCGCCGAGGCCGAGCTGTCCCAGTGGGGCCAGGTGCTGGCGCAGGCCGATGGTTGGCGACTGGACATCCATCACGAGCTGCCGCGAGCGCTGCAGGGATTGGCGGGACTTGGCATCAGCTCCTTGCGGATCGAGCCGCTGGGCTTGCGGACGCTCTACGAGCAGCACTTTCGCGGCGCTTCGCTGGAAGCGCCGCCGGGAGGCGAGTCTTGAGGTTCCTGCTGCGGAAGGCGTTGGGCGAGGCAATCTGGCCGTGGCTGGCCTGCGCGGCGGCGCTGCTGGCCTACGCTTGGCTGCGCGTCTGGCTGGTCGCGCAGTTGGAGATGTCCAACTTCCAGAAGATCGTGCTGTCGCTGGGCGACGAGTTTGCCAAGTTCTCTCCGATACCGCTGGATCAGCTGTTCACCTATTTGGGCCGTGTTGCGCGGACCTACGGCGAGCCGATCGTGACGATGTGCGTCACCGCCTGGGCCGTCTCGCGCGGCTCGGACGTCGTCAGCGGCGAGCTGGGCCGCGGCACGATGGAGATGGTGCTCTCGCAGCCCGTCAGTCGGCGCCAGATTCTGGTCAGTCACGCGGCGGTGGTGACGGCCGGCTCCGCGCTGCTCTGCGCCATCGTCTGGCTCGGCATTTACCTGGGCGTGCAGACCAATCAGACGACCGAGTCGGTGCAGCCGCCGTTGATCACGCTGCCTGGCTACACGATTCCTAATCCGTGGGGCGAGCCGGTGGAGCGCGTGACGCCGATGCGCGAGCAATTGCCGATGGGGCCGCTGTTGGCAGGCAGCGCGAACCTGTTTTGCCTGGCGTTTTTCATGGCGGGCTTCGCCGCCTGGATGTCATCGTGGGACCGTTACCGATGGCGGACGATCGGAATTGTCATCGCCTTCCTGATCGCCCAGTCGACGCTGTTGTACTTTTCGCTGGCACTGGAGTCGCTCGGCTGGTTAGGCTGGCTGACAGTGTTCACGGCCTATAATCCCGAGCGATTCATCAGCGCGGCCAATCAACGCCCCGGAGCGTGGCTGGAGTGGAGCTATTTCGATACGGCGGGCGATTGGGCCGGGCCCGGCATGCTCGCCGCCAACCTCACCCTGCTCAGCCTGGGCGCTCTGGCATACGGCCTTGCCGGACTGACATTTCGACGCCGCGATCTCCCGCCGCCGCTTTGACAGTCGGCACGATCATGCGGCGTGGCGTTTCTCGACAGCATTTCAGGCGATTACTTGGGGAGAGTGAAGTGATGCGGGCGATTGTTCTGTGCGGATTGATGCTTGCCATCTCGTGCGTCTCGTGGGCGGTCGCGGAGGCCGAGGAGGCCGGCGCCGCCGGACGGCGGATTCCCGAGAAGCTGGTCGTGCTCACCTTCGACGACTCCGCCAAGTCGCACTTCACCGTCGTGCGCCCGCTGTTGCTGCAGTACAAGTTCGGCGCCACGTTTTTCATCACCGAGGGCTGGGACTTCGCGACGAACAAACGCGACTACATGACTTGGGAGGAGATTGCGCGGCTCCATCGCGACGGCTTCGAAATTGGCAACCACACGCGCGATCACCTCGGCATCACCGAGAAGACGGTGTCACGACTCGACGAGCAATTGAGCGGCATCGAGCGGCAGTGCGAGCGACATGGCATTCCCAAGCCAGTGACGTTCGCCTGGCCGGGCAACGCGACGACGCCGAAGGCTTTTGAGATCCTGAAACAACACGGCATGTTGTTTGCGCGACGGGGCGGCGCTCCAGAATATCCGTACGAGGGCGGTCGCGGCTTTGCCTTTCAGCCCGGCGCCGACCATCCGTTGCTGTTGCCGTCGGCCGGGGACGCGAGGCCGAAATGGATGCTGGAGGATCTGATGCGGGCGGTGCGGCAGGCGGAGCCCGGTCGCGTGGCCATTCTGCAGTTCCATGGTGCGCCCGACACCGCCCACGACTGGGTGAGCACGTCGCGCGACAACTTTGCCGCGTTCATGAACTACTTGGCGGTGAACAAGTACCGCGTAATTGCGCTCCGCGACCTCGCCCAATTCGCCGGCACGCAAACCGTGCCCGCCGATCACAACGCCATTGTCGCCGAGCGCCAGCGACAGTTGAAAGCCTCGCCCCAGTAACGGCCCAGTAACGCCCAGCCTGTTCGACGGCCTCCGAGCGTCGCCACTCTGGGAGAGAACGGCAAGGAAACTCGCAGCGTCAGCGCGGGCTTAGAAGGGAGATGCTGCCAAATTTCGAAACTTTCTTTGACGCGCCACTTTCCGTAACCTACATATTCATTGGCGGTTGATACAAGCGACTTTCATCGCTCGCTCAACGCCGGCTTCGGGCTGCCTTGGGAGACATGGGGCGCTCGAAGTGCTCTCCCCCTCCCCAACTTTTCTCAACACTCGAGTGCCCCTCGCGGCGGTGCTCGAGTGACGAAGGGTGATTCCACCCGAATTGATGTCCCGGCGCCGTCTCGCACGATTCCGTCGATTCGCACGTTTCGAACGCAAGTCGTCCGCAGACCGGTGCTGACCCGATCATCGCACGATTCTCGCACAACTCTCGTACAATCCGGCAGACTTGGCTCTGTCCAGCGCCGTTTCCGAAAGCTCGGACTGCGCCCGCATCAAGCCAACAAACATCAAGCGTGACGCGATGGCTCGGCTCTAGCTGCCGAGTCGTCTCAAGTCGGCGGGTGGGTTCCGTTGAGGAGGCTGTTGAAACGACTTCGGCTTTGCCGCATGCAAAGGCGAGGCCGCATGCCAGTTGGATGTTTTCAACAGGCTACCTCGCAAACGTCCCGGCCAGCAGGCCGACTTCACCACCGTGTTCGGTGTCGGGCCCCGGGCAAGCCCAGCACCGAGGGAGTTCACATTGATCGCAGCGACTCATGACGCGCTGGCATTGGATGACCTCGTGCGTTGGATCCGTCAGGGCAAGGAGCCCGTTATGAAAGAGGGGATGCGTCGACTGGCGCAGGCCGCCCGCACAGCGGCCTGCGTCCAGTCGAACCGCCTTCCGGTTGAGCGGCGGCGACGCTCGCGAACCTATGTCGCGAAGCTGTTGACCGCCACGCCTGTGCTGGCCGATGGGCTGACGCCTGTCGGCGATCCGTTTCCGGTGTTAAGTCGCTACGTGTCACGCGGCGGGCTCGACTTCTTTTCACAAGACGCGATACCGTATCGGTATGTGCAGTTTGCGCTCGATGGCGACTCGCCTTTGGAGCAAGTGCTCCTGGTCGCCCGGCTGCATTGGTGCCGTTTCTCGGCGAGCAAGTTTTACGAGAACGGCGGCATTTTCGTGAAGCAGTTCATTTCGAGCTGCGACGTGTGAGGCTTCCAGCCCCGTTAACAGGGCAATTCACAGGCCAGTTCACGGGCCAATAGGGGCTGGAAGCTCGGAAGCCGACGACCCTGTCGGCTTTTCTCTTTGCGTCTGCGCGGCTTCGCGCGACCTGTTGCAGGATGGCGTGGGCTGGCCGCGGGTGGATAATTCTCACGCAAAGGCGCGAAGACGCAAAGGATGTGAAAATCCACGGCTGCTTCGGCAAGCCTATTGCTTGTTAGCCAGCAACTCCTCGGCCTTCTTCGCGATGCCGGCGATGTTATGGGCCGCGGCGACGATCTTGCCGGTGCGGTCGACGAGCATCAGCGTCGGGATCCCCCGTACACCGTATTTGGTGGCGAGGTCCTGGTTTTCATCGCCCACCAACGTCTCCCAGGGGATTTTTTTCTCCGCGACGAAATTGGCCACGGCGTCCAGGTCCTTGTCGAGGCTGACGCCGACGAGCTCCAGGCCGTCGCCATGATGCTTCTGGTAGAACGCCTTGACGTTCGGCATCTCTCGCACGCAGGGACCGCACCAAGTGGCCCAGAAGTCGACGATCACCACCTTGCCCTTGTACCGAGTCCAGTCGAACGGCAGGCCGGGAACCGTGGTGCCGGCAAGCTCCATCTCTTTGCCCACGGCGCTGGATGGCCCCGCCGCTTTCGGCTGGGCGATCCGCTTGCCATAGCGAGACAGTTGGCGGTCGTCGCTCTTGGCGAACAAGCCCCCCATGCCCTTGAACCACTCTTCGCGCTCTTCCGCCTCCTCCAGCCGATTGATGGCGTGCACGACGCTCGAGGCGAAACGCAAGTGCCGCTCGTTGAGGTCGTTCGCCTCGCAGTAGGCCATCGCCTCTTCGAGCAGATCGGGCAGCGAATCCAGTTCGACGTTGTCGGCGTCCAACACGCGTCGTTCGATCTGCATGAACTCGACAATGGCGCCGACTCGCTTGCGCGTGTCGTCCTTCATCTCATCGACATAGGCCTTCAGTTGCTTGTCACCCGCCTCGTTGTCGGCCACCGATAGCGTATGAAGTGCCCAGAATTTGGACTCGATGGCGGTGAGTTGAATCGACTCCTTGGCCTCCTTGTCCTCCAGCACGCGCTCTGCGGCGATCACAATCGCCTCCTGGAATCCGGGGCGAGCCCGAATCGACTTCGGGCGATCCTCCATGTCGAGCATCAAGGCGATCAGTTCACGGGTGCTCAGACCCTCGCGAGGGAGATAGGGGTTTTCGGCCAGCTCCAGTTCGCTCGGCGGATCGTTGCCTTCCGCGTTCTCGGCGGGTGTTTTGTCGGCAGGTGTTTTGTCGGCAGTTTTTTCCGCGGGGGCATCGGCTTGCGGCGGCGCCGGCTTGGCGGGCGGATCGTCGAAGCCGACCAGCGAGTCCACGACCGATGCGCGTCGAGAGTGCGCGCCATCGCGCGCAGGCGGGGCGTTGTTCGGCGCGCTCGGCGCTTCAGCCTGCTCGGGCGGCGCCGGGGCATTGCGGACCTCCTCCGCCTCTTTGGGCTCCGACGACTTAGCTGGCTCGGCGGCCGGCTCGGCCTTCGGCAGAGTCTGCTCCAACTTGGTGAGGATCTCCGGGGCCATGACATACAGCGAGTCGACCACGCCGTCGGGCGTCACGAAGATGCTGAACGGCAGCGACATGACTCCACACTGGCGCGTGAACTCGTCGTCGCCGCCGGAGTCGATGATGTTGTCCCAGGGCAGCTCTTGCAACGAGAAGAACTGCTTGACCTCTTGAGTGCTGCCCACGGCGACACCCAGGATCGACAGCTTGCGATCGCCGAATTGCCGTTTGATTCGCATTACATGCTCGAACTCCTGCATGCTTTGGAGGCTTTGCGGCGACCAGAAGTGGATCAGCAGGTGTTGTCCGGCGTACTTGCCGGGATCCAGCGGCTTGCCATCGTGCAGCGTGCCTTTCAAGTCGAGTTTGGCGCCGACCAAATCGAGGCGGCGATGGGCGGAGTCGATCGTTTCCTTAACCATGTCGCGGATCTCGGCATCTTCCCGATCCTTGTAGGCGTCGGCGATCAAGCCGTAGACCTCCTTGGCCTCGCCGAGCTTGCCGGCTCGCTCCATGTCGGAGGCTGCTTGGCTGGCGGCCTGCAGGATGTTGAAACCGGGTTGCTTCTCGCCCGGCGTCAGCAGGTTTCGCGTCGTCTCCATGTAGCCCTTGAGCCCATCGCCCGAATCGCGCAGGAATTGGTCGCGTTTCGAGGTGAAGCCGACTTCCAGCACCCGCGCTTGTTCGGGCAGCTCCTCCAAGATCATTTTCAGCTGCGGGTCCGACTCCTGTTTGTCCTTGTACGCAGCCAGCAGCATGTCGATGACCTGGCGCCCCTCTTCAACCGCGCCGGTTCGCAGCAACTGCAGGCCGGCTTGAGCGAACCCTTGCGCCTCGTCGATGCCGATGCTGGGGTCTTTCAGCGCTGCTTCGAGACGCTCGCGAATCGGCGCAAAGTCTTGCTTCGCTTCATAGTCGCCCATCAGCATGCTGGTGTGCAGCATGCGCCCCAATCTCGCGATGTCAGCCTGAGGGTCGGACTCCAATGCCTTGCAAAATTCCTTGACGTGCTTCTGAGCATCGGGCACGTCGTACTTCACCATTTCCGACATCAAGCCGAGCTTCATGTTGGCGGCCAGCAGCCGATTCTCGGGAGTGGTTTTCATCGCCAGCACCCGCTCGACCAACTTGATCTTGGCGGCGATCTGTTCCAGCACCACCTCCAGCATCTCGCGCTGCGAGCGGGCGTTCTGTGGCGGCTGGATCGGAGTCCTGACTGCGGCCAGCAATTCGTCGGCCGGATCACCCGGCGGCGGAGATGTGGGCGGGAGGCCGGGAACAGGCGCTGCCTGCGAGCCGGATCGGGAACCAGCCGGCACGCCAATGAACGGCTCGCGCGGCGGCGCATCGCTTGTCGCATCAGCCGTGCTTGCCCCAGCGTCCGGCGATTGCTTGACGTCGGCGGAGTCCGAGTCGGACTTCACACTGAAACGGTCCGCCGCGGTGATCGGCGCTTGGTCACCGCCGCACCCCATGCTCAAACTCAGTCCGCAACAACCGAAAAAGAGCAAGAGCAGCTTGGAACGCTTGGTCATTGGATTCAATTGCCTCAGTGTGCCTTGGGGAAGCGCGGCTTGTTACCGATTGGGAATAACCCACATTCTAGGCGCAGAGCGACTTGGGGGCCTACCCGATTTTTTCGGCAAGGACGTGGCACCGCCAGCCTGTGAGATTGTCGTAGCACAGGCTGCCAGCCTGTGAGAGATCAGCAGTGGTTTGGTAGTGGTCTGGACGCTGTAGGCCCCATCGGGCGACCTTGATCGCTCCCTGCCACAGCGGGGAGGCTGGCTTTCTGCTCCGGCGAAATCGGCTCCTACCTGTGCCACGTCGCTCACAGGCTGGCAGCCTGTGCCACGTCAGCTATTTGGCCGGCGATTCCTTGGCCGATTCCTTCTCGGCCGATTCCTTGGCGGCGGCCTTCTCGGCCTCGACCACTTTCGGGAATTGCTCTTCGAGCAGCCGTGTCAGCGCGTCGCCGTTGGCCGACGTGGAGATGACCTTGCCGTCACGGCCGACGAGGAACATGGCGGGGATGGCATGGACTCCGTAGTAGTCGGCTGCGGGGTGTCCGCCCTTGCCGGTGTCCTCATGCAGGATGATCCACGGCAATTGCCGCACCTTGAGCATTTCGTCCAGCCGGTCGCGGCTTTGATCCAGGCTGATGCCGACGATTTCGAAACCGTGGGGGCCGAAGCGTTTGTAGTTGTCGAGCATGTTGGGGATTTCCATCAGGCACGGGCCGCACCATGTCGCCCAGAAATCGACCAGCACGACCTTGCCCTTCAACGTGGAGATGTCGAACGGCTGACCCGCATGGGTTGTCCCTTTGACTTCAATCGCATTCCCCGGCAAGCCGATGCGGCGTCCCATCCCGGCCAGCTTCAATTTGGCGAACTCGCGGACCTGTTCGTCCTCCGACTCGGACAACAGCTTGGCGCCTTCCGCGTAGGCTTCGCCGGCCAGGGCAAGTCGCTCCGGCGTCGAGTTCTCGAGCACGTTGCCCAACATCATCAACAACTCGGCCTCGAAGCCGCCCGACTTCTTGCCGATCTTCTTCACAAAACCCATCACTCGGTCCACGACGGGCTTTGCCGGCGCCTGCGAGTTGTTGCTAAGGTCCTGGATGTCGATTTGCAGCAGCACTGCCTCTGCCACCTTATAGGTTTCGCTGTCTTCTTTCTCCAGCTTCATGATCTTGCCGGCGGCGCCGCGAATTGCCCCAATGGCATTTTGTTGATGCGTCTTCGCCTCGGCGCGCGAACGGGGCTCGTGAGACAAGATCTTGACGATGAAGTCTTTCAACGCGGAAGAGTCGTCCACATCCGGAACCGCGTAGAAGTTCGCCTGCTCCTTGTCGCCAGATGGTTGTTCTTGCGCGAAAGCGCCGGAGCAAAAGACGAGCAGCAGCGCGAGAGAGAGCCAGGTTCTGGACATGGACGGAGTGCTTTCCAAAAGGTGGAGCTTTTGAGTGTCTTGGAATGGATGGGGGCTTGTTTTTCAACGGCCAGCTGGCCAGCTAACCCGGTCAGCCTACTTGGCGCGGTTCCAAGGTGCAACAGATTGGTGATTTGCCGCCAGCGCCGAAAGTCAGGTGTCATTGCTTGGACGGCGTCTCGCCGCCGGGCTCGAGTTGGTGGAATCGCTCGATGACCCCCCAGGCCTCCTGAGGCGTGTCGGCGAAGTCAACCAGATCGAGGTGGGAGTCGGCGATCACGCCCTCGTCGGCCAGGAACTGAAAGTTGACGACGCTTTTCCAGTATTCCCGCCCGTAGAGGATGATCGGGATCTCCTGCATGCGTTTGGTTTGTCGCAGCGTCAATGCATCGAAC
>JAGQPF010000275.1 GCA_020426845.1 Planctomycetales bacterium
CGCGACGAAGAGGTAATACGTATGCGCAGCGAATACATCGAGTCGTTGGTCGATCTGATCGAACCACGCGACAACGTTTTTCTGAACATGATCCCGGAAGAGGCGCAGGCGGCGTTGCGGTCGGGAGATCCACAACGCGTCGCCGCGATTCGCGGACAGTTCGCCATGGTCGAGAAGCAGGACCGCAAAGTGCGGCTCGCTCGTTCGATCGGCCGGCCGATGCGGTACTTTCTGGCCAAGCAAGAGGCGGGGCCGATGTTGATCGTCGCCGAACGCATGGATGAAATTCGCAACGAGCTCGATCGACATGGCTATGGCAACCAGTTTCATCCTTCCTACACGCGGATGGTGCCGGCCCACTACGTGGTTGAAATCGAGCTGGTCGGGTGCCCGGATCCGAATCCGAACTATCAGCGTTTTTTTGCGCCTCGTCGCGAGGCGCTGCCGGCTGACTTGGACGCGATTGGCGCCGCCTACGTTGAGGCGCTGGCCGCGGCTTGTGACGCCTGGCTCGACCGCATCGAGTCACGCGAGCCCATCGGCGTGCTGTTCAGCGGCGGCATCGACAGCGGAGCGGTGTTTCTGGTGCTGCATCATTTGCTGTTGCGCAGGGGCGAGTCTCCGGCGCGGTTGAAGGCGTTTACCTTGGCGGTGGCCGACGGCCAGGACGCTCGGCAGTCCGCCGAATTTTTGCAACAGCTGGGCATGAGCATGTTTTGGGAGCGTGTGGCGGCGCCCTCCACGGCAATCGACTACCGGCGAGCGGTGGCGACGATTGAGGACTACAAGCCGCTGGATGTGCAGTCGGCCGCAATGGCGCTGGCGCTTTGCGAGGGCATTCGCAAACGCTATCCCGATTGGCGCTGGCTCGTCGATGGCGACGGTGGTGACGAGAACCTGAAGGATTACCCGATTGAGGACAACCCGGAGCTCACGATTCGCAGCGTGCTGAACAACACGATGCTCTATCAAGAGGGCTGGGGGGTGTCGGCGATCAAGCATTCCCTCACCTATTCGGGCGGCCAAAGCCGAGGCCATGTGCGATCCTACGCGCCCGCACGACAGCTTGGCTTCCGCGGGTTCAGCCCGTTCGCCTTGCCCGAAGTAATTGAGGTGGCGGAGGGGATCCCGTTCATTGAACTGACACAATGGAGTCACGAGAAGCTCTATGCGCTGAAGGGCGAAGTGGTGCGGCGCGGCATTCGCCAGCTGACCGGCCACGAATTGCCCGTGTTTCCCAAGCGGCGATTCCAGCACGGCGCGCTGCCCGCCGACTGTTTTGACTCGCTGTTTCCCGCCGATGAGGCGGACTATCGCAGTGCGTTTCTCGAACTGCACTAAGGAAGACGGGAAAAACAAATTCCCCGGCGGATTGGCTTTTGGACCAAATCGCAGCTGAAAACCTGCAAGTGCCAATCCGCAATTCGGGAAATTGTTTTTCCTCGATCCTCAGGGGCGACGAAAGAGTCGCACAAGAACCATCGCGTCCTCGCCCAACCTCCTTTCAACATCGCAAGTTACTGACAGATCGGGTTGGCGCCCGCCGGAAGATGCTCACACCCGAACACATTCTTGGGGCCTCGGGCCGGATCGCCGCCCGGCTTCCGAACTACGAGGAGCGTCCGCAGCAGCTTGAGATGGCTGCCGCCGTGCACGAGTCGTTGGCTCAGGGCGAGCACTTGATCGTGGAGGCCGGCACCGGCGTCGGCAAGAGCTTCGCCTACCTCGTGCCGGCGATCTTGGCGGCGTCCGAGGGCGGGGATGTGAAGCGCGTGGTGATCTCCACGCACACCATCAGCCTGCAAGAGCAGCTGATGGCCAAGGACATTCCCCTGCTCAACTCGGTGATCCCGCGTGAATTCACCGCGGTGCTGGCCAAGGGGCGACGGAACTATGTCAGTCTCCGGCGGCTGGGCGCCGCCGCCTCGCGTGGCGACTCGTTGTTTCCCGACGATGCCGAGGCGGAGCAGTTGCGCGACTTGGTGGCGTGGTCGCAACGCACGTATGACGGATCGCTCAGCGACGTGGGGTTCAAGCCGCGCGCTGGCGTCTGGGATGAGGTCGCCAGTGACAGCGCCAATTGCCTGGGCAAGAAGTGTCGCCATCGAGACGAATGCTTCTACTTTATGGCCCGGTCGCGCATCCATAACGCCCAGATCATCGTGGTCAACCACGCGCTGTTCTTTAGCGACTTGGCGCTGCGGAGGCACGAGGTCAGTGTGCTGCCGAATTATGACGCGGTCGTGTTCGACGAGGCACACACGCTCGAGAGCGTCGCGGGCGACCACTTGGGGATGGGCGTCACCAATGGCCAGGTCGGCTATGTGCTCCGCAAGCTCTTTAACGACCATGCCAACTCGGGGCTGCTGGTCCACCATCATTTGATCGAAGCCCAGCAGGCGACCACCGCGTGCCAGATCGCCGCGGACCACTTCTTCGACGACTTGAAACGTTGGCATGAGCAGTCGGCCAATGGCCGTGTCATGGCGCCTGGCGTCATCGGGAATCAGTTGACGCCGATGATGAAGCAGCTCGCGGAGCAACTGAAGCTGGCCGCGGAGGGCATGAAGGACGCGTCCGACAAAAAGGACCTCAACTCCGCCGAAACACGGCTGACGGTGCTGGCCGATGAGATCGAGGCTTGGCGCACCCAGCAGTTGGAGGACGCGGTGTATTGGCTCGAAGTGTCGCGCCGCCGCACGGGCGCCGAGTCGGTCAAGCTCGCCGCGGCGCCGATCGATGTCGGGCCGGCCATGCGCAGCCAGCTCTTCGACAAGGTGCGATCCGTGATCATGACCAGCGCGACACTGTCCACGGGCGACTCATTCGACTTTTTTCAATCACGGATCGGCCTCTCGGGATGCCGGACGGTTTCGGTCGGCAGCCCGTTCGACTACCAGCGGCAGGCGAAGCTGGTCCTGGTGCGAGGCATGGCGGATCCCGGCTCGCAACGAGAGCTGTTCGAGACGCAGTGTGCGGAAATGATCAAGCGCTATGTGCTGCGCACCGACGGCCGAGCGTTTGTGCTGTTCACCAGCTATCAAATGATGCGGACTGTCGCGAAACGGCTGCAGCCATGGCTGATCGAGCACAACTATCCATTGCACAGCCAGGCCGATGGCACGCCGCGCAGCGCGATGCTGCGTGAATTTCTCCGCAATCCGCGCTCCGTCCTGTTCGGCGCGGACAGCTTTTGGCAGGGTGTCGACGTGCAAGGCGATGCGCTTCGCAATGTGATCATCACGAAGCTGCCGTTCAGCGTCCCCGACCAGCCGCTGCTGCAGGCAAGGCTGGACGCCATCAAGGAGGCCGGAGGAAACCCGTTCCGCGACTTCCAACTTCCTGAGGCGGTGATCAAAATGCGACAGGGATTCGGGCGGCTGATCCGCAGCCAGGACGATGAGGGCATCGTTGTGGTGCTCGATCCGCGGATGACCACACGGCCCTACGGTCGAGCGTTTATCCAAGCGTTGCCGGATTGCCAACTCATCGAGGAGCCGTTCATCGAAGATGGCGTCGATGAATTCGCTGGATAATGTCGCCTGCCGATGGCGGCTGCCCTCATGATCAGGCACACTCGATTGAGATGCGTATCACGTGCTTTTCAACGGCCTTCCAAAGCGAGAGCTCACAACATGATCGGACATCGCACCGCTGGTACACAAAATTACTGCTTGGCATTTGCAATCGGAGCGGCCGTCCTGGCTGGCGTCCCAAGTCCTGCCCGGGCGGAGGACCCGGTCTTTGAGTCCGAAACGGCCGAGTTGGTGCTCAAGAGCGGCGCTGGCGAAGGGCCTGCCTGGGATCGCGAGCTCGGCTTGCTCACCAGTGGCGACGGAAACATCATGCGTTGGAGCCCGTCCGGCGAACAGTCGGTGTATCGCAAGAACGCGGGCTCGAACGGGTTGTTGTTTGATCGCCAAGGTCGTCTGTTGATTTGCGAGCCCGTGCGACGCCGCGTGAGTCGACTTGACCGCGACGGGAAGCTGACGGTGCTGACGAGCGAATTCGGCGGCAAGAAGTACAACCAACCTAACGATATCACCGTCGATGCAAAGGGACGAATCTACTTCTCCGACCCTCGATACGGCGATCGCGCCGGCATGGAGATCGTGGACGGCGATGGAAAGCAGGTCGAGGGAGTGTATCGCATCGACTTGGACGGTCGCGTGGAACGCGTGATTACCCACGAGGTCGATCGTCCCAACGGAGTGCTGGTGACTCCCGATGATCGATTCCTGTACGTTGCGGACAACAACAACAACGACCTTGGCGGCGCTCGCAAGCTATGGCGATTCGATCTGGCGACGGATGGCCAGGTGAAGCACGCCACTCGAACGCTAATCTACGATTGGGGCGACTCGCGCGGGCCGGACGGCATGGCGATCGATCAAAAAGGTCGTCTTTATGTGGCGGGCGGTTTGAACGAGTCCAAGGCTCCGCTCGAGACCAACAAGAACCGAGGCGGAGTCTACGTTTTCTCGACGGAGGGCAAGCTGTTGTCGTTCGTCCATGTGCCACGTGACGAAGTCACCAACTGCAGCTTCGGGGGCGAGGATTTTCGCACACTCTACATCACTGGCGGCGGCACGCTTTGGAGCATCCGCACCAAAGTCGCTGGCCGGCAGCCCTGGATGAAGTAGCTCGCCGCCATCGGCTCAATTCGGCGCGAATTATCTAGAGCAGTTGTTAGAGCGAATTGCCCTCGTTGCCGCCGCGGTAGGGGTGGTACTCGCGCATCTGGATTTGAAACGGGGCCAGAATGTCGTAATGAATGCCTCGCCACTCTACCTCGCGCAGAAAACACGACTGGAAAAGCGCGCCGATGTACACGAACTGAGTGACGAAAACGGCGATGGGCGTCATCAGGCAATCTCGCCACGACCGCCGACGAATGGGCTCGCCTTTGGCCCGCAACACGCCGTGTATCGCGGCTGCCAAGATGGCCTGCAGGCCAATCAGGACACTGGGATAGCCGATCGCGGTCAACAAGCCGATGGCGGCGGCGCGCTGTTCACCCGCAATCCAAGCGACGATGGCCACGGCGAGTG
The DNA here is from genome assembly GCA_020426845.1 of Planctomycetales bacterium. Lineage (GTDB taxonomy): Bacteria > Planctomycetota > Planctomycetia > Pirellulales > Pirellulaceae > JAGQPF01. Next base: position 5,052 of record JAGQPF010000275.1, read on the forward strand.
ACGCCAGCCAGAGCAGCCCGGTCGAGAAACCGTGCAGCAGCACGAGCCACCAGCCCGAGTGATACAGCCTGGCGACGAGCAACTGGCGTTTGACCCAGCGATAGTAGCCGCGAAACTCGCAGTCTTCTCGATTCGGCATCATCAGTGACGGCACGAACGCCACCTTCATGCCGAGCCGCTTGGCATGCCCGAGTAGCATCGTGTCCTCGCACAACGCGTGCCGCCAGCGGTCGAGCAAGTCGGAGTCGCGGAGCACGCTCGCGCGAATTGCCAGGCTGCCTCCCCAGGGAATCTGTTTGAGGAACATCAAGATGATCGCGGCGGCGTTCCACGCGCGGCGAACGAGGTTGGCCATTGTCGGGTTGTCGGGCAGGTACCAGCGATTGCCGGTCGCGACAGCGACTTGCTTGTCTTGGAAGGCGGTCGCCAATTCCCGAAGCCATGACGCATGTGGCTCAGTGTCCGCATCGAGTTGAGCGACGATTTCGATTGAGTCGTCAAGCGACTCAATGGCCTGCGCCAAACTGCTGCACTTCAGGCTGCAATGAGGCGACGGGTTGCGAAGGAACTCGACGTGAATTTCCGGCTGGCCTTCCCGAGTGCCCGGATCCGCTCGATGGCGATCGAGACACGCGTTGAGCACCTCGACTGCCGGGTCTTCCGGATGGTCCACGACGACATGCACCTCGTAGTCGCCGTAGTCCTGGTTGAGCAAGCCGGCGAGGCTGCGCTCCAGAAACGGGTCCGATCCGCGCAGGCACAGGACAACCGCGGCCTTCGGCAATTCCGCTCCCTCGAGCAATTGGGGAGGCCGCCGTCGCAGCACGCTGATGTAGTAGAAGGCAATCGGGAACTGCCCCGCCAGCAACAGGCCCAACACAATCATCAGGCCCAGAGCAAGAGTTTCCATGGGTGCCACAGGTGGGAAGCTCTTGATAGGCGTCCAGGATATGCGTCCAGATGGCGTCAAAACGCCGACAACGGCTTTGTAGTCTAGCGTTGTCCGACACATTCGTTGAGGGGGCGGGGCGAACTCGCGCTCGCGCCGTTCGCAGGCCGAGCGTGGTCGGCTTGCAGCCCTTGTTCAGCGGCCCATGGTGGCTGGCCGCCTATCGGGAGAGACTGACTAGCAGCGTGTGACGAGTGACATACTGTCGGTGTTCGTGCTCGAGCTTGGCAAGCTGTTCGTCCATCCAGCGATCGAAGTCGGCGGTACGCGATTCGGCGAGCAATTCCTGCGGCCTCGATGGGGCGAGCACCGCGATGGAGTCGGAGGAGTGACCGGAAGACGATGTGGTGGCGTGCGTTCGCGACATGGCAGGGTCCAGCCATAAAAGAGAAGAGAACGATCTCCCTAGCAGCAATTGCGGCGCCAAACTCGCCAGGAAAAGCGGCCGCAATTCGTAACGTGCTGTACGCCAACGGTTTGAGGTGTTCGGTTCCGGTTCGGGAACCACGCCTCATTTCCGGGGACGTGTCGAAACGGCAGCAGACTTGCCGCGATCATGTTGCGTTTTGGCAACCGCTGCAACCGTCTCGGGATTCGACGCGATGTTTAGTTTGGCCACCGCCCCAGCTCGTGCGGAAAATTCGGAGCCGCTGCAGCGGCCAATCGCTACAATGCAGTTCGTCGAGCATCCCGGTATCTTTCCACTGCGTTTCCGATCAAGACACCCTGCCGTTTGCATTTCACGGCCCAATGACCCACGACACACAATCTGTCATTCTTGATGAAAATAGCGAGATGCCGGCGATCTGCGTTGTCTGCGGCGCCTGCTCAAGCGGCTCGTCACTGGTTGAAGTCGTACCCAAAATCAAGCCGCAGCGGAAAGCCGTGGGAATTGTTGCCGCCGTGTTGGCCATTTTCTATAAGGAATTGGGCCTGGTCGGGGAGGACGTGACAGATGAGCGTCCGGTAAGACTTTTGCTCCCCGTGTGCCAATCGCACGCCTCGACAAGTCTTGCGGGGTTGGTGGTCACTTGCTCGATGACGCGGAGAGTCAAAATCACCGGCGTTGACAGTCGATTTGCAACGGCAGTTCGCGATCTTGTCGCAGACAAGTGGGCGAAGATCGCCAAGCAAGTCGACAACTCCTAGTGCCCCGTCAACACTAAAACGTTGGGTTGGTCGCCGCCCCAAACTCGTGGCTCGCCACGACTTCGCGAGTTCTCCAACCCCAAAACGAAGGCTTGACGGTCCACTAGGTGTTCGCCGCGTCTCAGCGCTGCCTAGCATGCGACGCCCCGCGCGTGTCTCGATCGCTGGCGCCGATTGAGTCGTCGAGAAAGAATTGAGGCCGTCCATCGTCAATATGATTGGAGGGCCACATGATCTCTGCAAAGGCTGAGCCGGATGCCACCGAGTCTTCTGGATACACGCGCTAGCTTGGTTCTGCGATTACGGGATCAGGCGGATGTTGCTGCCTGGGACGAGTTTGTGGAAGTGTACGCGCCCGTCGTGTTTCGCCTGGCAATTCGGCACAGGCTCCAGCCAGCCGACGCAGAGGACATGGTCCAGGAAGTTGCCATCTCCGTGGCTGGGTCCGTCGTGAAGTGGCTGGAGCAAGAGAATCGAGGCAGTTTTCGGGCGTGGCTGTTCGTCATTGCTCGCAACCGCGTGATCGACTTTCTCAGAAAGCAGTCCCGCCGTGACGCTCTCGACGGAATCACTGATGTTGACGGGCTCGCGGAGGACTTGCCTGCCGACGACGAAATCTCCAGCGTCTTCGGCCTCGAATATCGGCGTGAAGTGTTTCGCTGGGCATCCGAACGGGTACGTTCAGTCGTCAGCGAATCGTCGTGGAAAGCCTTCTGGCTGACCAGCGTTGAAGATCGCCCTATCTCGGAAGTCGCGGAAGAATTGGGGCAGAGTGTGGGAAGTGTTTATATCGCCCGCAGTCGGATTATGAAACGGTTGCAGGGACTGGTTGGTCAGTACGAGGAGCTTGCCAATGATTCGTTGTGATGACCGTCAGCTCAAAGTACTGCTCGAGGCGGACGAGTTCGCCAGCGGTTCCGGGGAGATTGCCTCACACGTTGAGTCGTGCGCGCACTGCCAGGAGCGGCTGGTGTCGCTTGCCGCAAGTGATGACGAGTGGCGAGATGTAAAACAGTGGCTCTCCCCGGACCAATCCACTCGTTACGAGAAACGCCTTGAAGTAGGGAGGCAACCTCGGCGCCCGGCCTGGAGCGAGTCGATTGTCAGGCAACTGCTTGAGCCACCGTCGCATCCTGAAATGCTGGGGCGTTTAGGGCGATATGAAATCGAGCGGCTGATTGGATCCGGAGGCATGGGGATCGTCTTCAAAGCTTACGATACTGAGTTGAATCGGACCGTGGCGATCAAAGTGTTAGCTCCCCATCTGGCAGGCAGCGAGGCGGCCCGTCAGCGGTTCGCGCGGGAAGCTCGCGCGGCGGCCGGCATTGTCGATGATCACGTGGTGCCGATTCACAACGTTGAATCGGAGCACGACCCACCGTATCTGGTCATGCAATATGTCGCCGGTGGCTCGCTGCAAGAGAAACTTGACCGCCGAGGGCCACTGGAGGTCATGGAGATCCTGCGAATCGGAGTTCAGACAGCGAAGGGGCTGGCCGCGGCTCATGCCCAAGGCTTGATCCATCGGGACGTTAAGCCGTCCAACATTCTGCTGGACGAGGGTGTGGAACGGGCATTGCTCACGGATTTCGGTCTGGCCCGCGCGGAAGGCGACGCCTGTCTGACTCGCACTGGTGCGCACCCCGGCACCCCGCATTACATGTCTCCCGAACAAGTCCGCGGAGAAGCAATCGATGGGCGAAGTGACTTGTTCAGCTTGGGATGTGTCTTGTACACGCTGTGCACTGGGCGATTGCCGTTTAACGCGGACTCCGCCTATGCGGTGCTGCGACGGATCACCGACGATTCGCCGAGGCCAGTTCGGCACGTCAACCCGGACATTCCCGAGTGGCTCAATGTGATCGTGATGACGTTGCTGGAGAAGGATCGCGATCAGCGGTTTCCGTCCGCTGGAAAGGTGGCGCAAACGCTTGGCCAATGGCTCGGACATCTGCAGCATCCGGCTGCAATTCCCGCGCCGGCGGCGGTCCTGTTCATGCCCTCGGATCGCGGCCGCCGTCGTCGGACGCTCAAACGCCTGGTGGGAGCCGCCGCGAGTGTGTTCCTCTTGTTCGCGGGAATCCTGGTCGTCCTCGAAGCCGGCAAAGGCACGATTCGCATCGAGAGCGAAGTGGACGATGTGCCGATCTGCATTACTCGGGGCGATAAGGTTGTCGATACGCTGACAGTCTCGAAATCGGGCCAAGGAGTTCGCGTATCCGCAGGAAAATACGAAGTGCGTCTTAACGGCGAATTTAGTGGAGTCGACATTCGTGACGGCATGGTCACGATTGGCACGCGCGATCGGAAAGTCATCCGTATTGTGCAATCGCATTCGGATGCCCAAGACGTTGGCGGAAAAGATGACGTTTCCGACGCAATTCGGCCGGACAACACCATCAGTCCCAGTGACTTCTTGAGGCGTTACAGCATCGATGGTCGTGCGTATCGAGCCGCGTTGCAGGAGCTTTCCGCGGCGGAGGCCATGCTGAAACGCATGACAGCAAATCCTTCTGACGCTCAAGCGGCGATGGACTACCGGCAGGCGGAAAACGACGTAGGGAAGATGAGGCTCGCTGCGCTACAGGAAGGTGATCGCGTGTTGCGCGAGTTGCAGATCCGGCTCGATACGCTCGGCCAAATCAAGGTCGAGTCATTCGGAGCGAGTGAGGGCGGCGAGCAAGAAGCCAAACGCATTCGGATCGACAAACTGTTGTTGCAACAGGCGCTCAAGGAAATGCAGGACGCACAAGCGTCACTGCGGATGAAGACCGCTGCTGCTGGCTCGGAAGTCGACAAGTGAGCTTGCTGAGGGCCTTCACTTCAATTGCCCGCGGGCTTGTCTGGCGGCCGGGAGATCGGACTGCGGGGCAGAGTGAATAATTCCGGATCGTCCGGCCTCGCTGGGTCGAACTGTCCAGCGTCGTCCGTCAGGTGCTTCGCCAGTTCCGGAACATGCTTTCGGATCCCCGTGACCACGCAGCGCGCCAGTTCGTAGGCGCCGTATGAGTTGTGGTGAGTCCGGTCCTTAAGTTCTTCGTCGCGCCCCGGAGCCCGACCGCATCGCAACCGTGGAATCCCGACAAGCACGACATGATTTGCATCTTCGGCCACGAGATCGGACGGGAGAGCCAAAGCGGCGAGAATCGCCAGAACGCCAGTGGCACGGACCATCACTCGTCTCCATTTCAGCACGAAAACCACCTACATTTCCTGACGATGTTCGCAGAAGACGGATGGACCGCTGCTGTGCTTGCAAACTTGTCGCGAGGTCTACAACCGTGTTCAATCGGCGTTCTCGTCTGTGGCAACAATTCCAGGCCACGGATGAAACACGATTGAAACACGGATGATTATAGATCCGTACAGCTGATGAGGTTTTCGTGTCAGGATTTTGCTGGCCTCATGAAAAGAGACTGGACCGGAGTCGACGCTCCGGTCGTTCTTGACGTCGCCATCGGTGACCTTAGGCATTGCTTGCCGACTTGCAACGCCTCCCGAGGGGTGAGATGGGGTGTGCGAATAGCCAAGAAGTTCCGGGAAAACCTTGAATGGAGCATCGGATCACCGCACCATGCGGAACACGATTGCAGATTGAGTCATGAGGCCGCTGATTCGGCCAGCCACTGCTCGAGCGCGAGCCAGTGGTTGAGCCATTCACCAAAGGCCAGCTGACTGTGCGACCGTGATGCTTGGGCAGTCGC
>JAGQPF010000276.1 GCA_020426845.1 Planctomycetales bacterium
CATGCAACATGCCGCGAATCGGCGTTTGCACCGACGGCATCTCCATGCGCGGCACGATGCGAGCGGGATTTCGCACCCAGCGGTCAAACCACTCGCGACGTATGCGCTGCTCCAGCATCGCCAAGTCAGGCCCGGCGGCGTTGATCGGCGCTTTGGAGGGTTTGACTTTTCCGACCGCGTGACAGCTTGTGCAGCCGAAGCCATCGGCCGTCACCAAGCGTCGCCCGGCGATCCGCAACAGTTCGGCGGAGGACTCTGGCTCCGGCGTCGCGGCCTGTCCGGGAATGCGGTCTTGTTGCACGAGATGAGCGACAATCGCGTTCAGCTCGTGGTCCGAGAGCGCGAAGCGAGGCATTCGCACATCGAGCCAATCGCGGCGCCTCGGCGCGTCGCGTCCGATCGCCCGGCGCAGCGCCTCGTCGTGCAGCTTGTCGCCCACGCTGTTCAACGAGGGCGGACGCATGGCTGGCAGCCGATTCGCCCAATCGGGATGAGCCGCGGCTATGTCGTTCAAATTCGCGCCGATTCCCGGCGAGCCATTGCGCTGATGGCAACCCGTGCAGTTGTGCTCGGCCATCAGTTGCGCCCCTTCCGCCACGGGCGCGGGCCCCGGCTGAACGGCATTCGCCAGCGGCTTGAGTTGCCCGATGTACGTGCGCACGGCCCCGGCGTCGGGGGCGGGCAGCTGATAGCCGGGGTGCTTGGCGGTGGGGGCGCCGAGACAGCTGTCCTCCCAGTTCGAGTCGGCGGTCAGCGCCGAGCGGCTTGGCGGCGCGCTGGGGCGCGCGCCCGAGACGCGGTGGCACTGCACGCAGCCTTTGGCCGCCAGCAACTGCGCTCCACGGGTGCGCAACGAGTCGTCAAGCGGCGCGCTCTTCGCGGCCAGCGCCGGTTGGCCAAGCGTTTGCAGGTAGGCGGCAACTTGCGATCGCTCTTTGCTGCTGAGCGGAAACAGCGGCATTCGATGATCGGCATTCAGCGACTCCGGCGCCTGCAGCCATCGCTGCAAAAAGTCCGGTGTGCGTTTGGCGGCGATGTGTGTCAGCTCTCCGCCGCTGAAGAGGCCCGCGGCGCCCAGTGAGCCGAGCTGGTGGCAGGCCAGGCAGCCGACTGTGTGCACGAGCGTTTTGCCCGCCTCCAGCTGTTCGGCGTCGGCTGTGCTCGATGGCTTGGATGGAGCGGCGGTCTCGCCCGCGAGCACGCGCGCCAGCGTGTCCAGCTCGCCTTCGCGCCAGGCGAACTGCGGCATCCGACGGATACGTGTGGCGCCGCCGGGATCGCTTGAGTCGCCGGTGGCGTGCGGTTGCAGCCAGTCTCGCACCCAGCCCTCATGAAGTGCGCCGCCGGTGTGGCGCAGGTCGGGCGCCGCCAGCGGCGCCGAGGCGCCGGTGATCCGGTGACAGGAGGCGCAGCGCAGCGCATGCACCAACTCGGCGCCGCGTTGGCTGTGATTGTCGATAGTGCGGCCGCCATCGTGCAGCAGAAACTGAGCGGCGACCGGCTCTCGGGAAAACTTGGGTCCCGACCAATAAAGCGAGATCGCGCCCTGATGGCTGCCGCGATATTCGATGACCAGCGGATGTCTTCCGAACGGCAGCGAGATTTCGTCTCCTTCGATCCACGTCGGCGCAGCTGCTGTCGCCGGCGTCGCGCCGTCCAGCACGACGTGGTCATTCAAGGTGACACGAACCTGGCCGAGGCCGTGCACCGACAAGCGATAGGGCCCCTCCTCGGGCGTCAGCAGCCGGCCGCTCCACGTGACGTGAAGCGATCCCGGATTCAGACGCGGGTCGAGCGGCTCGAATCGCTGGCTGACGACATCTTCTAGCCGTTGGAACCCCAAGCCTTTGCCGTCGCGATACTCGGCCACCAGCATCGGCAAGAAACGCGGCCGTTCGTCGTCATCTTCATCGCGGTCCTGCGCGCTGGTGACAGAGCTCAGGCAGTGCAGGGTCAGTGTAATCGCGAGAAGCCAGCGGCAATGGCGACGGCGGTGTGCTGCGCGAGCGAGTGACGTCATGGTGTTGATCGATCGAAGAATCGGAATGGAGTCCGCTCGGCCGGCAGTTGGCGCCGAGCGGGCAAAAGTTCTATTCTAGTGGACCCGCCGCTTGACGTTTGAAAACGAACGAGCTGCATTCGCCCGCATTTCCACTGCATTTCCACCGCTGTTTCACGGTGATTCCCCTGGATTTTTGCGAGTCCTGCCGATTTCCTCGCCGGCGGTCTATAATTCGAGGTGCCAACTGTAGAGGACATTTCAAAAATCTTCCCTGGCGCAATCGAAGGCAATCGAAGGCAGTTTTTCTGCTGGTTTTATCAACCCGATTGCCGATCGGGAAGTTTTTGAAATGCGTTGTAGTCAACGGCCTTCTGCTTCGCGTGCGCGCGAGCCACGCACCTTTCTGCGAGTCGGAAACGCGAACGATGAAAACTGTCTCCGATCAACCTCTGGACCTGCAGCCTTACAAGTCGGTCGACAACGAGACGTTGTCCCGCCGCATCGAGGCCGTGCGCCAGGAGCTGGGCTCGAAGCTGCTGATTTTGGGCCATCATTATCAGCAGGACGAGGTGATCGAGCACTCCGATCTCCGCGGCGACTCGCTGCAGCTAAGTCAGATGGCGGCCGAAAGCGGCGACTGCCGCTACATCGTTTTCTGCGGCGTCCACTTCATGGCCGAGACGGCCGACATTCTGGCCAACGGCCCCGAGAAGCTCGCGGAACGAGGCGGGGAGCGGGTGGCCGTGATTCTGCCGGACTTGGCAGCGGGCTGCTCCATGGCCGATATGGCGGCGATTCAGCAGGTGGAGGACGCCTGGGAGGACTTGGGCGAGTGGATCGACACCGAGCGTGTCGTGCCGGTCACCTACATCAACTCCGCCGCCAACCTCAAGGCGTTCTGCGCCAAGCACGGCGGCATCGTCTGCACCTCCAGCAACGCCTCGGCCGTGCTCGAATGGGCGTTTCGACAAGGCGATCGCGTGCTGTTCTTCCCCGATCAGCACCTGGGCCGCAACACCGCGCTGAAGATGGGCATCACCAACGATCGGATGCCGGTCTGGAATCCCCACGAGGAACAAGGCGGTCTGACTGAGGGGCAGGTGCGAAACAGCAAGGTCGTGCTTTGGCAGGGACATTGCAGCGTACACCAGATGTTTTCGCCCGAGCATGTGCGGATGTTCCGCGAGCAGCACGAGGGGATCAAAATCCTGGTGCATCCCGAATGTCCGCAGGAGGTGAACGACCTCGCTGACATCTCGGGCTCGACCGGCAAGATCATCAACACCGTTCGCCAGGCCAAGCCCGGAACGAAGTGGGCGATCGGCACGGAGCTGCACTTGGTCAATCGGCTCAAGAAGGAGCATCCGGAGCAGGAGATTCACTTCCTGTCACCGGTCGTCTGCATGTGCGCCACCATGTATCGCATCGACTTGGCGCATCTCTGCTGGTCGCTGGAGAATCTCGCGGCCGGCACGATCGTCAACCATATCGATGTTGACGCCGAGGTCGCCGAGTGGTCGCGAATCGCGTTGCAGCGGATGCTCGAGATGCGCTGAGTGCGGCGCGGTTCAAGAGCATCGAAGTGGGCAACGGGATGTAGCCATCACCAAATCCTTGCCATGGTGCCGCAGGATTTCTTGATCCTCGCAGGCAAATGTTCTCACGCCAAGTCGCCAAGACGCAAAGAATTGAGTGAAGGATCGTTTTACTATGCGTCTTTGCGTGAGCCCTTGGGACGGCGATCCGCTCCATCGTCGCCGGCTATGCGGCGCGGCGAATTGCGGCAGCGATTTCGCGACCGGCCGCGTCGAGTTGCAAGGCGGTCCGCGCGTGGGCGGGGTCGTTCCAGCGGCTTAGCGCGATGCCAACGAGGTGTCCGCCGAAGGCCACCGCGACTTTCATGGCGTGTTGCAGTTTGTCGCCGTGCAGTAGGCCGCGCCCGGGCAGGCAATTGATCGTGCAAGCCGGGTCCGGCTCGGCCAGATTCGTGGTCGGTGGGGCATAGCCATCGCGCAGCGCCAACGCGGTCAGCGCCAGTTCGATGCCTCCCGCTGCGTTGACCAGGTGGCCGACGGCGCTCTTGGTGGAGCTGACGCAGACGTGATCCGCGGCGTCGCCGAGCGCAGTGCGGATGCCCTGCATCTCGGCCAAGTCGTTCATCTCGGTCCCGGTGCCGTGCGTGTTGATGTAGCCGACCTCCTCGGCCTTCATCATCGACTTTCGCAACGTGTCATGAATCAGTCTCACCAGCGACTCGGATTCGGTATCCAAGCTGGTCACATGATGGGCTTGGGCCAACGCATGCTCTCCGCGCAGCTCGGCGTAGATCCTGGCGCCTCGGCGTAGCGCGTGGCTGAGCCGCTCGATGACGAGCACAGCGGCGCCCTCGCCCATGACAAAACCGTTGCGATTGGCGTCGAACGGGCGGCAAGCGAGGTTCGGGTCGTCGTGTTTGGCGAGCACGCCCATGCGGCGAAACCCGGCGGCGAAGAGCGGGTCGATGGCGTCCGCGCCGCCCGCCAGCGCGATGTCGGCCTGGTCGTCCCGGATCATCCGCATCGCCGATTGGATGCAAATCAGGCTGCTTGCGCAGGCGGTCGAGTAGCTGGTGCGCGGTCCGCCGAGGCCATAGTGTTGCGCGACGTGCGCGCAAGCGGTGTTGGGCAGCCACTGCTGCCACCAAGGATGGATGTCGTTGGCGTATTCCGACTCGTCGCGGACCGGGATGTTCCCGGTGTCGCCCATGTGCGCGCAGATGCTGCAGCCGAACCGCGTCAGGTCGATGGCCTGCATGTCCAGCGCCGCGTCCGTCAGCGCCTCTCGAGTGGCGTGGTGGCACAGCGGGATCATCTTGAGCTGCCCTTGCAGGTCGCCCATGGGCACCGTGGCGCCGATCATCATCCGGTCGGGGATGCCGCGCAGATTCTCGAGCCACTGGATGTTGCTGCGGCCCTGTCGCACGGCGGACCAGACAGACTCGCGATCGCGGCCGTTGGACGCGATCATGCCAATGCCCGTCAGGACGATCGGTTCTTGGTCGGGAGTGACTGACAAGGGAGGCCTCAAGGGTTGCGAGATCAGAGCGATGGCTCAAGAGTGAGTCAGTTTCTGGCGTAGTCCGCCGCGATGGAGACGCGGGGGACCTCGATCGGCTCGGGCTGGATGTCGAACGGGATGCCGTTCTCGGTGCGCGGCTGCACTCCCTGAAAGCCACTGCCGACTTGTCGCTGAACCGGTTTGTAGGTCTCGATAATTGTCAGCATCGCCGGGTTGATGTCGATCGATCCGTTGGGCAGATCGTTCCCCCAGCTGTCGAAGCTGCCGATCGTCACGATGCTCTCGTAGCGATCGTGAAACTCCCAGGCCTGGACGCCTCGCTTTCGAAGTGACATGGTCATGGCATGCGCGTTCTCGGCCGCCATCTCGAGCTTGGTCGGATTGTTGCCGACCCGTAGCGGCTTCACGGCGTCGGCGGGCTTGAAGGACGACGTGCCGCGGAAGGTCGCCACGCGGACCGTGTAGCGCGAGTTGTTGTTCAGCAGGCTGTATTTGACGCCCTTGTTCATGCGCATCACGAGCGAGTCGATTCCCTTGGGAGCAAAGTACTCCTTGGGGATCAGGGGGTTGCGAGTGACAAACGCCTTGCCCATCGGGCCTTTGACGCGGTTGTCCTCCGACGAGCTAATCCGCCGGTAGACGGAACGCAGTCCGGAGAACCGCTGTGTGGAGGATTTGCGGCCGGTCAGGTTCAGGCAATCGGGCTGCAGATGCTTGATCCGCTCCAGCGCCTGAGAGGTGTCGCTGGAGTCGACCGCTTGAAAGTGGCCCACGAGGACGCCGATCTCGGAGAACTTGTTGTCCTGCGAGTGCTTCATGATCTTCACGCCGCCCGTCCGGCTAAAGCCGCGTCCGACCACCGGCTGCGAGAAGTCGTAGGATTGGCGATGCTTATACGCTTCCAGGCGGTATCGCTTCCGCAGCTCCATCACCAGCGCCTGGGCTTCGGACTCGGCATTTTCGCCGGCGAAGCTCGCGCACAGGATGAGCCAGGGGCCGTGCTTTTCGGTCAGCGTGTATTCGGCGCGAGGATCGGCCTCGACCCCTTTGCCCAACGGGATAAATTTCCGCCAATCGGCGCCGTCGGCAGCTGTCGTGATCGCCAAGGCCCCCAGGGAAAGGGCCAGTCCCATCGTCAAGCGAGTTCCCAGGGTAGGGATGTTCTTCATCCTTGCGCTCCGTCGCTGAAGTTGGTGGACACGGGCCGCGAACGACCTCAATCCTGCACGAAAAGTGCTTATATGGGTCTCAATCCGTGTCGATCCGCCGCCGCTCGATGGCGATTTCGCGCGGAATGTAGCAAATGGCCCGGGAGGCTGCCAGAGCGAAAAGTCGGCGTACGCGTACCACGCGTACCAAGCACCTTGGGCGGCTTTGGGGGGGAGCTGGTGCAGCTGGTGCAGCTGGTGCAGCTGGGAGGCGCCGCACCAAGCCCCGACAGGGGCGACAGACGTTAGCCCTGGGCGCAAGCCGGCGCAAGCCCAGGGAACCGCGCGCGTCACGCGCACCAAGCCCCGGCAGGGGCGACAGACGTTAGCCCTGGGCGCAAGCCCAGGGGACCGCGCGCCTCACGCGCATCAAGCCCCGGCAGGGGCGACAGACGTTAGCCCTGGG
>JAGQPF010000277.1 GCA_020426845.1 Planctomycetales bacterium
CCCCACCGCGCCGGCCGAGGCACGCTTCGCGCGTAGCATGGGCGCCCTCGCCCGTGCAGAAGTGCGCAACCCCACAGCGCCGGCCGAGGCACGTTTCGCGCGTAGCATGGGCGCCCTCGCCCGTGCAGCACTTCGCGGGATTGCGCAGTGCCGTGGGAAGGCCACGAAGTCACGGGCGAGGCGCCCATGCTACGAAGGCCACGAAGTTCACAGGCTGGCAGCGCTGGCAGCCTGTGCCACGACAAAGCCATGCTGGCTCAAGCCAACGCCCGTTCCCATTGCTTTTCCAGCCGCGTTGGCGAGATCTTGCCGGCTGTGCCGAGCTCCTGGGCGAACAGCGAAACGCGCAGCTCCTCAAGCATCCAGCGAAACTCGACAAAGTCGGGCGCCTCCTGTTGCTCCGGAGTCAAGGAATCCCACTGCTGTTGGAATGCTGAGACGGTCGCTTGGTGTTGTTGGTCGCGCTGGGGATTGCCGCGAACTTTCTCCAGCCGCACGACGGCGGCCTGCAGATATCGTGGCACGTGCTGCAGTCGGCGCCAGGGAGTGTGTGTCAGAAAGCCAGCCTGCAGCAAGGCGTCGCGCTGGTGAGCCAGATCGTCGTGAGCTGCCCGGAAGGTGTCACTTTGCAGGTCGTCAAGCAGCAGCCGCAGCTCGTGATGCCGTTCCAGCAACGGGCCAACAAACCGGCTCAGCTCTTGCGTTGCCGGCGTGATCCACAAGTGTCCTTGCTTGCGGCGCTCGTTGAACTCCTGCTCGCTGCGCGGGGCGTTCAGTCGGTCGAGCTGATAGAACGCCATGCCGCCGAGCAGCACCAGCAGTTCGTCGCGCAAGCGGTCGCTATCGGGCAGCCCCGCGGCCAGCATCGCGTGACGCTCCAGTCCCGGCAGCCATTTGATCTGCGCGGCGAGCTCCTTGCGCTCGGCGATCACAAACAACCTTCGCGCCCCGAGCAGGGTTTCTCGCTTGGCCGCGGCCGCCGTATCCAACAGCCGCAACCCGACGCCGTCGCCCTGTTCGACCAACGCGGGAAAGGCTGGCAGCCGAACGCCGCCACGCTCGACCTCGATCTGGACAGGCAGTTCGCCGAAGCTCCAAGTCCTGATCCCGTCCTGCCTCCATTGCTCATGCTCAATCGTGCGCGCGTGAGGCTCCGGGTTCGCGGCCCCGAGCTGCTCGCGGAGTTGGGCCAGGTCGCGCCCCGACGCGAGCGACTCACCCTCTTCGTCAACGACGCGCAAGTGGATCCGCAAGTGAGGGTCGAGCGCGTCGACCGCAAAGTCCGCAGGTGTCACACGTTCGTCACTTCGTTGAGTGAGGGCCTTGGCCAGCTCGGCGAGAAAGTCGCCCTGGCCATGCGCCAACTTGGCCGCCACCTGCCGCGCCGTGTCGGGCGCAGGGACGAAATTGCGGCGGAGCGACTTCGGCAGCGAGCGGATCAGGGCCAACACCTTCTCCTCCAACAGCCCGGGCACGAGCCAGCCGAGCTTTTCCTCTCGCAACTGGTTGAGCGCAATCGCGGGGACCGTGAGCGAGACGCCGTCGTCCTCCTCGCCAGGCTCAAAACGATAGTCGACCGGCAGCTGCAAGTTGCCGAAATGCAGCTCGGCGGGGAACTGATCCGACCGCGCCTCATCTTCCGGCGGCGCCAAGTCCGCCTCGAGGAAGTGCAGCGGTTGCTCGCCCTTCGCGGCGCACTGTTTGAGCCAGCGATTCAGCGAGCCGGGGTCGCATACCTCCTCAGGCAACCGTTGTTCGTAGAGCTGGGCGAGCGTCAACTCGTCAACCACCAACGCCCGCTTGCGCGACTTGGCGGCGCGCTGCTGGATCTGTCGCACCAGCTCCTCATTGTGCTCGAGAAACGCCGGCTTGTTGCGCAAACGAGACTCTGCCAGCCCGTGGTCGATCAGCATCCGCCGCGCCAACGGCGGGTCGATCGGCGCCAGCGGCACGCGTCGTCGCGCCGAGATGGTCAAGCCGAACAGCGTGACCTTTTCGTAGGTCATGGCGGCGCCCGATTTGTCGCTCCAATGGGCGTCGCTATGGGACCGCTTGACCAGATGCATGGCCGCTGGCTCGATCCAGCCCGGCTGGATCTTGGCCACGCCTCGCAGGTAACGTCGTGACGTTTCGACCAGCTCGGCCGCCATCACCCAGGCAGGCTTGGCCTCGGAGACTCCCGAGCCGGGCCAGAGTCGGAATAGGCCGCCGGGACCCTGGTACTCGTTCTTGTCGCCACGCAGCGCCACGTTGGAAAGCAGCCCCGTCAGCAGCGATCGGTGCACGGCCTCGTAGTCGTCCGCGCGCCGATTGGGCCGCATGCCGGCGCCGGTGGCGAGCTGCCGCAGCTGCCGGTGGATGTCGATCCACTCTTGCATGCGCAGCGGCGACAGGAAGTTCTGCTGCAAGGCCTTGCGTAGCTGGCTGCGACTGAGTTTTTGACGCAGGTTGTGATAGAAGTCCCACAGATTGAGCAGTGCGAAAAAGTCGGACTCGGGGTGCGCGTGCTGCTTGTGAGCCTCGTCGGCGGCCTGCTGTTTTTCGACAGGGCGCTGGCGAGGATCGGGAAGCTCGAGGGCCGAGGCAATGATCAGCACTTCGCTTAGACAGTGGCGTTCGGCAGCCTCGACCACCATACGCCCAATCCGTGGATCGACTGGCAGCTGCGACAGACGCTTGCCGAGCTTGGTGAGGTTTCTCGCGCCGTCGACAGCCCCCAGCTCGTACAAGGTCTTGTAAGCCTCGCGCACCGCCTCCGGCCGGGGCGGATCGAGAAACGGGAACTCCTCGATGGCGCCGAGCTGCAAGGCTTCGGTCTGCAGCACGACGGAGGCCAGATTGGTGCGACGGATCTCGGGTGTCGTGAAGTCGTCACGCGAGAGATAATCCTGCTCGTCGTAGAGCCGAATGCAGATGCCGGGTCCCACGCGCCCGCAGCGTCCCTTCCGCTGCTCGGCGGAGGCCTTGGACACACGCTCGATCGGCAGCCGTTGCACCTTGCTGCGCGCCGCGTAGCGGCTGATCCGCGCCGTGCCGCTGTCGATCACAAAACGAATGCCCGGCACGGTCAGCGACGACTCGGCCACATTGGTCGCCAACACGATGCGGCGGCCCCGATGCGGCTGGAACACACGTTGCTGCTCCGCAGTCGACAAGCGAGCGTAAAGCGCGAGAATCTCCAGCCCTCCCGGCTCGCGCCGGCTCTGAGCCCAGCCTCGCAGCACTCGGTGCGCGTCGCGAATTTCTCGCTCCGTGGGCAGAAACACCAGCAGGTCACCCGGACCGTCGCTGCACGCTTCCTCAACTGCGGCCGCCAACGCCTGTTCGGCCTCCAGCTCCTCGCCACTTTCGTCGCAGATGGGCGGGCGGTAACGCACCTCGACGGGATACGTGCGACCGGAGACTTCGATCAAGGGCGCGGGTTCGCCATCGACGGCGAAATGTTGGCAGAACCGCTCGACGTCGATGGTCGCCGAGGTGATGATCACGCGCAGCTCCGGCCGACGCGGCAGGAGGCGATGCAGATAGCCGACGAGGAAGTCGATGTTGAGCGACCGCTCGTGGGCCTCGTCGAGAATCAACGTGTCGTAGCGATTGAGGAACCGATCGTGCTGCGTTTCTGCGAGCAACACGCCGTCGGTCATCAGCTTGATATAGGTGCGTTCGCCGGTCTCATCGCTGAAACGGATCTTGAAGCCCACTTCCTCGCCCAGCGGTCTTTGCAGCTCTTGGGCAAGCCGAGCGGCGATGGTCCGCGCCGCGATGCGGCGGGGCTGGGTGTGACCGATCATGCCCGCAACGCCGCGGCCGGCTTCAAGACAAATCTTGGGCAGCTGTGTCGACTTGCCCGACCCCGTTTCCCCGCAGACCACGAGCACCTGATGACGCTCCAAGGCGTCTCGAATCGCCTCTCGATGGGCGGTGATCGGCAATTCCGGGTCAAAGCTGGCCTCGGGACGCCGCGACTGGCGATCGCTCCACAACTCGTGGGACCGCTCCAACTGCTCTCGCAGCTTCGACAGCGGCTCGTCAACCTGCCGTCCCTGACGCCGCTTGCCCACCAATTCGCGCAGTTTCCGGCGCAAGCGGTGCTGATCGGCCAGCATGCACTGGTCGACGCTGCGCAACAGTTCCTGGATTTCTTCGGGCTCCCCGTTCATGGTCGCATTATAGGGCCAGAAGAAAAAGTTCCCACGGCGGTAGGGCGAGAGCATCCCATCGGCTCGCAATGCGCACGCCGATCGGTAGGGAGCCTTGCGACGGGGGAATGTTCGCGCATTCCCTTAGAGTGGGCGTCCTCGCCCGTGCAGAACTGCGCAACTCCGCGCCGGCCGGGGCACGCTTCGCGCGTAGTATGGGCGTCCTCGCGCGTCCTCGCCCGTGCAGAACTGCACAACTCCACAGCGCCGGCCGAATCTCACTCCTCTATGCTGGGGCATGAGCGGCGCCTGACGGCTGCTCGCCGCGCACGGGCGAGGGCGCCCATGCTACGGGCACTCAAGAGCGGCTACTCGTCGCGCACGCAAGGACGCCCATGCTACGGACGCTCCAAGCGGCTGCTCGCCGCTAGGCGCATTCACCCCACATCTTCGTGGACTTCGAGCCCTTCGTGGTTCACATGGGAGACTTTAGCAAGCTCGCTGGTCTCATCTCGCCAGTTGAGGAACACACGCCGCCGTCTCATCGCCGGCGCAGGACGCGAAGGGAGTGGCTGCGGCCGTGATACCGTCGCCAAAGCAGACGCCCATCGCGCGGGCCGCTTTGACGATCGAGCAGTCCGGCGTCACTCGCGACACGTGGGTGGCTTCGCTGAGTTGAACAGCCTGCATGTGCGGCGGCTGGTAGCAGACCATGTGGCCCACGTGTCCTTCGAGAATTAGCTTGACCGCGTGGGCGCCGTACTGCGTGGCCAACGTGCGGTCAAAGGCTGTGGGGGATCCTCCGCGCTGGAGGTGCCCGAGCACGACTTCGCGAATTTCGCAGTCGAGGTGGGGCGCGATCTGTTTGGAGACCTCGCGGGCGGCGCCACTGAGGCGTGGCTGGAATTCGCAGGCATCGTCGCCTTCCAGTGGGGCGCCGACTCCCTCGGCCACCACCACCAGCCCGAAGCCGCGCGCCCGAATTCGATCGTTCAGCGTTTTGATCAAGTGCTCCACCTTCCAGGGGAACTCGGGGATCAGAATCGCGTCCGCCTCGCCGGCGATTCCCGCATGCAGCGCGATCCAGCCCGCGTAACGCCCCATCACCTCGAGGCAGATTACGCGGCCGTGGCTTTCGGCCGTGGTGTGCAGCCGGTCCAGCGCGTCGGTTGCGCAGTGCACAGCGCTGTCAAACCCGAAGGAGAAGGCGGTTGCGGAGACGTCGTTGTCAATCGTCTTCGGCACGCCGACCGTGGGAATGCCAAAGGTGAACAGCCGCTCGGCAATGGCCAGCGAGCCGTCGCCGCCGACGCAGATCAATCCGCGCACACCGAGCGTCTCGAGGTTGGCTTGCACCTGATAGAGCAGGTCCGAGCTCAGCTCGACGCGCTGATCCATGCCGTGCGTGACGCCGAAGTGGCCGCGATTGGTGGTTTTCAGAACCGTGCCGCCCTTGCTGACCAAGTCCAGCGTGTCCATCGGGGTCAGCAGATGCACGGACTCGAGGTCCAGCAGCCCCTCGAAGCCGTTGTTGAACCCGACGACCTCCATGCCGTGCTGAGCGGCGCTGCGAACGGCGCCGTGAATCACGGCGTTCAGCCCGGGGCAGTCGCCGCCCGCTGTGAGAATGCCAATTCGATCTGTCGAAAACATGTCAGTGGGTCTCCGGTACGCAATTGATTCAATCAGCGTGTTCTCAAACGTGCTCGAGCTCGCGTTCGAACTTCGCCGCATCGGTTTGCAGCGCGTTGGGGGCGATCCGAGCAGACTGCTCGGTGCGCTCCGGATCCCGCACGCCGAGCAGCTTGCCGAGTGCAATGGCCAGCAGAGCGATCAAGCCGGACATCAGGGCGCCCATCTTGGCGGCGCCTTGAATCGTCGGGTCGGTATAGGCCTGGGCGGAGACGAACAACGCCACCGTCAGGCCGATCCCGGCCGTGACGGCCAGCACGAAGACATGCCGCACACGCATGCCCTCGGGAATCGGAAAGCCCAGCTTGTCACCGAGCAGCGAGCAGGCCGTGATCCCGGCGGTCTTGCCAACCAGCAGTGAAAGCAGCACGATCCAGGTCAGGCTCGAGACGCCGGCGAAGGAGACGCCCGCGTTGGCGAAAGCAAAGAAGAACAGTCCAAAGTCGACGAACGGCTTCAGCTGGTGCTCGAAGTTCTCCAGCGGGCTGTGAGCAGAGTGCTCGTCGCCGTACTCTTCTTCTTCGACGTAGAGGCCGAGGTCGCGGCGGGGCCCGGGCATGAACGGCACCACAAACACCATCGCCAGCGCGGGGTGCAAATGCGCCGAGTAGAGGCCCCACCACGAGAGGCTCGCGGTGGCCGCGTAGGGCAGCCAAGATTTGAGTTGCATGCGGCGGAACAGGTAGGCGAGCCCCATCGCCGGCGCGATCCAAAGTGCGTTGAGCCATTCCGTCGGATTGTTGGGATCGGGATAAGCGAAGGCGATAATCCCCAAGCCGATCGCGTCATCCGCCACAGCCAGCAGCAACAGGAAGCTGACCGCCGGATGGCCGTTGCCGAAGATGATTCGCGCGACGAGCCAGGCGAGCGCGATGTCGGTTGCCGTGGGAATGCCCCAGCCGTTGGCCCAGGCCGATTGTCCGATGGCTCCATTGAGTGCGAAGAACACCGCCACCGGGCCCAGCACGCCGCCAATCGTGGCCAGCAGCGGGTTAATCGCCTTGCTGGGAGGGTTCAGGGCGCCGCCCGGCAGGCAGGCTTCCGTGATTTCTTTGGCCGCAATGCCGAAGAAGATCACCATGAAGATGTCGTTGACCAGGAAGTGCAGCGTCATCCAGTGCGATCCGCCGTGGCCGCCGTGGCCGCCATGGCCCGGGGCCGCGATGGAGGCCGCGTGGTGGTCCCCATGCTCGGCCTGTTCGTCGTGCCCGTGCCCGGCGTTCGCCTCCGAGTGGTGTGCCTCGTGGTGTTCGTCGGTGTGCGCCGAGCCGTGACTCGAGGATGCGATCGAGGCGACGTGCACCTCATTGCCGCCGCTGCCCCACTGGGTGACCGAGTCGTGGACCAGGGAGTGGTAGTGGCCGGGCCAGAAGTTGGCGACGGCCAGTGCGCAAAAGACGCCAGCGATTAGCGGGATCGAGAACTCTTGCAGCAACTGGATGGTTTTGTTGGAGCGGCGCACAACGGGGTCTCCAGAAACAATGGGAAATCGAGAGAGCTCCCAAAGCTAGGCTTCTTGTGCCGCTCGGCAAGAAAGCCCACTGCGTAGGTTGCGCCGGCAGGGCGGAGACCTTGAACGCCGCCAGCGCATTGTCATCGTGGCACAGGCTGCCAGCCTGTGATGACGTGGCATTGGCCACTGTTGCAGGCTGGCAGCCTGCACTACGACGAGATTTCAACGGTGCTAGCCCTTGGCGGCGTAGAGTTCGGCGTACTCCAGCACCCAACGGTCGATCAACTCCAAGTACTCTTGGGGTTCGACATCGGCGATCTTGACGAAGTGGCTGCGAGTCAGCAGCTCTTTGTTGCGGACCGTGCCTTTGGCGGCCAAGTCGACAACGTGGTACTCGGAGAACGGCCGCACCGTCACCTCGAGCCGCGAGTAGAGATTGTCGCGGCGCCCGCCGTCGAGCCTCAAATCGTCGCGGCTGCAGGCGGCACCCCAGCCGCGATCGCCGTAGAGCGTCTCGAAGCGGAAACCGGGGAAGTACTGTGGCAGCTTTTGGAGGCAGGCCTCAATGTGTTCGGAAAACTGCAGGCGATACTGCGAGTGCAGTTGCTTCAGCTCATCCAGATTCAGGGCTTGTTTCTGCTCCTGTTGGGCGTCGCGCTCGTGCTTTCGATTGCCGCGCGCAATGGCCTGCTTGAGCCGTTCGTCGAACTCATTCATGGGAATCCTCCTGCGATTTCTTCCGATCATAGAATTGGACCAGATCGGAGAAAGATCGCAACGGCGCCTTGCCCTCTTCCATTTCCGGTGTCAGCGGGGGCGGGGGGGCCGATGACTTGGTGGCGCGCCGTGACGGAGCCGGGGTCGCGTGCCGACGCCGCGGTTTTCCCGCTTGCTGAGCCGGTTTGCGACGCGTGCGTTTGCGATCGCCGCCGCGCGCGGGTCTCGCCGTGGCTGGCTTGGACTCGACTTTGCTTTTTCCACTCTGCTCCGGCGCGGCGGCGGGCCGCGCCGCATGACGCGACGATTTGGGCTTGAAGTCCGGCGAAGCGTAAGCGAGCTTCAACAACCGGGCCGCGACCCGGTGTTTCTTCTCGTCCAGCATCGTCAGCTCCACGACAACCGTGTCTCCCGGCGCGAGCAACGCCAGCGGATCGCTGAGATAACGCGCCGACATTTCACTGATGTGGAGCAGCACCTCGGTCTCGGCGCCGATGTCGACAAACAACCCGAATGTCGCGGCGCGCAGCACGACTCCCGTATAGGTCTGGCCCGGCTTGAGCCGATCCCAGCCACAGAGTTCGCTGCGCCAGAGCTGATCCCAATCAAACGGCGGCGCGCACGCCAAGCACAATGGGCGGCGGTCGTCCTCGGCGCCTAAGCGGATAAACGGATGTGTCTGCAGCCACTGCTGATCGTTGAGCCGCAACGCTGCGCGAAACTGCTCGAGCGACTCCCAGCCGCCGGCGGGCGGCTGCGCTCGTTGTGCGTGGAGCGGCGAAATGGCGCAGAGACGCGCGATCGCTCGGGGCCCGGAACGCCGTAGGTCGAGGCCGCACTCATGCACCATCGCGTCGAGACAGGCGTCCGCCTGCTGCCAATGCTGTTCGCTCAGCAGCCCCGCAAACTCGGGCGGCGCCAGTTCACGGACCGGCAACTCCGCCAACGTTTCGACGGGCGCCTGATGGCGATGGCCGATGTACAACGCCTCTCGCGCCGACGCGGACAAACCGCGATGCAATGTCGCGGCTCGCACACTGGTGGACCACCAACTGCCGCCATGGCCGCATACCTGCTGCCAACGCAGCTCGTCGCGCCGGCGAGCCAACTGGTCCAAAATCCGGACACACTTCGTGGTGGCGGAGTCGGCTTGAAGCAAGAGACGTGTGGCGCCGGCCAAGTCGAGCAATTGCTCGATTTGGCTCTGGGCATTTCGCGAGTCCGCCAGGTCCAGCAACTGCTCGCCCAAGCATTCGCCATCGGCACAGATCGCAACTGCCACCGCCGATTGAGGCGTGGCGCCCACAATGCAAACCAGTGGGATGCGCTCCTGCGGCCGCCGGCAGGCACGCTCCAGAGCCTGCTGCAACCATCGCGACGAGCGCTGTTGTGCTTCCTCCCGGGCCGCTGCCCACGCCAATTGCTCGGCCCTTTCGCGGACGGCCTGCAGACACTGCTCTACGGTCTCGGCCGGCAAGACGCCGTCGATGTCCAGCCGCTTGCGAACCTGGTCCAGGTCGTAAACCCACTGAGGCGAACTGTTCGCCTCCGCCAACTTCATCATCTCGCGCGGGCTGATGCGGGCCGGGGATCGCTCGTGGACGTTGTCGCGCTGCGGCGACGTCGAGCCATCCGAATCGGTCTCGGCAACCAACCGACCCTGGGCGAGAATCACACGAGCAACTTCCCGCGCCCAACCACTGGATCGCCCTGCCGCAGCGGGGTCGACATTTGCCAGTTCGAGCCAGCTTTGGCGGTCGAACGCCCACTGCGGGGTGGCCAGCGTCGCTGCGCAGATTTGGCGCAATTGCGCTAGCGTGAGTCCCCCACTACGCTGCTCATCCAGTGCGAGGTATTCAGGGTGCCAGCCCTCTGCGAACAGCTTGGCGACACATTCGCACTGATCGGGAGTGAGATCTCCCCTTTGTTCCCAACATTCCCAGTCCATCTGCATTGCTAGCTGACCGGGAACTGACAAAGAGGCCAAAATAGGTAACGTCGACTAAAAATGGGAGTGCCTACGCAACGAGAAACAGCGACAAAATCGAAGCCAACAAGGTTTTGTTGTTGGTGATCTGCCCTGCAATGTCAAGCTTTTCTTGCTTATCACCCGTTTGCCCGGTGGCCTCGCCGCTGGCGAACGCCAGTCGTCCTTGTTTCCTGGATTGCCTAGTTCGCCTGACCCGAACTTTGCGGGAAATTGTGAAGATCCTGCAAGGAACGCGGATTCGATATCCGATAAGGAGACGGGTGAAAGAGCCGGGATGACAATCGGCTCCGCACCGCCGATGACAGACGCCCCCACCACCAGGGCCCTCTTTATGACGCAACTACCCTTCCGAGTCTTTTTTGGCGACGATGGTGCGCCGGAAAACCAGCCCCATCAACGCCGCGATGAGAATCCGTGTCGATTGCCGTCGCCGGGTGAGTCCGATGGCGTCGTTCGCGTCGCGTTGAAAGACTTGGTGGCGACGTTGACCGACGCGTCCCAGAAGCGATTGGCGTGGCTGGAGGATTTTGCGGAGGAGGAGTTGAGAATCTCGGCCGACCTCTACGAAGTGATTCTCGCCTACCAGGCAATTTGCCGGGCCGCGTGAACCTGAGTTGCGTGCCCGCCCGGAATCGATCACCGGGTGACCCCGCAGCCAATTGTCGGCGACGAACGAAGCGACAGAAACCCCCGCCCCGTTGCCAGCGATCAGCTGGCTTGGAAGTGGGGGTAACGCGTGGGGTTAAGTCCGTCGAGCGGCGTCAGACGACGACCGGGACCTTGGCGCCGACCACCGGCTCGCTCGCAACGGCTTGTTCGGCGGTCTCCGAAGTATCGAGCAGAAGCTCTCCGCGGATGATTTTCCGCTCTTGGGGAGCCTCGATGCCGATTTTCACTCGATTGCGGTCCAGGCGAACGACGGTGATCTTCACATCGTCCACGAGAATCGATTCGCCCGATTTGCGGCTAAGCACCAACATTGCAATGCACTCCATCCTTGTCGTGGCACAGGCTGCCAGCCTGTGGTTGAATTCCCGGGTTCGATGGTACACGAACCCCGGTAGCCTTTCCCCATCACGAGCAGTATAGACGCACTCGCCGGCAAGGCAATTGGCGGCGTACGCCGCTTGCGGCAGGCCCCGCTAACGGCGATTTGCTTCTGTGAAAATGGGGCCAGTGCGAGAGTGGGGAAGACGTGTCCTCGGCCAAGTGACAGGTGTATGTCGTTTCCACCCATGCACCCGGCAGCTTGCTCCGGTTCACCCAATCGGCCGATTGGAAGAGCCGGAAAAGGGCCGTGTTGCTTGCCGAACCAGTTGTTTCCATTCATCTCCCGACAATCTTGCTCACCACCAGCGTCTTGTCTCCGATGCCGGCTCGGCCCCCGGGGCACTACATCGGCCGAGCAAAAATTTTTTCCCGACATCCCTGGACATTCTGTCAACTTCGGCCTGACGAGTGTCGACAGACCTTGCGCCGGCCGAGGTCCGCTTCGCGCGTAGCATGGGTGCCCTCGCCCGTGCAGAACCGCGCAATCCGATCGCACCGGCCGAGGCCCGCTTCGCGCGTAGCATGGGCGCCCTCGCCCGTGCAGAACCGCGCAATCCGATCGCACCGGCCGAGGCCCGCTTCGCGCGTAGCATGGGCGTCCTCG
>JAGQPF010000032.1 GCA_020426845.1 Planctomycetales bacterium
CCTCGCCCGTGCGGCACTGTGCAACCTCTTTGCGCCGGCCGAAGCACCCTTCGCGCGTAGCATGGGCGTCCTCGCGCGTGCAGAACGGCGCAATACCATTGCTCCGGCCGACATCGTCGGTGCCATGCGGCAGCTCGCCGCGCACGGGCGAGGACGCCCATGCTACGGACGATCCATGCGGCTGCTCGTCGCGCACGGGCGAGGATGCCCATGCCGCGCGAAGGACAAAGACCAGGCTGGCCATGCCGCAGCCCAATGGCGAGCGAACTTCCACTAGCGTGATTGCATCGGCTGACGATCGCCCCTTACTTTCGTTGAGGGCAGCGGCGCGAACGCCGCATGTCGATCAAGTAATGCCCGGCCCTGCCCCCTTCGCGGCGCCATTTCCCGATTGAGGGGAAATCCTCCGCCCGCACCCCTTCCGCTCGAGTGCCGATTGAGTATCATGAACCAGTCATGCGGCCCTTCAGGCAGCTCGGGTTTGGCACACCACACCATCGTGCTTGTGCCAACATTCCACCGAGGCAAGGGAGTCACCGGAATATCCTTCGGCGATGCCATTCTGAAAACACCGGACCAAGTGGTTTCAACGGCCTCGCCGACGGCGTTGCGGTCAATGCGTTGACCCATCGTGCCTTCATCGCAGGCGACCCTTGTGAGGCCCGGTGGACCCGTCCCCATCATGCTTGTCGCGTCAACCGCGACACAGCATCCAGGCGGTTTGGATCGGGACAATCAATGTTCGGCGGTCCGCAAGGATGAACAGGATGCCGGGAATTTATTCCTCATTCCTTCGCGGCCAAATCCAATCAGCGAGCAATCACGGCGGAACGCTCCAACAAGGACAACTCTTTAGGCAAACCTGAGTACCGCAAGATGACCAAACACAAACTAGAGTACATCTGGCTCGACGGCTATCAGCCCACCCAAAGCCTCCGCAGCAAGACCAAAGTCGTCAGCGACTTCAGCGGCAAGGTCGAGGACGCTCCGATGTGGTGCTTTGACGGCTCGAGCACCGAGCAGGCGCCCGGCGGATCTTCGGACTGCCTGCTGAAGCCTGTTGCCTGCTTCCCGGATCCGGGCCGCAAGAACGGCTTCCTGGTCATGACCGAGGTGATGAACCCCGATGGCACTCCCCATCGCACCAACGGCCGCGCGACCATCGACGATGACGACGACGACTTCTGGTTCGGCTTCGAGCAAGAGTACACGATCTGGAATCCGGACACGGATCGCCCGATCGGCTTCCCCGCCGAGGGCTTTCCCGCGCCGCAAGGCCCCTACTACTGCTCGGTCGGCACCGGCAAGGCAGTGGGCCGCGAGATCGTTGAGCAGCACCTGGACCTGTGCCTCGACGCGGGCATCAATGTCGAGGGCATCAACGCGGAAGTCATGATGGGCCAATGGGAGTTCCAGGTGTTTGCCAAAGGCGCCGGCTCCGCGGGCGACCAGGTCTGGTTGGCTCGTTACCTGCTGGAGCGAGTGGCCGAGGATCACGCGATGGCCATCAACTGGCACTGCAAGCCGGTCAAAGGCGACTGGAACGGCTCGGGCATGCACGCCAACTTCTCGAACTCGTTGCTGCGAACTTGTGGCAGCAAGGACGTCTACGAGCAGGTTTGCCAGGCGTTCCAGCCCCGCATCAAGGAGCACATCGACGTCTACGGCGCCGATAACGACCAGCGTTTGACCGGCCTCCACGAGACGCAGTCGATTGACAAGTTCAGCTACGGCGTCTCTGACCGCGGCGCCTCGATCCGCATTCCGATCGCCACGGTCGAGTCGGGTTGGAAGGGCTGGCTGGAGGATCGTCGTCCCGCTTCGAACGCCGATCCCTACATGGTTGCCTCGGCGATCATCGCGACGGTCAAAGGCGCAGGCGTCACCGCCTAGCCAATCGGGAAACAACTTTCCCTGACCCAAAAACAAAACGGCGCCTCCCATTCCGGAAGGCGCCGTTTTTTGTTGCCTGGGTCGACGGGTGCCCCACGCCGAAAACTCGAGCGGCAGACGTTTCTTCTTTGCGTCTTGGCGACTTTGCGTGAGAATGATCCTGCAACTGCACAGGGTCACGGGCAGGAGTCAATCCTCGATGTCGTCCAGTGACTCTTCCTCGTTAGTGGCCTCGCCGCCGACCGGAAGCGTCTCCAACGACAGTCCCAGTTGTTCTCGTTGAGCGTCGTCCAGTTGCACATAGCCCAGCGACCGAATCACTTCGAGAATCTCCGAACACGTGGGGAACATGCGGCCACTGTCCCGCTTGTAGTTGTCCATCGCGTTCATGAACTCAATCTCGTTGTCGCTGTAGTCCCGCTCACAGGTGGTGGGGTCGATCTGGCGACGCCGCTGCACTTTGCGGCGATCGTCGGAACGTCGCTCTTCCCCGACCGGAAGTTGGTTCTGACGGCGATCGGTCTTGCGACGCTCCGAAGTACCCCGACGCTCCTTGTCAGCCTGACGCTCCTTCGTAGCTTTGGTTTGAGCCACGATGAATCTCTCAATCTGGGTATAGTTTGGGGAAGTCTAATTAATGTAGGACATCAACAGAGTTTGGGATCGGTTTGCCGACTGCGAAAAGTTCGACGATTGGCAAAAATAGCCAACTAGGCAGCTTGTGCCGGTTATGCAGGCGAATCACCTCACGGAGGCTCGGAATCGCGTTCACCGTGCGGCAAAGCGCTGAGGCGGCACGGGGAACAGGCCTTTTTTCACGGGCAATTGACCTTGCTCCATTGGCTTGGGCCAGGTACTTACCACTTTCCTGCAGCCCACCCTTCATCCGTGCATTCATCCGTCGTGCACTCGGAGCGTTGTCATGCCCCACTCACGCCGCTTGCTCGCCGCTTGCGTCGTCGCCTCCGCGGTCATTGTGGCCGGCGGTTGTGGCGTGATTGCGGACACTCACAATCGCCACGGCGTTCGCAGCGTCTACCAAGGCGACTACAACGCCGGCATGAACAGCTTTCAGCGGGCGTTGGCCAAGGAGCCGACCAATTCGGACGCCTACTACAACATGGCTGCGACGCTCCACCAGTTGGGCAAGCAGACCAAAAACAGCCAGTACTTGTCCCAGGCACAAGACCTCTATCGACGCAGCCTTTCGCTGGATAACCGCCACGTCGACAGCTATCGCGGCTTGGCTGTGCTGTTGGCCGAAACTCAGCAGTCGGAGGAGGCGTTCCGCCTGCTCCGCGGCTGGACCGAGGTGGATCCTGCCAATCCGGAGGCTCATACCGAGCTGGCGAGGCTGCATCAGGAGTTCGGCAACCTGAACAGCGCGGTCGACGAACTGCAGTATGCGTTGAAGGTGGACTATCAAAACTCGCGAGCCCTCGCGGCTCTGGGTCAACTGCGCGAGAAGCAAGGCGACACGGCTCAGGCGCTGGCCAACTACCGCCGCGCGTACAATGTGACTCCGCGTCCCGAACTGGCCGCCAAGATCGCCAGCTTGGAACGTCCGGGGGCCTTCCCCGGCGCATTGCCAGGCACGACAAGCAATGGCAGCGTGATTGCCACCGGGCCGCTCACGACACGGCCCTACTGATCGCGTCTCGAGTTGCGGCGGAAATGGGCGTGCAGCAGCCCACTTGTGTCCCGCCAACCGTCGGGGATACTTACCGAGAATGCGCTCCCCCGATCTGCCGCCGCGTCGGACACCACGTTTTCCGGGATCTCAGCAACGGGTTTGAGGATCCACGACGCTGATCTTGCCCACAGCCCAGGAAGCTAAGCCATGGCCACACAATCAAATACCCAACGGGTCTTCAACTTCTCGGCGGGACCGGCCGTTTTGCCGATGAGCGTGCTGGAGCAAGCGCAGGCCGAGCTGATTTGCCTGCCCGGCGCCGGCGCCTCGGTGTTGGAAATCAGCCATCGCGGCGCCGCCTTTATCGAGATCATGAACTCGGCCGTGGCGCGACTTCGGGATCTGCTGGGAATTTCCGATGAATTCGAGGTGCTGCTGCTGCAAGGCGGCAGCCGTCTGCAGTTCTCCATGACTGCCATCAATCTGGCGCCGGGCGCCGCGGCGCCGCCCGATTACGTGATCACCGGCACGTGGGGCAAGAAAGCACTGGAGGAGGCGCAGAAGGTCTGCGCGCCGCGAGTGGTATGGGACGGCAAGCCGCACAACTACAGCGAAGCCCCCGACTGGAGCTCGCTGGAGCTCAATCCGCAGGCGGCTTACGCCTACATCACCTCGAATGAGACGATCCAGGGCGTGCAACTGCCCACCGACCTCGACTCGCCGGCGCCGCTGGTTTGCGACAGCTCGTCCGACTTTCTGTCGCGCCCGGTGCCGATGGACAAGTACGGGTTGCTCTACGCCTGTGCCCAAAAGAACGCGGGGCCAGCCGGAGTGACCGTGGTCATCATCCGCAAGGACTTGATGGGGCGCGCGCCAAGCGACACGCCGGGCTACCTCGACTACCGCAACCATGCCGAGGCCGAGTCGATGTACAACACGCCTCCCACATTCGCCATCTACCTGCTCGACCTCGTCTGCAAGTGGCTGCAACAAGACGTGGGAGGACTGGCGAACATCGAGCGGCAGAACATCGACAAGGCGAATCAGGTCTACACCGTCATCGACGAGAGCGACGGCTTCTATCAGGGGCACGCCGAGAAGAGCTGTCGATCCATGATGAACGCCACCTTCCGGATGGCCAACGAGCAGCTCGACAAGCAGTTCATTGCCGAGGCACGCGAACAAGGCCTCGATGGCCTGAAGGGCCACCGTAGCGTCGGCGGCGTGCGAGTTTCGATGTACAACGCCATGCCCCTGGAAGGCATCAGCACTCTCTGCCAGTTCATGCGCGACTTCATGAACCGCAATGGCTAACCGCCAATTCCAGCTAGTGCCCCGTCAACACTAAAACGTTGGATTGGTCGCCGCCCCAACATCATCGCTCGCCACGACGTCGCGCATTCTCCAACCCCAAAACGAAGGCTTGGTAGGGCGGCCCTTCCGGGCCGCCAGCAGCGGTTAGCCCGTTGGCTGTGGTTGGTGCTATGCGCTTCAGGCGGCCCGGAAGGGCCGCCCTACGGGGCCGCCCTACGGTCTTGACGTGATCGCGCTGCGGCTAGGCAAGCCTCCCAGGCGCGAGCCCAGGGCCCTGAGCGTTGCAGAATTCGCGAAGTCGTGGCGAGCTACAATCTTGCGTGTCGAAAGCGGTTGCCAATTTGAGTTTGCTATCCCACAATGAGCGGGTTGGGTATGCCATGGTGAGTAAATCCCACCATGGCCTGCCCGACTACCACCAATCTTCGCGCACCTTTCGCCACATCGGTGCGCAAACTCATTCGATGGAGCGTTGTGATGAGTCGACTTGCCCTCGCTGACGGCTGGGAAATTCAGGTTGATCGTGGGCCCGACTGGTTGTTCGTCAAACTCATCCCACCCGCCAACCCGTTTGAGGACAAGGGGGACTTGGCGGAGCAGATTTGGGGCGTGCTCGAACAGCAGTTCGTTTACCGCGTGGTGTTGGAGTTTGACGACGTGCCGTTGCTGCACAGCCAGCTCATCGGCGCGCTGGTACGGCTGAGCCGGCGCATCGAGTCGCAAGGTGGCCTGCTGCGGATCTGCGGCCTTTCGGCCGACAACCTGCAAGCGCTGAGGTCCACTCGCGTGACGCGTTTGATCCCCTACTACGCAAATCGAGCGGACGCGGTGATGGGGCATCAGTATCCGATGCAGCCTCGCTAGCGATCGCATCGATGTGACGTCGACCAGGCTTGGCGCGGGGCCGTCGCGCGCGGGTTCCGGGCTGTTGCGCGCGTCTGGGCTCCCTGGGCTTGCGCCCAGGGCTAACGTCTGTCGCCCCTTCGGGGCTTGGCGCGCGAGTGGCTTCGGGAGTGCGCTCGGGGTGCGCTCGAATCCCTGGGCTTGCGCCGGCGCAAGCCCAGGGATTCGCGCGTCCCCGGGCTTGCGCCGGCCCCTGCCCTGTTGCGCGCGGGGGATTGGTTGAGGTGCTTTGTGATCCGGCTGCCCCCTTGTCCTTAGAGCAAGCGAGTCCAATACTGACCAATCGGAATTACCCCCAAACCCCGATGATAAGAGGCGACTGCCATGGCGAATGTGACACTCAAGGGCAACCCTGTCGAACTGGCCGGAAACACATTGAAGGTCGGAGACGCTGCCCCCGATTTTTCGCTCCAGAACAGCGCCCTGCAGGACGTCAAATTGGCGGACTCCAACGGTAAGATCCGCATCATCGCCACGATTCCATCGCTGGACACGCCGGTCTGCCATGCCGAGACGGTCAATTTCAATCAGAAAGCGGCAGGGCTCGACAACGTCGAGGTGCTCGTCGTGAGCATGGATCTGCCGTTCGGCCAAAAACGCTGGTGCGGCGCCGAGGGGGTCGAGAACGTGACGACGCTCAGCGCCCATCGCTGCACCCAGTTCGGCCAGGACTATGGTGTCTTGATCAAGGGTGGCCCCCTGGATCGGTGCCTCTGCCGCGCGATCTTCGTGGCTGATGGCGAAGGCAAGCTGACTCACGTCGAGTACGTGAGCGAAATCGCCGAACACCCCAACTACGACGCAGCTCTGGATGCCGCCAAGGGTTAAGGCTGGCTGTCAGGAGGCCGTGGTAATCCGCCTGCCCGAATCGCGCGAGCTGCGCACCACCACACCGGCGGAGCGTGGCCCGACCACCCGTTTGTGCCCGTTCGACCGTTAAAACCGGCAACGTCACTGCGTGGATGCGTGAATCACGCCGAGGTCGATGTCAAACCCCGCTGAGGCGAACTCAAGAAAGCTAACTATTGAGAGTGCGTGATCCACGCCTCCTCTCGCTACAGCTTTCTCCTCGGTTTCCTCATGACTCGATCTACACACGGGCACCGGTGTGCGCCGAGCCCACGCAACGCCTCGCACCGCCCGGAAACCAAGGCCACCTTGCTAGCCGAGGCGCTCGAGTCTCGACTCATGCTGGCGGGGCTCATTGAGGGCGTCGTGATCGAAGAGTCAACCCTGGCGCCGATTGTCGGCGTCGCGGTCTATCTCGATCAAAATCAAGACGGCACTCCGCAGCTCACGGAGCCCAGAGCCTGGACGGATGAACAGGGCCGGTACCGCTTCGAATCCGCGCCGGCCGGCGAGGTGATTGTGCGACTGGTGTTGCCGCCTCAATGGCGTCAGATATCGCCTGCGGACCCTTCGCGCCTGTTTGCCATTGACGCCACCGGCCAAGACAGCATCGTCGAGCTCGATCCGGCCACCGGCGCAGTGCTGGCCTCGTTCGACCGACCGGGCACCGACTCGGCCAGCGTGGGGCTGGCCTATAACGGCGTCTCGCTGTTCCTCTCCGATACCGGCTCGCACGCGCTTTATGAAATCGATCCGAATCAAGGAACGGTGCTTAATACGATCGACCTCCCCGCGGGCCCGTACGATGGTGTCGCTGCGTTGAACGACGGCCTCGTTTACGTGGCAAGCCCCAACCGCAACGAGATTCTGGTTGTGCAGCCGACGACGGGCGAGATCATTCGTACTCTGGAAGTGACGAACGATGCAGGCGCCGTGAACATCCAGGGCGGCCTCGGCGAAGCCCCGGGCAATGACACTCTGCTGGTGTTGACCGTCACGGATGAGATCGTCGAAGTCGATCCGCTCAGTGGCCAGGTTTTGTCCACCATCTCGCACGCTCAGTCGCGAGTGGACGCGGCCATCGCGAAGCTTGGAGGTGAGATCTATGTCGGCTACGGCGGCGTGAACCAAGGCATCGACGTCTTCGACGCCACCGGTCAATTATTGCGATCGCTCCCCATGACCAGCCCCGTATTTGGGCTGGCGGGTTACTCGGGCGACGGCGATGGCCACCGCATCAACGTGACCGACGGGGGGACTGCCGTGGCGGACTTCCGTGTTGTCTCGACCTTGAGCCGCCTCAGCGGCGGGGTGTTCGACGACGACAACCAAAATGGCTTGCACGATGCCGGTGAACTGGGGTTCGCCAACTCCACGGTGTATCTCGATTTGAACGACAACGGCGTGCTTGATGAGGACGAGCCGTTTGTGGTCACCGATGGCACGGGGCAATTTGAGTTCGCTGACCTGCCGCCCCAAGATTATGTGGTCCGACAGCAGCTCACCGCGCCCGCGGTGCAGACGTCGCCCACCTTGGGACGCGCCCGGCTGTTCGCCGTGGACGCGGCCGCGGCTCCGGATGAGATCCTGGAACTAGATCCGGAAACCGGGGCGATCCTCGCTCGCTTCGATCGGCCCGGGATCGACACTTCGGGGACCGGCCTCGCCTACGACGGCGCCGCTCTCTATGTCACCGACTTGGCCTCGGACACAATCTACGTCGTGGATCCGGACACGGGCGTGGTGTCGGCTTCCTTCGCGAGCCCGACGGGCTCTGCCGACGGGCTCGCGGCGCTCGACGGCCTGCTCTATGTCGGCGACTTCGCCACCAACGATATCTCCGTGGTCGATCCGGTGACCCGAGCGGTGGTGCGTGTGCTGGACATGGACGCGATCGTCCCCGGGCTGGACCTCAATGGCGGACTCGGCGAGGCGCCTGCGTTGCACGCCTTGGTCGCCACTACGGCTTCGCACGAAATCGTCTTGATCGATCCACAAACGGGCCAGTTGCTGAGTCAATTCGAGCATGGGCAGAACGCCTTTGATGTGGGTGTCGCCGGCGTCGGCGACGAATTGTACGTGAGCTTCGCCAACATCGGGCTGGGAGTCCACGTCTTCGACGTTGCCGGGGAGCTGCTGCGAACGCTTCCCACGAGCGTCGCCGCCTTCGGGCTCGCCGCAGGACAGCCCGCTGACGACGCGATTCGCATTCGGCTCGGCGAGTCGGAAACCGTCAGCGGCCTCGAGTTCGGGACGTTTAAACCGAACTTGCCGCCGCAAGCCGTCGTCGAGCTGCTCGATCCGCATGAGCAGCCCGGCCAGCCAATTCCGGAAGGCGTTTCGCTTGAGCTATCGGGCGAGCGGAGCACCGACCCCGAGCAGCAGCCGCTGCAATATCTATGGGACCTCGACGGAGACGGAATCTTCGGCGAGACCGGCTCGGCTGCTGTCGTCGGCGATGAAGTGGGCGCCATCGTCACTGTCGATGGCTCGCAGCTGGATGGCGCGGCTCAGCGGATGTTTAGCCTGCGTGTGGTGGATCACAAGGGGCTGGCCGACGAAAGCGTTTTGACGGTGTCGATCGCCAATCAGGCGCCGGTCATCGCCAGCCTGGCGCCCGCCGGCGCCTCGGAAGCTTCAGCCAACGAGTCCAATGAGGCGCGCCCCAACCAAGAATTCGCCTGGCTGCTCGACTTCCGAGACGCCAGCGCGGTAGACAGCCACCGCGTGGAAGTGTCGTGGGGCGACGGCGAGCTGCAGACGATCGAGGTTGCTGCCGGCGATTCGCGCGAACTGCTGTTGTCGCATACTTATGTCATGGCTGGCGTGTATCAAGTCCTTGTCCGAGTGACGGACGACGATGGCGGACTTGCCGAAGCGCGGCGACAAGCCCGCGTGCTTGGCATTGGAGTGCACGAGCGAGAGGAAGGCGCCGTGGTGCAGGTTGTGGGCTCCGCCGAGAATGACCAGATCTGGATCGACGAGCGTTGGGGCCGGCTGCTCGTGCAGGCCACCATTGCCGGCGAACATCAGCTGCTCGCCATGCGACATGCCAGTCGAGTCGAGGTCCTCGCCGGGGATGGCGACGATTTGGTCACCATCACACACAAGGTGGATTTGCCGGTGGTGGTGCTTGCTGGCGCCGGCAACGACTTCATCTTCGCCGGGGGAGAAAAGTCGATCGTTTTTGGCGGAGCCGGCGACGATGTGCTGATCGGCAACGAGGACGAGAACTTGCTGTTTGGCGGCCCGGGCGACGACCGCATCGGACGCGGCTACGGCCAACAGGATGAAGAAGGTTCGCGGCGCCGACGTCGAGGAAGGGACTGCGATGACGACGAGGATGGCGACGACGACGGACCTGGCGCCTTAACGCTCGACGAACAGCTCATCGAGTCGCTCACGGCTGACTGGAACCTGGCTACGAGTGACGCGCGTTTGGACGCGTTGGAGCAGCTGTTAGGCGAACTGTTCTAGTGGGCAGTTCAAAAATCTTCCCTGGCGCAATTGCCGATCGGGAAGTTTTTGAAATGCGTTGTAGTTTTGCGGATCCGCCGCGAGACGAGTGGACCGTCAAGCCTTCGTTTTGGGATTGGAGAACTCGCGAAGTCGTGGCGAGCCACGAGGTTGGGGCGGCGACCAACCCAACGTTTTAGTGTTGACGGGGCACTCGAACTTCACGGATCACTAACGGCGGGCCGCTTTTCAGCGGACGCTGTGGCCGCTTTTCAACGGCCACCTAGAATGTCACCGCAATGCCACCCATGGCCATTTCGAGCATGGTGGCGAAGCCGCCAATTTCGGTTTGCGGCAAGCGTTCCACCATCATCGGCAGCTCGGGGCTGCCCGAACTGCACGTGCGGTGGCACACGGAGCAAAGAATCAAACGGCCGCCACTGTCGAGAAACTGGTGGATGATGTCTTCCAGCGGGGGGAACCCCTGGACGGTGATGCCCGACGAGCTGCCCTGATAGCCCCACACGGCGCCATCGCTGGTCAGAAAGACCGCCGCGCGATGTCCCATCGCCAGCGCCGAGAGGGCGCAAGAGAACCCTAGCGTGGCATTCTTGCCGTTGTCGGCCTTGCCCACCGTCAAGATGACGACAACATCTTTCACCTCGGGTTCCATGTTTGCCTCGTTGGCATGATCGGTGTCAATCGGTCAATTGTCGGGCCGGCCTTGGGCCCCAAGATTGGTCGAATCAGCGGGGTTAGCCGAGGCAGACGACCGCTGTCTGCACATCGCCCGGCTCGAATTGTTCGATGGTGTGCCCCATCCTCCGCGCCCACGCCTCGAGGTCGGGCTTGAAGGCGAGATCGGTCGCTCTCACTTCGATTCGCTGTCCGGACGAGAGCGAGCGAGCCGCCTTGGTCAGCTCGACAATCGGCATCGGGCAGTTCATCCCCTCGCAATTCAGCTTGTGGTCAATCTCGCTCATCAGCCGTTCCTTTTGGATCGCAGACGTTGCGGCAAGCGCGGACATCGTTGTTCCCTTCCCATCGCCCCAATTCGACGGCCGGATCGAGCGAATCCGCCGCGATCCGCCACGAATTCCGGGGGACCGTGACGTCTGGTGGGAATTTGCCGAGTGTCGCATGCGTTGCCGGGACGCCTTGAAGCGTCAGCGAGGGATAAGGATCCCGAAGCGTCAGCGAAGGGTGAGGGATGAGGGAACCCGAAGCGTCAGCGAGGGATAAGGACTGGCGAGGACCTCCGCCATGCTTATCCTTCGCTAACGCTTCGGGTTTCCTTCCCGGGCAATCCTTCGAAACCGACGGCCATGGCTGCGAGTATTCTGGATGAGCTTCCATGGATCGCAGTGAGTCCTCGCCATGACACGTTGGAGTCAGCCTTTCGCCGCCTGGGCAGTTGCCTGGGCCTTATGCTCGAGCTTGCCATGCGCCGCGGACACGACAAGTCGGGCCTCCATCGCAGGCGACCCTTGTGAGGCCCGGTGGGATGCGGCGGCCGAACAGGCGTTGGTGTGGGAACACCCCACCGGGTTCGCGTTGCCACAGGGTTTGGCGGTCGACGCCCGAGGCCTGCTGCATGTCGCGATGAAATCAGCGGGCGTGCAGACGTTTTCCACTCGCGGCGGCCCGGCAATCGGCCAAGTGCCTCGCGCCAAGCTAGACAACCTGGACGCGATGCATTTGACCCTTGTGGGCAGCCGGCTTTACGTTGCCCTCGGCAGCTTTTTTTCCGCGAGTGGAGAGCACGCCGGCTTGGCAATTCTCGATGTAAGCCAACCGCGTGCGCCGCTAGTATTGGGCGTGTGGCGATCCGACGAAAAGCTGAAGGGCGCCGCAACCGTGGCGATTGACGGAGCGCATGCCTATCTTGGCGCGATGTCCGCAGGCGTTATGGTGCTCGACGTCTCCAACCCCGCCAACATTCGCAAGCTCACCACATTCCAACCCGACATTCACTTTCCCCGGCGCAACCCGAGTCGGATCGGGCATCCCAATGCGCGCGGACTTGCCATCGCGGCCGGGAAACTCTGGGTCGCGTACGACGCGGGCGGGTTGCGGGTGCTAGACATTTCGCAGCCAGCGCGGCCGCGAGAAGTGTCGAGATACATCAATTCCAAGATGATCGGCAAACAGCAGGCGTACAACAATCTCGTCATCCACGCAGGCACAGCGTATGTCGGCGTCGACTATGCAGGCCTGGAGATCTTGGATGTGAAGAACCCCGGGGCGATTCGGCAGATCGGCTGGTGGAATCCTTGGTCCGCCGAAAAGCCGTCCAATCTCTGGTTCAACTGCCCCGGCCACGTGAATCAGGTCGAGTTCGACGCCCGACTGCGGCGAGTTTATCTCTCGGCTGGCGACAGCGAATTGCAGGTGGTGGACGTCGCCAATCCCGCTCAGCCACGGCTTGTGCAGCGCTACGGATCGCCGGGAAACAAACAAGGGGTGTGGGGCCTGGGGATCGACGACGATCGCGTTTATCTGAGCTACATCCGAGCGGCCATTCCATTCAACGCCAATTGGTCCGGAATTCGCGCCGTGCAACGCTAACACGGCGCTCGGCGTTAACTTGGCGTTAACTTGGCGCGAAGCTTAGTGCTGACATGGCCCTGACACGCCGGCAACCCACAGGGCGCAACTGCGCGTTGCCTTCAATCCGCACGCAATGGCTCGCATTTGAGCGAGTTTGAACGCATTCGAGCGCAATTGCGCGCTATGCAAGGCGTGGGATCGAGATGGCACATGCGGCAAATTCTGCGTATAGTGTCCCAGGGAGCCGTGCGACGCCCTCGTCGCTCGCACGCCACCGACTGGCAGTTCCGCCGCCAGGACACGAGGGGCAAGATGAATTTGACGAACGAGCGATTTCAACTGGGAATGGCGACCGAGTGGTGGGTGACACATCGCGACGTGAAGCCGATCCGCGGAGCGATCATCCGCGCGTTTCTCGACCACTGGTTGCCGGTTGTCGAGGGGGCGATTCGCGCCAACAAACGAAGCGGTCATTCGCCAGCCAATTGGGACCAGCTCGCCGGAGCGCTCGACCGCAACTTCGCCAGCCTCTGGCGGGCCAAGAACGGCAAGGTCAAGCTCTCCTGGTACGACGCCGAATTATTGGCCGAGACCTTGGGGCTGCGCATCGAACAAATGACACCGACGCGACGGCAGTGGCTGCCGGCGGCAACTCGCTACGTCTGCGGATCCGAGGTCAGCGACCGGGACGCCACCGCGTACGCGCTGTATCGCATGTCGGGAGCGAAGAAGTTCAACCCGCACTTCGACGCCTTGGCGCTGGAGCAAGTGCGGGAAGCGTTGCCGGGATTTCTCGACGCCGATGGCGTCGCCAACGCGGTGGCACAAGTTGCAGAACGAGTGGGGCAGGCATTGCAGGCGGCCGATCAGCACTAACCGCTGAGAAGGCGGTTGAAGATTTTTCGGGGCTGTCAATCTCCCCCGTCCTCCACCCCCAACGACCAAGCCACCCAATACGATGGACAACCCCTCCGACAAGCGTTCCCTTGATCCCGACGTTCGGGACGCCTTGCCTCCCGCAGGCGACTGCGACGACCGGGATGCCCGTGAGCAGGTTGCCGAAGCCGCTGCGCTGGAGTTTCTAGCGAACCTCGAGACGGAGTCCGAGGACGATGTGTTCGCCGCAGCCGAGTTCGGTGTCATCGTGTCGGCGCTGCGACAAGGGTCCATGGGCGCCGTGTGGTCCTTGATCGAGCGTTATGAGCCCCATATCCAGCGAGTCGTGCGACGCCGGCTCAGTCACAAGCTCCGCTCGAAATTCGACACCATGGACTTCGTGCAGATGGTTTGGATGTCGTTCTTCGAGGATCCGGATCGGCTTGGCGGATTTGACAATCCACGGCAGCTGTTTGGCTTTCTCGCCAAAATGGCTCAGCATAAGGTGGACACCGAGTTGCGGCGCCGGACGACTCAGAAATACGATGTCTCCAAGGAGCGCCCCTTGGAGGAAGTGCAGTCCCGCGCAGAGCGCCCGCTCGACACTCCGAGCCAGATCGCCATCGCTCGCGAACGCTGGGATGACTTGCTGGAGAAGCTGCCCAATCACCACCGCGAAGTCGTGCGGCTGCGGCTGGCCGGCATGACCTTCCAACAGATCTCCGACAAGCTCTCGCTCGACGAGCGAACAGCGCGGCGCGTGCTCAAGGCGCTCACCTCGATGCTGGGTGAAGACGGCTAAGGACGTCTCAGAACAATGGCAGCACTTTACCGTCGCTCACGGGAAACGGCCGATTGAGCGGATCGTAGATTTTGGCCCTTGGCGAAACGCCAAGCGCGCGAAACGCGGTGGCATGCAGATCGGCCGGGGTGCAAGCGTTCTCAGCGGGATGCGCGCCATGGGCGTCGCTGGCGCCATACACTTGGCCGCCGCGAATCCCGCCGCCGGCCAGCGCCACGCTATAAACGCCGGGGTAATGGTCACGGCCCGCCGAGCCATTGACTTGCGGCGTGCGGCCAAAGTCGGTGGTTAACATCACCAGCGTGCGGTCAAGCATTCCTCGCTGCTGCAAGTCGGACAGCAATGCCGATAGCCCCTGATCGAGCACCGGCAACAACCGGTTCTTGAGCCGATTGAAGTTGTCGCCGTGGGTGTCCCACATGTCGCCGCTGCCACCATTCAAATCGCCGGCGGCATAGCACACCTGCACGACGGGGACGCCGGCCTCGACGAGTCGACGCGCGAGCAACAGGCTCTGACCGCCGATATGGTCGCCATACAGCTCCGCCACATCGCGACGCTCGTTGGCGAGATCGTAGGCACGCTTGATGTTGTCGCTGAGCAACAAGTTGTTCGCGAGCGCCCGGAAGTGGCGATGGCCCGCAAAATCTGCGGCAGCACCGACAGGCTGCTCGAGTTGGTCCAGCAGTTGGCGTCGCGAGCTGACTCGCGATAGATCGACACTGCTGCCGAGCTCCAACACCTCGGAGCCGAGCGACCGCGACACGCCGCCCCAGGCCGCGCCTTGGGGCGTCTTCAGCACAATCGGATCGTGCTCGACGCCCAACCAGCCGCCGTACTCGCCGGCCTGCAGTGTGCCGTTGTCGACCATCGGATAGGGTAGCCGAATGGCACTCGGGACATTCCCTCGGCCCTCCATCGCAGGCGTCCGCAGCTCGGAGACCATGGCGGCAAACGAGGGCCAGTGGCTGCGTTGCGGGGCGATGTTGCCGGGCGGGTTGGGAGGCGGCGCGTGGCCGGTCAGATTCCAATACATTCCGCGGCCATGAGCCGACTCGCCGTGTCGAATCGAGCGGATCACGGCCAGCTTGTCCATCTGTTGGGCCAACCGCGGCAAGTGCTCGCCGATCCGCACGCCGGGGACGTTGGTGGCGATCGTTTGAAACTCGCCGCGGATCTCGGCCGGCGCATCGGGCTTCGGATCAAACGTCTCGTGGTGGCTCATTCCGCCCCAACAGTAGACGATGATGCAGGACTTGGCCGGCTCCGTTCCCGAGTTGACCGGCGCCGCAAACGACACCGGCAGCGCGCCGCTGGCCCCGACCAGGCCGGCCGCGCCAAACGCACCAACAGCGCCGCGCAGCACGTCCCGACGTGACACACCCGAATTATTCAGCGACCGCATGCGAATTCCCTTCCGTGGGTTTACTTCTTCAGGTCGTAACAGGCGACGCCATCTTCCAGCCGCAAATACAGGCGTCCGCCTGCGACAGCGGGCGAGGAGCAAGCCAGCGGGCCATTGCCCCGAAACATCTTCTGCCACTTCTGCAGCGCTTCTTTGCGTCCTTCGGGCGTCTTTTCGAGCTCGTCCATGCCCGCCAATTTGCGGTACACCGACTCCTCCGCCAACAAGCCGTCCTTGTCGATCTTTGCCTGGGCCAGCAGCTCGAATCGCTCGGGAGTGGCGGCAAACATCAGCAGCCCGTCGTAGGTGTACATCAACTTGTGGTCGGCGCCGACCAATGAAGTGTACTGGGGGTTGGACATCTCCATAGTGGCGCCCCATGCCCGCTTGCCCGTATCCAGATTCACGCAGGCCAGCTTCCGCTCGCCTTGGACAAAGACATGTCCGTCGAGCACCACCGGCGTGGAGCCCTTGTCGGCGACGTCGTGAAACGACCAGAGCTGCTTGGCGCCATCCGACGAGAGCGCGTAGCACCTCAGGCCCGCCTTGCGATTGCTGCCGAATGTCAACAACTTGTCGCCGACAACGACGGGGCTCGAATGCTGCGCGTCCGACTTGACTCGCCACAACTCCTCGCCCGACTTCAAGTCAAAGCACGCGGTCTCGCCGCCGCCGACGTTCGCCACCACGCGTTTGTCGCCGCCATCGGCCCACAACATCGGACTCGAGTGCGATCCCTTGGTGTTGTCGGCGGTCCACAGGATGGCGCCGGTTGAGGCGTCCAACGCAAACAGCTGACTGGCGAGCACCACGGCGACGTTGTCCTCGACCAAAAAGGACGACTGCATATACTCGTCGCGAAACTCGCCCGGCAACTGTTGCTCCCAGACGGTCGAGCCATCGGCGGTCGCCTGACACCGGGCCACTCGGCCTGCGCCGAGGATGAACAACTTGCCTGCGGCGATTGTCGGCGAGCCCGACTGAGCGAACCGCGTGTAGACGCTTTTCTTCTCGGTCGTCCAAAGGTCCTTTCCCGTCTCCGCGTCCAAACAGAGCATGATCTCGTCGTAGCGGAAGAACTTGCTCGCCTCCTCCTGCTCGTCACGGCGTTTGCGTTCGTACTCTTGGTACTCTTCATCCGTCATGCCGCCTCGCTTGTCGGGAGGCAGCCAGGGGTACTTGGCCTTGGGCGGTTGGCCGTCTCCGACTTTCACCTTGCGATGCGTGAACACAAAGACCTTGCCGTCCGCGACGGTGGGGCTGGCCCAGCCCGCCGAGCGCGCGAACGGAATTTGGCGACGAATCCAGTGCGGCTTGAGCCCCGTGTCGGGCAAGCCATCGATCAAGGTGGGCCCCTCCGCCACGGCGCCGACGTCCGCCGGGCCGCGCCATCGAGACCAGCTGGAAGCGTCCTCTCCGATCGCCACCGTGGCGCTGGCCAGCAACCACGCGAAACACACCATGGCTCGTCGCATACCGACCGCTGAATCATTTCTCGACACGCAGCACCTCAGACAGACTTATGTCAGTTGTTATGTCAATTGGAAAGGAGCGGCAAGGGCCGCCACCCTCGGAGTTACATCGCAGGATTCCAGAGGATCCCGCAGCTTTACGCAGGAAAGGGCCCATTGCCCATTTCAGTAGTCTAACACAACTGGCCATCGGAACAGCCTGAATCAGCCCCGGGTGCACTCGCGAGCTCCCTCCAACTGCGTTGAACAGCAACCAACTGGCCGGCGTCAGGGGCGGCTCATGATGAATTCCGCTTGTCGAACGGAAAAGCAGTCGTCGCCCGAGAACAACAAGTGCGCCTTGCGTCCGTCGGCGCTGATCCACTTGGCCGGAAAACGGCTCGTCTCACCCGGTCCCACGTCCCAGTGGCGAGTAAAGAATACCGTCGACCAAGGCCCCTCCAAGCGACGAGATTCGTACACGCCAAAGCCGCCTTCAAAGCGAGGCCCGCGAGAGTCTTGGCTGTCGGGCAACGTCTGGCACCAAAGGTACCTGCCGAGTCCGGCGTTGAACGTGATGCCGCTGCGGTAGCAGGCGCCAGCATGCCGAAAGATCGGGGTTCGATCCTCGACCCGCGGACTCCAAGCCGGCCGCTGGACATCGCCGCTGAAAAACTCCCAACCCGCTTGCTCGGTCACCCGATCCACCGGCGCCCTGGCCATCACGAAGCAATCCGCGGGTTGATAGGCGCTGTCGGAGTCGGCGGAGACCACATACAAGTTGCGATCGGGCGCACCCCGGTAGTTGCGGCCGTAGTTCACGAACGTCGGGCACCCAAAGCTCGTGGCGAATTTCCAGTCGGCCCACGTCCAAGTCGCGCCTCGATCTTTGGACCAAACTAGCTGCGAGTTGCCGGCGTTGCGAATCAGCATGTAGAACGTCCCGTCAACACAGACAATGCCACTGGCCTTCCGCCCCTCGGCCCCCTGCCCCTTCTGCTCGAGCGACTCGGATCGAAGATTCGTTCCCGTCAGCCGAAGCGGCATGCCGGACACTCGTGCCAACCCCAAGCTAAGTTTCTTTTCGGTCATCGGTGTAAATCCCCAGCCGTCGCCGTAAGCCGTGTACAGT
This sequence comes from Planctomycetales bacterium, assembly GCA_020426845.1. Taxonomy (GTDB): domain Bacteria; phylum Planctomycetota; class Planctomycetia; order Pirellulales; family Pirellulaceae; genus JAGQPF01. The sequence continues at coordinate 18,265 of JAGQPF010000032.1, forward strand.
TGGTCGTCGTCGGCCCACGTGGTTGGCCAGTTGTCACTGCCCTTCGCCAATCTCACGATCGACTCGCGGGGCGACCACTTGATGCCGAGCATCTCCGCGCTGCGCGGACGAGGCGCATCGTTCACGCTCACCGATTGAACGATTGGCTCAAGGAACGGCCGCAGCACGTCATAGTGGGCCGCGCGCGGCTCGCGTTTCCAACTGCCACCGGCTCTTGCAACCACGACATCCAGACTCGGGATGACGACGATCAGGCTGTCGTAGAGCCCCCAGGACCAGTAGGCATCGGCTGGCACGCGGGCGAGCGTCCGATCCGCGTTGTTCCACCACAACAGCCCGTAGTGCGCAGAGGCGTCTCCATAACGATTGCTCCACTCCGTCTTCGCCTCATGGTCGGCGTTGAATTCGGGAAGTCGATCTCCCCCCGGGAACGGCGAGGTGGCCAGATCCACAAATTCTTCCGGCAGCAACTGACGATCACGCCACCGGCCACGATGCAGATACAGCAACCCGAGCCGAGCCATCGCGTCAACGTTGGCGTGCACTCCCGATCCGAACTCCCGACGCGGCACTCCATTGAGCGTTGAGGGGCGATAGGCGTGTTTGCGCCAGTGGAGGTCCTTGTCGCTCACGCCAATCGGCGCCAGCACTCGCGCAAACATCAGCGTTTGCAAGTCTTGTCGATACACGGTGGTGACGCAGTCGGCCAGCCAATTCGGCCCTCCATCGCTATAGTGCCAGGCCGTGCCGGGCTCGAACAACAACGGCTCGAATCCGCCCGGCTTGGCGAACCCGGCGGTTTGCGTGGCCAACTGCCGAATGGTGATGCGTTCCAACCAGCCGGTATCCACATTGGCGGCCGGCGGCACTCCCAGAGTCGGCAAGTGCCGCCGCACAGGATCGTCCAATCTCAACTTGCCGTCGGCGATCGCAAGCCCCAGGCAGGTGACTCCAATCGATTTGGAGCTCGATTTGAGATCGAACTTTTTCTTAACGTCGCCCCACGCCATGGCCACGCGTCCGTGGCGAATCACCAGGCCAGCGCCCCCGCCCGTGAGCGCGTAGTCGCGAGCCTGATGGAGCTGCGCGACTTCCATCTCTACATCGGCGGGGGCCGCCTGCTGCCAATTCGCGTCGGGGAAAAGCTCCTCGCCCACCAGCCGGTCCGCCGTCGTGCCGATGAACGCCAACGCAATGCAGGCGATCCGGGCAACCCAGCTAGCTGCCCGCGACGCGCCCGGTGCAGCGTTTGCCCCTCGCCCAAAAGCAAGACCCAAGCAGCGTCTCGACTTGAGGTAGCGAGACACCCAACGATTTGATTTGCGAGCGTGGAGCAACATGGCGAGCAACTTCAACTCGGGTCCGTGAATTCGTCGGCCTGTGGGCCGCCAATTGCCGGTTGGGTGTTCTTCAACCGGCGGTTAAAATCGTGGATGTGACTGACAGCTCCATCCCTACTGCGTGGCGACTCATGACCTTCCGATCGCACTTCTCGAAATGCCTGGCTCTGCTGCTTGGAATCGCCGTCGTGTGGCTGTCGGCCCCGGCGCTGACGCGCACGGCCAGCGGAGACCAGCCGGCCAACGACAAGGAAGCCAAAGCGTTTTTCGAAAAGCAGATTCAGCCCATTTTGGTAAAAGAGTGCTACGAGTGCCACTCGACCAAGCGAGGGAAGCAGGAAGGAGGCCTGGCCGTGGACAGTCGCAAGGCGATTCGCCGCGGTGGCGACCGTGGTCCCGCGATCGTGCCCAACGACGTCGATGCGAGCTTGCTGCTCGGCGCGATCGGCTACGACGACGAGGACCTGCAGATGCCGCCCGACGGCAAGTTGCCAGACGCGGTGATCGCCAACTTCAAGAAGTGGGTGGAGGACGGCGCGGTTGACCCGCGCGATTGACTTCGATTGGAAAAGCGGAACTGCGATTGGAAAAGCGAGCCTTCCCCTTCTTCTCCTTCTCCACTCGCCGAACAACCATTCGTGTCCATTGGTCTATTGGGCGAACCCGAGTGGCTCATTTCGGCGACGCGGGGGGCAGTCGGTAGGAAGCGCGGCGTGCCGCTTCCGCCTCCTCGTGGCGGTTCTGTCGTTTCAACCAGCCAACCAGCGTTGCATAGGTCTGGCGAATATAGGGGTCGTCGTCCGGCGGAAAGTGAAACTTCTCCTGAAACTCCAGGGACGCGAGCCGGCGCTCGATCGCCTCGTCGAATTGCTTGTTTCGCCCTAGCACGATGGACAATCCGTGCAAGTTCCAAAACCAGGTGTCCCCGAAGTCTTGGGGCTGCGTCAGGCCCTGTGCGAACAATTGCTCGCCATGTTGCACCGCCTCGCGGTAGTATTTCACCGCCTGCTCATCCTGTCCCGCGGCACCAAAAACATTCGCCAGATTGTGCAGGCAGTAGAATCTCAGAATCTTGGCGCCGGGCGCGGGATTCGCTGCCAACTCGATTCGCTCAAGCAGTTGACGAAAGAATGTCTCGGGATCCGTGGAAACTCCCGACGAGATGCGGTACATGATCCCCTTCACATTTCCAAACAAGCGTCTCCGCGTGTCCAGCGTTGGGGAAGTAGGGAGATTTTCGGCGAGCCAAATGAGCTCGTCGATCAGCTGAGAGTAACGGGCTGGCGGGGCCGACTGATCTAACTGATCGATTCGCGTCAGCCATTCCACCAGCGATTTGCCATCCACCTCCAGTTCCGCAATTCTGCGTGCAACTTCGCCGAGCGGTGTCAGTGGAATAGCAGGCGGCACTGGCATCGACTTGTCCACCATGGCGGCCAGCTCAGCTCCCATGGGCGCGACCTTCCCGACAATCTCGGGCCACTGCAAATTCAGCTCCGCCAAGCGCCGCCCAATCAGCGGCCAGTTCCAAATCTGTATCACGCCATGCGGATATCCGATCGCGAGCTGTTGGCCATCGGGGCTCCAAGCAACCGCCCATGGATCGCCACCTTGCGAAGGCAGCTCTCCAAGCAATTCAAGACTGTTGGCGTCGAAGATCCGATGTCGAGCGACGATGTACTGGCCATCCGGCGAGCAATCCAGTGGATGTTTCGCCGCCTCGGTGGATCGAGCGACGCGGCGCAGGCTCTGCGTGTCCCAGAGCTCCAACATGTCATTCATGCGAAGACAGACGCGGTGCTCGCGGGGAAACACCAAACTTTGAAAGCCCGTGTCGACCCCGATCGCGAACTCCCGTTCCGCCGCAGCAGCGTCGTCCAGATCTCGCAGCCGCACAATCAACTTCTGTCGCTGCTTGTCAAAACTCAGCCAGGCAAGTTGGCTGCCAGTCGGACTCCAGGCAAAACTTTTGACAGCCATGGGATCATCGAGGACTTGTTCCAACCCGTCGGCGCCGAAACGCACGACGCCGAACTGCCCTGGCTCCCAGCCCATCCCGGCAAGCAAATCGCCGCCGGCATTGAATCGCTGCCAAACGAAACGCCGATTCGTGGGCGAGGTCGCTTTGAGCGCAAAGTCCGGCAGGGCCATCAGCCGCTGCTCTGCAACGGTCGTGCCCACCACGTACGGCTGGGATGGATGAACCACTGCGGGACCATTGGGAATGTCGACAATCGTCCGGCCAGTTTGCGTATCCCACAGCTTCGTGTGTCGATTGTCCAAATCCAATGCCAACAGGCGGCTGTCTGACGTGAAAGCAAGCGCGGCGGCCGAAAGGTCAAGTCGCTTCGACTCGGCAGGCAACGACTTGGCAACGGCAAACGTATCCTGCGCAGCATCATACTCAAAGCGCATCCGACCAAACGACGAATACCGAGTGCGACGTGTGCTTCCGGGAACCGGCAATTCGAGCTCCACCGCGCCCTTTGGCAACGAATAGACGAATTGCCGCTCGCGCGCAGTGACAGCGATCATTTGTGATCCGGGTATGAAAGTCACATTGTCGCAATGAAGTTTGCTGACACGGTAAGCAGTCTCACCGGTTCGGATCGCGAAGACGTCCGTCCCACCGTGGCCGGCGCAGGCGACGTACTTCGCGTCGTCATCGAGCGAGAGGCTCAACGTCTTGTCTGTCTTGATCTGGCGGACCATCGCGCCCTGCTCTATGTCGTAGATCACCACTGAAGCGTCGTTGCTGTCGTTTGGATAGGCCGCTGCGAAGAATTTCCCTCGGCAGTCGAACTCGGTTGAGGCCGGCAAGGGCGTCCACTGAATCCGGCCCGGCTCGGCATGCAGCGGGCGAATGCAAAAGCGTGTCGTTGCTTGTCCCTTCGGCTTGACGGTGCCATTGGGGCGTTCGGTCCAAGGCTGCATCGGCAAGTCGTCGGGAATCTTGGCTGGCGTCCAACAGATCACCAGCCGCCCGTCGGGGCTGAGTCGCAATGGGGCGACTTCCGGCGGCGCGCCGACGTCGACATCGCCGTCCGGATGCCACTGGCCGGCGCGAAATCTCCAGCGTTTCAACTCGCGGCAGTGGGCCGTGTTGGTCAAGCAGACGCCCGGCTCTGGAAAGCGAAAACCGAACACTGCGGCGCCGTGAGCTTGCCAACGCTGCAACAGCTTCCCCGACGCGGGTTCGTACACGACCACCTCGCCACTTTTCAAGCCCACCAGCAGCTGATCGCCGGCCGGCGTCTCGTCCGCAGTCGTGACACCCGATACATCCTTCATCTCACGAGGCTCGGAAAACGATGGACTCCCCAGAGCGCTCAGCGCTAGCTGACGGATCTGCCACGGGTCGCGTTCGGGAGTGTCCAGCGCGTTGGCTTGCCTTAGCAGCTCCCAGACCCGAACGCCGTAGCCCACCGGGCGACTCTCATTCAAGAACGTCGCTTGGCTTGCCAACGACTGGTACAGCAGCGCCGTGCGTTTCTGCTCCGACTTTGTGGCGCGCTGCTCCTCGGTTTGCGCCACTATCAGCAGCCGCTCCAGACGCTGCTGATAAGCAATGCTGCCGACCAACAGCCCGGCAATCGCCAGCAGCAGCACCGCCGTCAAGGACGCAATCAATGGATTCCGGACGATCCACTTCCGCAGCCGTTCGGCGCTGGAGACCGGACGCGCCGCGATCGGCTCGTGGCGGAGATATCGTCGCAGGTCGTCGGCAAGCGCGGCAGCCGAGTCGTATCTTGCCTCGGGCGCCTTCCGCAGGCACTTCAGGCAGATTGTCTCCAGATCACGCTCCACGGCGGCATTCAGTTGGCGGGGAGCAACCGGCTCTTGGTGGATGACGGCGGCGAGCGTGCTTGCCAAGTTAGCCGTTTGAAAGGGCGGCCGGCCCGTCAGGCAACAATAGAGGATGGCGCCGAGCGCATAGACGTCCGAATGCGGTCCGACGGCATCGTTGTTGCCCGTGGCTTGCTCCGGCGCCATGTAGTTGGGCGTGCCCAACAGCTGTCCAGTGGAGGTCAGGCCGGAATCGAGGTCCGTGCGTTTGGCCAAGCCAAAATCCGTTACTTTCGGCTGCCCATCGCGATCGATCAAGATGTTGCCCGGCTTCAAGTCGCGATGCACGACATGCCGCTGGTGCGCGTACTCGACAGCATCGGCGATGGCGGCGAGCAACCTGGCGGCTTCCCGGCCGTCCAACGGCTGCTCGCGAATCAGCTGGCCCAGTGATTGGCCGTCCACATAGGCCATCGAAAAGAAATGCTTTCCTTCGTGCACTCCGATTTCATAAATCGGGACGATTCCGGAATGCTCCAGCGCGGCAGCGGCCGCGGCCTCGGCATGAAACCGCTCGATCTCACCCGCGCCCGCAAATTCGGCCGACAAGATCATCTTCAAGGCGACAATGCGATCGAGCCGAGTTTGACGTGCGCGATAAACAACGCCCATGCCGCCGCGCGCAATCTCACTCAGCAGTTGATAATCTCCGACCACGCCGGCAGCTCGAGACGGCTTGTGCGCTGTTCCCGTCGCGTCGGTATCCAGCGTCACCTCCAGGTCCGCCAGCGACTCGGGCAACGTATCGTCGCGCGTATCGTCACCCTCGGCGCCAGGGCCGTCCGTCTGGCCGTCAGCACGCAAAGCCTGCTCTTGCCGGTCCTTCCGCGAGTCATCGTCGCTGGAGTCCGGTATGGTTCGGTCATCGGTCACGGTGCCGTTGCCCTCCTCACTGTCAATTCGCACCATCGGCGAGCGGCCGGATAATTGGCGGCTGGATGTTCCAACTATTCTTTGGCAAGTTCAGAGAGTTCGTGCGCCGCTAGCTCGGCCAATGTTGGGTTGCTCGATTTTTGTGCCTGTATGAAACACTGTCTTGCAGCGGAGGTGTTGCCACTTGCTGAGCAGCGCAATCCGAAAAAGTACGCCAATGGGGCCTGGATATCGGGCAACGTCTCCAGTTGGGACAACACACGGATTGAGCTTGCCGGCGTGGTCTGCCACGCGATCCCGATTGCCGGCATGGCCTCTCGTAGCACAGGGGTTTTTCTTCGCAACAGGTGGTCATAAACTTCGCGAGCAAGGCCTTGCAGCAAGATTTCCTCGTTGTCAGACAACCCTTGCGGACGCGCCATGTATTGTGCGACTTCACATGCCATGAGGAGAGCAGGATCACGAATGAGATTCGGCAAGCCAACCTGCAGGTATGCGATGCGGCGAGCAAGAATTCGCCCGTTGTCAGTTTGCCAAGCGGAAAGCATCCGCTCCGCGAATAGTCGGCTTCGGTTTGACTGCGGCGCCGTCTCTGCCCCGAAGAGTTTTTTTGAAAAGAGTTTGGCGCGGTCGAGAAACGCGTCACCTGCCAGGAATGTGTGCACCAGACTGCCGAGCGCCGTGCCTGCGGTGAACTGGCGGATCATCGGCGCGACTCGAGGCTCAAGGTCTTCAGGCGTTAACTCGCCCGAAAGTGAGCCCAACAGGAGAAACAGCGTCCAATGGGCCGCCCCTGCAAGAGTTGGTTCACCAGTGGGAGTGGCGAACATGAGGTAAAACCCCTCTTTCCACGCTGCTTTCGCTTCCTCAGGGCGCCGCAAATCGGACAGGATAAATCCGCGAATCAGGTGCAGATGGCATTTAATATGCGACGGATCGACCAATTGCCGAGTGGCTTCGAGGGTCGTTTCGCAACGGCGCAGCGCAGCTTCCAAATCTCCATCCGCAATCTCTGCGCGAGCCAGCTCGATGTTGAACTGATGTTTATGCTGGGGGTGAGACTCAGTTGCCTGGTTGAGCAAGGCGATTGCCGAGGCCGTGTCATTATGCTCCCGAAGAATCCAGGCAAGCTCTTCAATCAAATCCGCGTCCGAGATTTCATCAACTAAGCGAGAGTACTTCCGACATAGATCCATCGCCTCCTCATCTCGGGACTCAATTCGCAGGGCTCGCAGGAGGAATAACACGGACAAATTATTCGGTCGCCCGTTCATCAAGGTTTCGACTTGAACGCGTCGCTGCAGCTGGACTACACGCTGAGGATCGAAACTGTACCAATTCTCGGCCAACTCGAAGTGCTTGTACGCCGCCTGAGCCAGCTCATCGCGAATGTTTGCTGGCACTGCCGCCACGAGTCGCCGGAACTCCCAGCCAGCGTCCTGAAGTTTCTTCAAATAGCCCTCGGCTGTTTCAACATCATCGGCCTTTAGCGCAAGCGCAAACAACCTGGTCATTGCGAATGCAGGCCACTGTTCACCGACCTCGACGCACAACTCTTCGAGAAGTGTCACGGCCTCCGGTTCTCGTTGCAGCCTCAACAGGCAGTCGGCCGACTTGAAAGTAGCCTCCTGCCACAATTCCCGATCGGCCGGCGATTCCAGTGCGGACACGGCAAACGAGCTTCGCGCCGCAAGAAAGTGATCCAAGGCAAAGCCAAACTCACCCTGGGCATAGTACTTGCCGGCAAATTGCCAAACACTGGGCGTCTTCGAGTGCCGAGGCTCGAAGGCAGTGGCGTGTTCGACGACAGTGCCGCTTGTCCGAGTGATTGCAAACCGTCGTGACGGATCGGATTCCGCCGGAAAGACTTCATGGAAGCCGAGCAGCGGCAACTCACTATCGTCGATCCATGCTTGAACATGACCATCTAATCTCTGCAACCGAAGTGAGAGTGGGTTGTGGTGGTTCAGCCGAACCGCCGCGGAGTGCACGGTAGTGCCTGCTCGAGCTAGGCTCGCATTGAACACGGCGGAGTCGCCGGTTGCTTCCAGGCTTAATTCGTAGTCAACTGCCCCCTCCACCTCCAGAACTGCGGATTGTCCGACGTTGGCGGCATGCAACCGCCCCTTGTCGTCGGCCGCGATCAATCGTGACGTCGGAAAGTGGCAGGTAAAGAGTGGGACAGTCGTCAGATGTTCGAAGTGATGCTCAAGCCGCTCGCCGTCAAAGGTCCAGCGGGAAACGCCTTTGGCAGTGGACGCCAAGAATTGCGTGGCTGAGGGCAGAATCTGCAGCAAGTTGGTGCCTTGGGCGCCTAGGGTAACCTGGTTAGCCCGTTGTCCTGACTCCATGTCCCAAATGTATACCGGTCCGGAAGCGGCGGATGTCAGCAACCAGCGACCATCCGAGGAAACATCGAAGCACCGCACTTCGGTCGAATGCGGAATTTCCAGCGGCGAGCCTGCCTTGCCCGCCTTCCAGACCCGTGTAGTGCCGTCAATCCATGTGGCCACAAGGATCTGCTGTTGCGGGTAATAGTCGGCCCCTTTCCGAAACCGCATTCGAAAGAACGTTGGCTGTGAATCGCCACCTTCATACAGCAGTTGCAATTCCTTCCCGGATGTCGGATCCCACTCGGAAACACGGCCGTTCCAATCAAGCACAAACAGGGTATTCCTTTCGCTAAACAACAACACCGAGATTGGCCCATGGCCGATGTAGCGAAATTGCTGGAGCGTACGGGCATCATCCATCGACTTCACGGTGATGGTTCGGTCAATGGTATAAATTGCAAATTGAGATCGGTCAGGAGCGATGGCGGCGAGCCCCACCTGCTCTCCACTGTCGACAAGCATTTGTTTGTCGACATCCCACAGAGCGTAACCGGGGGAATCTGCGCTGATCAAAAGTCGCTTGCCATCCGCAGAGAACTCCAGTTCCCGGCACTTCAAGCCGACTGAAACGGAGTGATCGAGCCTCATGGTCTCCGCAATCCAGACTCTGGGCGTGCCAAGGGCGTCGCAGGCAGCAAACAGACGACCATCGGGAGCGAAACGAATGCACTCCAGCTGCTCCCGATGACCGTCCACCATGCCAATTGCAATGCTTGGTGGATTCAAGTGATCCCATCCTCCGGCAAATCGGACATCCAAACGGGCATTGGTTGGTGTGACAACCGGCAGCATCAGCAACGAGTCGGCGCCGGCGTTCTCCCGATCATCACTTGTGCGGCTTTCCTGCGCAATCCTTGCTTGAGAATCGGGCGCGTGGTTCTCGGAAAGATCGCCGCTATAGACTTCAACCCAGCCACGGACGGCGTTCTCGATCTGTTGCCCCAATCGTTCGGCATTTGCAGTTTCTCCTCGCCTTCGCAGCGTGTGGACCAGCTTCCGCAGTGTCGTCATATCGCTGTCAGACAACGACTCGCTGCGCACCTCGCCGGAAACGAGCCTCACCAATGCTGCGTTGACTTCGCTCAGCCGACTGTCAGCCTCGACCGGCTCCATCTCCCGAAAGCTTTTCAAATCTCTGTCTAGCTGCCGAACAATCTCCAGCACTTCACTCAGGTCCGCCGATTCCATGGCGAGAGCTTGCGCAATGATTCCAGTTCGCAGATTCGCCACGCGAGCGGCACGTTGCCCGGCTCGAACAAATACGCCGGAGATGGTCACCGACCCGACAACAAGCAATGCGAGCAACACGGCCGAAACAGGATGCCGCCGGATGACTCGCCGAGACTTACTCACGAATCCGTCCGGCTTGGCAAGAATGGCATCACCGCGTTCGAAGCGATCCAGATCTTCGGCCAGGGCCGCCGCGCTGCCATAGCGATCGGTCGGAAGATGAGCCAGCGCCTTCATGCAAATCGTTTCCAAATCGCGATGCAGTCCGGGAGCATACTTTCGTGGGGAGCGAATCGAATCCTGCTGCAGCTTCGCCAGAATAGAAGCCACTGTGCCAATCAGTGGCGGTCGCCCCGCAAGTAACTCGAATAGCACTGCGCCCAGCGAGTAGACATCCGCAACCGGCCCAATCGCCGACGGCACACCCGCCGCCTGCTCGGGCGCCATGTAGGCCGGGGTCCCCATAACCTGTCCCGTCTGAGTCATGTCAGGCGTCAGGTCGGCAAGCTCCTTGGCTAGCCCAAAGTCGGTAAGAATTGGCTCGCCGGTGTTTTCGTCAATCAATACATTGGCGGGCTTGATGTCGCGATGCAGCACCTGTTGCCGGTGAGCGTAGTCAACCGCGTGGGCCAGCTTGGAGACAATGGCGGCGGCCTGACGCGGATTCAGCCCCCGCTTGGCAAATTCCTTGAGCGTGCACCCAGACACAAATCCCATCGTGATGTACGGCATTCCACCAACATCTCCGATCTGATAGATCGGGCAAATATTCGGGTGCCGAAGCTTGGCGGCCGCCCTGGCTTCTCGGAAAAAGCGATCCCGTCCTTGCCTGTCAGTAAAAACGTCCTCACGCGGCACTTTAATTGCAACGATGCGTTGCAATTCCGTGTCGCGTGCCTTGTACACGCACCCCATGCCGCCTGCTGCAATTAGTTGCTCTGTTTCGTGGCCCGGGATCTGCGGCAGCCCCCGAACAATCTTGTTGGCGTTGCCGGCCCCTCCAGTTTGCTCGCACGGCATCAACACGGTCTCTTTCTCAGCAGGAAGGACCGCACGCAGTTCGGCGTCAGCCAGCCGAGACATCAGCTGGCTCCGGTAGTCGGGGAACCGTTCGACAAACTCCGCAACCGAAACCGCCTCCGAGAACTTTGAACGCAGACAAAATTCCGCAACGATCAGATCAACGGCATACCGCGGCGCAGCGACTTCCGGATAGGCTTCCAAGTAGTGCTCCGTTCTGCTCCGCAGCCCCGATCGCAGTCGACGTTCGAGATCGACGTGAATCAGTTCAAGCAGTGTTTCAACACCCACGTTCGCGGCGTGCTCACTCAAAGATGGCTCCGACGACTCCTCCCACGCTGCTTCAAACGCATCAATAGCGGCTTCGTGGGCTTCATCATGGGCGTTAAACAATCCGGCGAACGGATCAAACTCGCTCATTGCCAATGCTTCCCAGATAGGGACGTCTTCAGAGGCTCGTTTCCATGAACGTCAGGTGTCCCGGCAGCTGCGGGGCGCCAAGCGGAAACGCGGGACAACCACTGCTCCCTTCGACACATCACCTTGGACCAGCTGCCATCCGAGTGCGCCACCAACTCGCCGGACCTACGCTTTCCGCGGGCCCCACGGCATTGCGTACATTGGGCTTCGCCAGGGTGAGTGGATTTTGACCAATCTTCCACATATCGTATCGCATTGTCACGCTGTATTCCGCGCCTGCGGGGCGCCACCAATACTCATCGTCGTCATTTTCGTTGCTCGTGTCGCGATAGCCGGTTGAGAATACCAACTCACAACAGCAACAGCCACATCCATTCCGATCCGAATTCCGACAATGGCGAGCGATGGAGCCACCAACCTGACAAAGAAAAGAGGACGTCATGTCCGATTCCCTCCGTTCCCTGTTTCCTCGACTCCAACAAGGAGACGAAAGGGCGGCCACCGACGTCTTTAATCGATTTTCGGAGCGATTGGTGCGGCTTGCTTCGACACGACTTGACCAGCGGATTCAGGCAACCAGTGATGCGGAAGACGTACTCCAGTCGGTTTGGAGAAGTTTCTTTCGCAGACAACGGGCAGGAGAGTTTCAATTTCAAGATTGGGACGAGGTCTGGTCCTTGCTGGTAGTAATGACGGTTCGCGCGTGTGCTCGCCGAGCCAACGCCCTTCACGCCCAGAAGCGAGACGTCGACCGCGAGGTGCGTCCTGAATTAGACTCCCCCATCGCATGGCAGGCTTTTGACCGCGAACCGTTGCCCGATGAGGCTGTCATGCTGACGGACTTGATCTCCCACCTGCTCGAGCAACTTGATGATCGCCGCCGCATGATGGTGACAATGCGACTACAAGGCCACTCCATTGACGATATTGCTCGTCAAACTAATCGCACGGAACGAACCGTCATTCGCGTGTTAAACAGTGTTCGGGCGGCCCTTAGACAAGTGTGAGGCTCCAATCGGCACGCCCGTGCCGAACCCATCTTCCCTGCACCTGACTTGCAAGCCGATCAAAAAAATCCTCTCTCGGGCGATTTTCAATGTCACCTGGACGCCTCTGTTCCTCATTTCCCATTTGAAAGCCATGCAACACTTCGTTGCCGCGCTGAAATCCCAAATTGAGGAGATAGAACATGGGTTTCCGTTCATGCCGACTATGTATTGCCGTCGTGGCACTTGTGACCTTGACAATGCAGGCGAAACCAGTCGAAGCCGGCGGATGGTCGGTTTATATCTACAACTGCAGTCATCCCGCCTACGGTTGGCAGCGGTCCGGCATCGCGAATGAAGTGGACATTTCCCAGTCGGCCGCCGTCAGTGCGGCGCGACGCCGGCAATCGCAGGGCGTTTCCTATGAAAAGTACCAAGCCTTCCGCGGCACAGCTCAGACCATACGAGCTGCCGCTCCCAATTGCGGCGGCTCAACCGCGCAGCCGACTTGCATGTATCGCGTGTACATTTACCAAAGTCGCGCGGGAAGTGGCTGGCTGGGTTGGTACAGTTCGTCATCCCAAGCTCGCGAGCGAGCAATAGCCTTTGTTCGAGTGTACGGAGGAAGGTGGTACGGCCCCTACTCGGATTGTCGATGAGCACGACTTCGGCATCCCCTGCCGATCGGCAAGCGAATGGAAGAGAAGGCAAAGACGCCGCAGTGGCTAACCTGAACAACTTAGCTGCTGCTGGAAGAGTGGGCGATCATCCGATCTTCCGATCATCCGGTCATCGCGTTACTCTTCGTGCTTCTTCAGCTGCCAAATTCGTCCTACGGCGTCGGGCGCGTCGAGGGCGTGGCGCAGGAAGTTGCTTGGTCCGTCATCGGGCCAAAGACGCTGCAGATCGGCGAGACGCTCGCGAGCCGCTTCGAGCTGGCCGGCGTCGTAGTCGTTCAGCGCGGCCTCGTAGGTGTCGCGCAGCTGGCGCCAGTCGTCGTCGGCCGCGGGGTTGAGCTCGTGAAGCGTCTCGGGCGTCTGCAGGTTGTGGAGCAGGAATTGTCCGACGCGGCGGGTCTCGAACTCGCCGCGCAGCCGCAACGCGGTTGACTCGGCGACAAGAATCGGGGTCCGCAAGATCCGGGTCGCGTCCTGCACTCGGCTGCCAAGATTCACCGTTCGCCCTAGCGGCCCGTACTTGAACTTGCGCGCCGATCCGGTGTTGCCGACCAGCGACATGCCGGTGCTGATGCCGATGCCAACGCGAGTGACGCCGCCAATCGTCTCCCGCCAGATGGCGTCGAGGCCGGGGAGCTTGCGAATCATGGAGGCCGCGGCCCGGCAAGCCAACAGCGGATGGTCGGGCTCGTGAATCGGCGCGCCCCACATCGCCAGCAGCGCGTCGCCCACATAGTCGACCAACACACCCTGGTTATGAATCACGCAGTCGGACAGCAAGTCCTGAACCGCATTCAGCCATTGCAGCACCTTTCGCGGCGCCAACATGTCGCTGAGCTTCGCGAACCCCTGCAAGTCGCAAAACAGCACGGTGACTTCGACATCCCGACCCTCCAACAAACTGGGGCGTTCCAACAGTTGGCTGGCCAGCAGAGGAGAAAAGAACTGCTCGAGCCGCGTCCGCTTCTCGGCCGCATTGACCCGCTCCGCCATCGCCTCCTCTTCTTGCTTGAGCCGAGAGAGCCCGCTCGCGACCGCGTAAGTTAACACCTCGACCATCCGCGCCTCGAGCTCGGAAATGCCGTCGCCTCCGGGGGAAGCGCGGCGATCGCCGTAGATCGCCCCGATCACATCGCCGTCGGAGGCGAGAATGGGCGAGGCGATCACGGTGCTGACGCCCATCAGACTCTCCGTGGTCTCCATCGTCGGCAGCATCCAATAGGTGCGCCGCTCCTCGACGACATGCCGCAGCACCACGCGGCTTGGGGTCGGCGCCTCGCGCGACGACGGCACAGTATGCGCCGCCTGCATTTGCCAATGGCCGTCCTCGCGCAACAACACCTGAGCATGGTCGAGCTTGACGATGTCGACCACGGCTTGGCAGGCCAGCCGCAGGAAGTCGGGCGAGCTAGCGGCGCTATGCAGCACTTCGATCGTGTCGCTCAACCACGTCATGAACTGATCGGGCGGCGCCACTTGCAGCTGGGACAGTTCCAGCCGCCGCGTGCTCAGGTGGAATCCCGGCGCCCGGGTTTGGTTGGCGAGACTGCGGAGGCTCCCCGAGTCGCCGCAGGGGCCGATGATGATCGAGCGGTCGTCCAGCTCGATCCGAATCACCGTGTGACCGTCGCAGACGCGCTCCTCGCCCGGCTCGACAACGGCATGGTTGCAGACGAACGGCTGAATGCGGGACAGATTGGCGACCGTCACCGCGCCCCGCGAAACGCGAATGCCGATGTGGCGGCGCGAGATCCTGCGTTCCGATTTGGCGGCAATGATCAGCCGCGGCACGCCGCCCTCCCCCTCCGCCACCACATAGGGCTCCGGCTCCGGGTGCAGGCCGCCCATATTCTGACGGCCGACCTCCAATTGGGGAGGAAGCTCGCTCTTCCACACCTGTTCTACGCCCAGGTAGACGACCACCTCGAGGTCCGGAGCTTCCGGCTGCTCGAGAATGGGTTGGGAGTCGGATGACAAGACGACGTCCTCGCGCCAACGGATGAACCTACGCGCCTATAATAGCCGCTTTGATTCCGTCGGCGACGCGCTACGTCAACAATCTTCCGTCGCCACCGCAATTGAACCGTGAAACCCGCGAGGCTCGCTCAGCGTGAAAGTGATCGCGTCGCACAACGGCATGAAAGCCGTCGAATTGGCCTGGGATCGCCTCCTGGCCGGCGCAGACGCCGTGGAGGCCTGCGTCTCCGGCGTGACTCTCGTCGAGGATGACCCGGACGAGCTCACGGTCGGATACGGCGGCCTGCCGAACGAAGACGGCGTCGTCGAGCTGGACGCGGCGGTCATGAACGGGCGCACTCGGCAAGGCGCCGGCGTCGCCGGACTGCAGCGAGTGAGACATCCTGCTCGCGTCGCGCAACGGCTGATGGAACAGACGACGCGCGTGCTGCTGGTCGGCGAAGGCGCCTTGGCATTCGCTCGCGCCAACGGCTT
Organism: Planctomycetales bacterium; assembly: GCA_020426845.1. GTDB lineage: Bacteria > Planctomycetota > Planctomycetia > Pirellulales > Pirellulaceae > JAGQPF01. The sequence continues at coordinate 33,501 of JAGQPF010000032.1, forward strand.
TCCCGAAGAGGAGCTGCTCACCGACCGGGCTCGACGGATGTGGCTGTACTGGAAGCGCACCCGCTCGCAGCACGACGACTGGCTGCCGCCGCCACGTGACGAGGACCTGGAAGTGCAGACCTGGTTCGACCGCCACTTCTATCGCAACCCGGAATCCACGGCGACCGGCACCGTTCACTGCGCCGCCCGAGACCGACAGGATGACTTCGGCTGCGTGACCAGCACCAGCGGCCACGCCTTTAAGCTGCCCGGACGCGTCGGCGACTCCCCGATCCTCGGAGCGGGCTTGTATGCCGACAACGAGGCCGGCACCTGCGGCTCGATCGGACACGGCGAGGCCAATCTGCAGCACCTGTCATCGTTCGCGGTGGTGGAGCGACTGCGCTGCGGCGACACGCTGGAGCAGGCTGCGATGACCGTGCTGAAGCGAGTGGTCGACCATTGTCCCGAGCATCTTCGCGACGCGCGAGGCCGCCCCAAATTCAACTTGCAGTTGTTCATCATGAGCGCCTCGGAAGAACACCTTGGCGCCGCCATCTGGCCCGGCAAACAGATTGCCGTGGGCGACGCCGGCGGCCACCGTCTCGAGCCTTGCATCTCGTACTTTGATGCGGAGGGAGAGCAGTGAGTCGGGCCTCCATCGCAGGCGACCCTTGTGAGGCCCGGTGGACCCGTCGGGCCTCCATCGCAGGCGACCCTTGTGAGGCCCGGTGGACTCGTCGAGCCGCGACATGGTGGCTGGAAAACTCACGAGGGCGCGCGAGGTTGCGAGTCCATTTACCAACGGGGCACTTGCCGACATGAGCCGCGTCTGTGTCATCAATGTCGTGGGGCTGACGCCGGAGTTGCTGCCACATGCGCCGACGCTGGCCGGACTGAGCGGCGCCAAGCCGTGGCAAGGGCCCGTGCCCGCCGTGACCATGACGGCCCAGGCGACCATGCTCACGGGCTTGCCGCCTTCCCAGCACGGGATCGTCGCCAACGGCTGGTACTTTCGCGACACGGGCGAGATCCGCTTTTGGCAGCAGGCCAATTCGCTCGTGCAAGGCGAAAAACTTTACGCCGGCATCGACACGGCCAAAATGTTTTGGTGGTTCAACCAAGGCTCGGGATGCCGCTGGTGGGCAACGCCCAAACCGCACTATGGCTGCGACGGGTCCAAAGCGTTCGACATCCTTGATCAAACCGATTGTGAGCTGACACGCCAATTGGGCCCATTCCCGTTTCCGGCGTTTTGGGGCCCGCTGGCGGGGCTCGCCTCCTCCGATTGGATTGCTCGCGCGACCGCGCTGGTGATGCGTCAACAACGGCCTTCATTGACGCTCGTCTACCTGCCGCATCTGGACTATGACTTCCAGCGATTCTCCTCGCCGTCCATGGAGCGTGTGGCCGAAGTGGATCGCTGTGCCAAGCGAGTCATGGAGGCGGCGGAGGAGATTGACGCCCAGGTCGTCGTCGTATCCGAATACGGCCTAAGGCCGGTCCACCGGGCCGTGTTGATCAACCAAGAGCTGCGTCGAGCCGGCTGGCTGGTCGTGAGGGACGGACCGTTCGGCGAGACGATCATGCCGCTGGAATCCAAGGCATTTGCCGTTGTGGACCACCAAGTGGCGAACATTTACGTCCAAGGCGTGTCTGCTGAGGAAGTTCGGCAGCGGGTGTCGGCACTCGAGGGCGTCGCGCGGGTCGTGGCGCCGGAGGAGTTGGACCTGCACCACGCTCGTGCGGGCGAGTTGGTGGCGTTGTCCGAGCCGGATGCCTGGTTCGCTTACTATTATTGGCTGGACGAGCGCCGGGCGCCCGATTTTGCCCGCACCGTCGACATCCATCGCAAACCCGGCTACGACCCCTGCGAGCTGTTTTTGACCTCTCGGTGGCGAGCCGCAATGCGACTGGCACAAAAGAAACTCGGATTTCGCTATCGAATGGATGTGACGCCGCTGGAGCCGCAGCTGGTTCGAGGCAGCCACGGCCTCGAGGCGCCTGCCGAGCAGGGACCGCTGATCATCGGGCCCGACGCTCCCGATCGCATGATTGATTTCAAGGACTACATTCGAGATCTGGTGAACTGAATGCCGCAAACGCGCGAAACGACGTGCCCCTTGGACTGCCCCGACGCCTGCAGTCTTCAAGTTGAACTGGAAGACGGCCGAGTGGTCGGCATCGACGGCTCGGCGGACGACCCCGTCACTCGCGGATTCATTTGCGGCAAGGTGCGCCGTTTCGCGGATCACTTGTATTGTGACGAGCGAGTGTCGCAGCCGATGCGACGAACTCGCGACAAGAGTGACGTCACCCTCACCGCCGCTGGCCCCGCCTACATCGCGGAGCACTTCGAGCCGATTTCGTGGGACGAGGCGTACTCGCTGATTGCGAATCGCCTGCGAGCGGATCGCGACACCTTTGGAGGTGAATCGATTCTGCCGTTGTGCTACGGGGGATCCAATGGACGCCTGACCCAAGACTCGCTCGATGCGCGGCTGTTTTACCGTCTGGGCGCCTCGAAGCTGGCGCGAACGGTTTGCGCGGCGCCGGCGGGCGCGGCGTTTCAGGGACTGTACGGCAAAATGCCCGGCGTCGCCTTTCCCGACTACGCCTCCAGCGACTTGATCGTCGTCTGGGGCAACAACCCGCACCACTCCGGCGTTCACCTCACGCCGTTCATACAGCAAGCGACTCGCAACGGCGCGGCGCTGGTGGTGCTCGATCCGCGACGCACTTCGCTCGCGGCGCAAGCCGACCTGCACCTGCCCATCTATCCGGGCACCGATCTCTGCGTCGCCCTGGCAATGATTCACTGGCTCTTTGAAAACGGGCACGCCGACCACGACTTTTTGGAACAACACACAAGCGGTCACGAACTGCTGAGAGCTCGCGCCGCCGAGTGGCCCGTCGAGCGGGCCGCTGAAGTGTCGCGGATTGACGAAGCGGCATTGCGATCGTTCTTCTCGCTGTACGCTGAAGCAACGACGCCAGTCGTGCGTTGCGGCTGGGGTCCGGAACGCAATCGCAACGGCGGCAGCGCGGTGGCGGCCATTCTGGCGATCCCGGCCGTCGCCAACAAGTTTGGCCGCCGCGGCGCCGGATTCACGATGAGCAACTCCGGCGCCTGGCAATTCGACATCCTCCGCGCCGCCGCCGAGCAACCGCCGAACACCCGGACGGTCAATATGAACCTCGTCGGCGAGACATTGCTCCACGAGAACGATCCGCCGATTCGCAGCCTGTTCATCTACAACTGCAATCCCGTCGCCACGCTGCCCGCTCAGAACAAACTCTGCGCAGGACTGCAGCGCGAGGACCTGTTTACCGTCGTCTTCGACCAAGTCTTCACAGACTCCGCGATGTTCGCCGACGTAATCCTACCCGCGACTACGTTCTTGGAACATGACGACCTAAAGTGCGGCTACGGGTATCCTCGGCTGGGCGTAGTGCGTCCCGTCGTGGCGCCGCACGGAGAGGCAAAGCCCAACAACGAAGTGTTCGGCGAGCTGCTGCAACGGCTCGGTTTGGCCAAGGAGGACGACCTCTGCACTCCCGAGCAACTCCAAGCGGCGTTGTTGGGAGAGCAACAGGCCAGTCAGCTTCGCGACCAAGGCGAACTCGAGCCCGCCTGCGGCCTACGGCCGATTCAGATGTTGGACGTGCGTCCCCGCACTCCCAGCGGCAAGATCGAGTTCGCGGCCGAGTCGCTGACCCATTCGCAGGCGGGGCTGTATTGCTATGTGGCGGACGAGGAGACGCCGACGAACGACTCGAAACGCTCCCCTAGCTCCTCCTATCCGCTCGCCTTGATCTCTCCGTCCACGGGACGCACGGTGAATTCGACGTTCGGACAGCTGATCGAGGAGCTCGCGCAGGTGACGGTTCATCCCAGCGACGCCGAGGCCCGCGGCATCGAGGACGGCCAGCACGTGCGGGTGTTCAATCCGCTCGGGGCAGTTGACCTGCCGGCCAAGGTCGAAGACTCGGTCGCCGTGGGCGTCGTCTCCATCCCCAAAGGCATCTGGTCGCGTCACACGCTGAACGGGCAAACCTCCAACGCACTGTCACCCGACACACTCAGCGACATCGGCGCCGGCGCCTGCTTCAACGACGCCCGCGTCGAGGTTCAGCCGCTATCGACCTAGCCCAACTTCCGGTTCTTGCTCGTGGGTCTTCGTGTTCTTCGTAGCATGGGCGACTCGCCCGTGACTTCGTGTTCTTCACCATGCATCGGCAATCACGTCCGAAGTCGTGCTGGTGGCCAGCTCCTATCCCTCGCTGACGCTTCGGGTTTCCTTCGAAGTCGTGCTTCCGATCAGTTCCGATCCCTCGCTAACGCTTCGGGTTTCCTTCGAAGTCGTGCTTCCGATCAGTTCCGATCCCTCGCTGACGCTTCGGGTTTCCTTCGAAGTTCTTCGGAGTTTTCGTATCCGTGTTTCATCCGTGGCTCAAACATGCAAACCGCGAGGCCGAGCGAGTACAATCGGTGGCTAAAACTGTCGTTCTCCTTGGCCCTCGCCTCCCTTTTGGCCTATGCGCAAGCTCGTCTCGGTACTCGTGCTTTGCTTTTGCTCCGCAGCAGTCGCCACAGGCGACGAGGCGGCGGTGCGACGATTTGCGGCACGGCTGGCCAATGGCGAGCGGCTTGCAGGTGACGAACTAACCGATTGGGACCGCTTGGGAGGAGCTCCGCAGTTGAGCGGGCAGGCTCTGCTGGGCGAGTCGCCGTTTCGTTGGCTGCTGGACCGAACTGTTGTGCCCGTGCGCGACTCGCACGGCACGAGTCTAGAGCTCTGGCTTGGCGACCAGGTGCCGGGCGAGTTGCTGGGCTATGTGCCGCCACAGTCATTGCCCGCCACTCCCGGCCACTTTCTGTTCCGCGTGGATGCGGAGCTGCAGCCTCGACCGTCGGCCAGCGCGCCGCCCATGCGGATCTTGTCGCGTTGGGTCAAACGAATTGTGCTCGCCGACTCCCCCGGGGAAACGCCGTTGACGCCCGGCGCCCTGCGGATGCGCGACGGACAGGTGATCGAGTTTCGCGTCGCCCGACTCGAGCCCGACCGAGTGGTGGTCTCCACCGCTGCCGGCCGCGCGTCGGCCAACTGGAACGAGTTGGCCGAGATCTGCTTTCCACCGCCGTCGGACCACTGGCAATTGCAATGGGAACAACGAGCAGCACTGGCGCCCAGCGGCGAAGGCCGTCTGCTCGAGCTGCATACCAATGACCAGCTGGTCGTCACGACCAGTCTCGCTCGACTAGAGCATCGGGCCTTGTCGAACGGCCCCACCAGCGACATGTGGGTCCACGGCGCCCATCCGGCTTGGTCGCTCGATGCATTCTGGATTCCCTCGAAGCGAGTCTGGCTGCGAGTCAGCTATGCGTTGCACGAGATGCCGCTGAGCCGGCTGGAGCCGACCGCCTATGAGCACGAGCCGTTGATCGGCGCCGCTCGCGACTGGCGCCGGGACCGCAGTGTGCGGGGCGAGACCTTGCTCAGCGGCGGTCGCAACGCCGGCTGGGGCATTGGTGTCCACAGCGGCACTCGCTTGACGTTTGACCTGCCGGCGCAAGTCTCGCGACTGCGTGGGGCGTTGGCCCTGGACGACTCGTCCGGCGCCGGCGGGTGCATTCGCGGCGCGATTCGCGCCGGCAACCGAGCTGCATTCACCTCGCCGCACTTGGTAGGCTCGGCGGCGGAGGCGTCGTTTGACATTGATTTGCGGCAAGGCCGTCCGCTCGATCAGCCGCTGCAAGTGGCGTTGGAGATCGACGCGGCTCACGAAGGCCGCCCCGCCGGCGCCGACCCGCTCGACATCCGCGACCAGACCAACTGGCTCGAGCCGCTGCTGGAATTTGATGCCGACTGGGTGGCGCAGCGTTGTCGAGCGCTTGCAGCGGCCCGCATTACCGCTTGGGAAGACTGGCAATTCTGGTCTCCGGGAGAGACGACGTGGTCGACGGAGTGGGACCAGCTGGCGCCTTCGCCGGGCGCCTTTGCCGTGCGTCTGGAGACCACCGCGCCCACGATGCTCGCTCGCAAACTGCGACGGCTTCCGGGCCAGCAGTATCTCGTGCTGTCGGTCTCCAACGCCGACTCGAACCAGCCGGCGCTGCTTGAAGTGCACAGCGAGGGCAGGCTGTTGTTGCAACGGAACGTCCCCGAACGCAGCGCGCGAAGCCCCGCCATGCCACTGATCGTTGCGCCTCTGCATTCATTGCCGATTGAGGAGGAAACGGACTTGGTCGTCACGGTGTCATCGGCCGAGCCGGTCTCGCTGCGTTGGCAAGCGGCGACACTCTCGGCTTCGCACCCCGAGTATCTCTCGCTGTACGACGAGCAGTCGCATCCCGACGCCGTTGAGGGCCGCGAGCAAGCGTACACGGGCGAGCGTTGCTTGCAGCTGCGCGAGGGCCAGACGTTCCGCCACGAGTTTCATCCCCCCATGCCGTTTCGCTATCGCCCGGCGCCCCACGAGGCTCGTTACATCCGGTTTGCCGTCAAGTCGCAGAATCAAGGGCTGCTAGCGTTTCGCGTCAAGGTCCGCGGGGAGGATCAGCCCGCCTTGTACGACGTGGGGCAAGGGCCGCTGACCGAGGGCCGAGCGCGCCGCATTTTTACACAGCCGATTAGTGACAGCTGGCTGGCAGTTTCTCGCGACCTCTGCGGCGATCTGCGCGACGCCGATATCGAATGGGTTGAGTTCGCCGCGGAGCGCGGAGAGGTGTTGATCGACCAAGCGTATGTCGGACGAGGTGGCGGCGGCGCCTGGAACGACTTGGAGACGCCGCTCGGTCCACCCTGGAATCTGCCCGACCAGCGACGAGCGTTGGCAGAAGCCCTGGGCCCTCGGATCGGCGCCGGCGTTGTCGCGATTCAGTTTCCCGATGGCCGCACGGGCGAGGGAATCTGCATCGACGACAAACATGTGCTCACCGTCGGCGATGCCCTGCCTGTCGGCGACGCGGTGCTCCGCATCACGACGGCCGACGGCCGCCAAGCGGATGCAAAACCGCTCGGGGTGGACCGCCATCGCAACTGGGGCATCTTGCAATGGACTGGCCCCGAGCCGCTGCGGGATGCGCCGCCGCGGCTCGATGGCGCCACCAGCGTCCCGTTCAGCGCTGCAATGGTCGAGGCCGGGCTGGGCGGGCGAGATGCCTTTACGCTCACCGCCGGGCCGCTGCCATCCGGAAGACTCGTTTCGCTCCAGCCACTCACGTCGCCTGCGGCGATGATTGGACGACCGCTGATCGCGGCCAGCGGGCAGGTGCTCGGCTTGCGAGCTGGCTCGAATCAGCTGCGTTACATTCCGCTCGCCGAATTTGCGAGACAATTCAAAGCCTTGCTGGAGCCGAAGCGCGAGGGCGACTGGCAATTGGGCGAAGGCCCGCGGCTGGGAATGACACTGCGCTGGGGCGAGGCCGGCGCCGAAGTGGTCGACGTCGCCGCCAGCAGCCGCGCCGCCGGCATTCAGCCCGGCGACGCCATTTTGGAAATCGGCGGCCAGCCGGTTCGCGACGCTTGGTCGGCGCATCGCGCCGTTCGCGGCCAGGATCCTGGACAGGAAGTGACGCTGCGATGGGCGCGAGGCGACCGCGAGCCTCGTGAGCTGACTTTGCGACTCGGCTTCCCCGAGTGACCGCTGCCTACCAGGTGACTTCCAATTGATTGACGATCGAGGAGATTCCCTCGAGACGGCGCAGGCTCTCTTGGGCCATCTGCTTTTGGAAATAGGTTCGCACGTGCCCCCGCAGGGTCAGCTGCCCAGCGTGGCTTTCCAGCCGGAGCCGTTGACCATTGAGATACGGGCTGTTGATCAAAATCTCCTCGGCGCGACGTGCCAGATCGATGTCAGCGTCGAATGTGACGGTAGCGGGAGTAGCGGGAGCAGCGAGAGGTGAATCGAGGACCGAGGACATGGGCGTGGTTCCTGACGAGTGGCGTGCTGCCGGTGGCGGGACTCGCGGCGTTCCAATTGCCGGTGTTTCAACAGAACGTAGATCGGCGTTGCCTGCGGACCACTTCAACCATTCCGGCTGGGGAATCTGGCAAACCCTCGGATTTCAGCTGCCCTCGGGGAAATCGACCGAATGTGACGATTGTGCCGGCATCCGGGCGGAGATTTTCTCCGGGAATCGTGCCATGCGAGGCAAGCGCCTGCCGCTGACAGAGCGGGCAATTAGCCTGAAGTTTTCGGGCATCGGACCTCGGGCGCGTCGACTTGGACATCTCGGCTTTGATCATCGTCTTGCTGACGCTCGCCGCCGGCGAATCGGCGCCGCGTGAGCCCGTGAGCCATGCGTGGTTGCGAGCCGGCAGTGTGCTGCTGGGCGCCATTTTGGTGGCCGGATCCGCTGAACTGAGCGTGTGGAAGTTGCGCGGCCGACTGAAGTGCTGGCCGCATCTCGCCTCGCATTGGGGCTGGCGATTTCGGCGGCTACAGAAGGCACACCACGTCCTTTGGCTGCTGTCCACATTTTGCATGTTGTATGTCGCCGGCTGGCCGCAATTGGTGCGAACCCATTGCGCCACACCGTTGACATTCCTCGATCAGCTGCTGGTGCTGACGCCCGTCCTGTTGCCGTTGATCGCGGGCTGGGCGGCATTCCTTCGTTTCGAACACACGGTCGACTGCCTGCTCGCGGACTGCCGCGGCGAGCCCCGTCCTGCGCCTCGACTCCGCCAGCAACTCCTCGACCAATGCAAGGCTTCACTCGGGTTGGTGCTGCCGCCTGTGCTGATGACCTTCGCGCTGCACGACGCGCTGCGTTTGACGATGGGTCAACGGCAGCTGGAAGCACATGGCTGGGTGCTGCATCTCGTCGTGCTCGTCGCGATGGTCGGTTTGATGCCTGCTTGGCTGCGCGTGCTCTGGAGTGCACAGCCGATGACGGCAGGCTCATTGCGAGACCGACTCCTGCAAACCGCCGCGGCGGCGCGGCTGCGACTGCGAGACATACTGGTGCTGTCGACCGAAGCAGGCCAATACAACGCCGCTGTCTCGGGGCTCTTGCCACAGTTGCGATACGTGTACCTGACGCGGAGCCTCGTCGAGTTGCTTGAGGAGCGCGAACTCGAGGCCGTGTTGTTGCACGAGGCCGCACATGTCAGAAGGCGCCACCTGCCGATCCGGATGCTGGTGCTGCTGATGCCGATCGCGCTGGCCTTGGCAGTTCAGGCGACCTGCCCCGGCGCGCTGGATACGACCTCGCGCTGGCTGTTGGCTCATGGCGTGCCGGCGACCTGGCAGGGCGCATTGCTGCTGCCCGCAGCCGCGGCCACCTACCTGTTGGTCGCCATGGGGACCATCTCGAGGCGGCTGGAGCTGGACGCCGACCGCTGGGTAGCGCAACAAGGCGCCGGGGACGCGTTAGCTTCGGCTTTGACCAAGCTCGCCGAGCGAGACCCTCATCCGGACAAGGCAACGTGGCTTCATCCGAGCCTGCAGAGTCGCATTGAGGCCATCGTAGCACAGGCTGCCAGCCTGTGATGATTGTGGTTTTGGCCACAGGCTGCAGGCTGGCAGCCTGCAACACGACGAGGCTGCACCACGACGAGGCTGACAACCTGCACCACGACGAGGCAGGCAGCCTGCACCACGACAACTTCTTCAACGACCCTCTTGCCTAGGCAAGCATCTCCGTGGCTGCCTGCAGCGCTTGTTGCATGGCATCGGGCAGCTTGGCGGGATCTTTGCCGCCGGCCTGGGCCATGTCGGGTTTGCCGCCGCCTCCGCCGCCGACGGCTTTGGCGGCGATGCCCACCCATTTGCCCGAATGGACGCGATCGACGATCTCCTTGCTGACGCCGGCGACCAACTGAACTTTGCCATCGTCTTCAGCCGCCAACAAGACGGCGACGGGGCTGGTCTTCTGTCGGATTTGGTCGATCAGTTGCCGCATCAAATTGGAGTTGCCGATCGGCAGTTGATGGATGATCACTTTGACGCCGTTCACTTCGGTGGCTCCCTCGATCAACGAGTCGGCGGAGACGTCGCCGCTGGCGGCCAGTTTCTCCAATTGAGCCTGCAGCTGCTTGGCTTCGTCTTGCAGGCCCGCGACGCGGTGCGGCGTTTCGCTAGCAGGCACGTTCAGATGCCGCGCGGCGTCGCGAACCAGGCGTTTGGCGGCGGCGTAGTCCGCCGGGTCCTTGCCCGTGGCCGGCTTCAATTCCTCGCCGGCCGAACCGCCGCCCACCTGCTTCTTCAAGGTTCGCACGGTGGCCATCAAGTTCTCGACCGCCTTGGGCACGGCGCCGGCGCCACAGCCTAACTGCTCGGCCAGTTGTGACAGCAGTTGCTGGGTTTGCTGCTCATGCTCCCGGGCGCGAACTCCGGTGTACGCAGTCACGCGCCGTGTGCCGGCGGCGACCCCGCCCTCCTCGACGATCTCGAACTTCTCGACCTGCGAGGTGTTGGTCAGGTGCGTGCCGCCGCATAGCTCGCGACTGAACTCGCCCATCGAGACCATCCGCACCGGATCGGGATACTTCTCTCCGAACAGCATCATCGCGCCGCGCTCGCGGGCGTCGGCCAGCGGCAGGGTCTGCCATTGAATCGGCTCGGCCGAGAGGATGCGCTCGTTCACCAGTTGCTCGATATGCTGCAGCTGGTCGTAATGCACGGGCTCGAGATTCGTGAAGTCGAACCGCAGTTCATCGCGTTCGACCTTCGAGCCCTGCTGCTGAGCATGTTTGCCCAAGGTCTCTTGCAACGCGTAATGCAGCATGTGGGTGGCGGAGTGGGCGCGGCGAATGCCTTCCCGTCGAGCCGAGTCGACGACCGCCCGAACCTTGCTGTTGTTCACCAGCGTGCCGCTCCGCAGAAAGCCGACATGCAACGTAAGCCCGCCGTTTTTCTGAGCGTCGACGACTTCGAACTCCATGTCATCGGTGAGCAGCCGGCCCTGATCGCCGACCTGCCCTCCCGACTCGCCGTAGAACGGAGTTTGATCCAGCACAACCACGCAGATCCGCTCGCCCGTCGCCGCGATCGACTCTTGCAGGTTGCCTTCGTTCGGATCATAGTCGCCGAGCGTTTGGTCCTCGTCCAGCAGCACGATGCCTAGCACCGTGGCCTCGGCTTCCTCTTGCTCATAGCCAAGGAATTCGGTTTGGCCGTGGGCCTTTTTCAGGTCTTCGACGGGGCCGGGCTTGAACAGCTCGGTGTCCATGCCGTCGGACCCTCCGCTGCTCGGGCCGTCATCGTCGTCGGCGTCGATCGCAAAGCCTTTCTCGTGGACGATCAGCTGGGACAGCTCAACGGGAATCCCGTAGGTGTCGTACAGATCGCGGATCGTCGAGGCCGGCACGAGCGTCTGTTTCTTCTCGCTCATCTGCGCGAACAGCTTGTCGAGTCGGGCGATGCCGGAGTCGAGCGTATTGAGGAACGCGTTCTCCTCTTGGCGCATCACTTGGGCAACGCGGTCGACGGTCTCCAGCAGCTCCGGATAGGGTTGCTTCATCATGTCGGCAACCACAGGCACGAGCTGATAGAGAAACGGCTCGCGGCGCCCCATCTGGTGGCCGTCGAGCACGGCGCGGCGGAGCAGCCGGCGAATGACGTACTTCTCCTTGTTGCGGCCCGGGTAGACGTTTTCGTGAATCGCAAAGGTGCAGGCGCGAACGTGGTCGGCGATCCTTCGCATCCGCCGGCCGTTGTCGTCGTCGGGGTTGTACTTCAGCTCGCACACTTCGCCAGCGGCTTCGACCAGCGGGCGGAGGATGTCGATGTGATAATTGGTAGTCTTGCCTTGCATGACCGACGCGATCCGCTCCAGGCCCATGCCGGTGTCGATATTCTTGCTCGGCAGCGGCTTGAGATTCTCGGGGGGCGGTCCGACGCGGTTGAATTGCGTGAAGACGAGATTCCAGATCTCGACGAGCTGCCCGCTGTTGTCGCGGTAAAAGATTTCGCTGCAGGGGCCGCAGACGCCGTCCGGCCCCTGGCTCGGAGCTCCGGCCGGCCAAAAATTGTCGTCCTCGCCCATTCGCGTGATGCGGCTGGCGGGCAGTCCGACAACGTTGGCCCAGATCTCGGCGGCCTCGTCGTCATCGAGATACACCGTGGCGGACAACCGATCTGCATCCAGGGCGAGCCACTTCTTGTCGGTCAGGAATTCCCACGCCCATTGGATCGCTTCGCGTTTGAAGTAGTCGCCGAAGCTGAAGTTGCCGAGCATCTCGAAGAAGGTGTGGTGGTAGGCGGTGACACCCACATTGTCGATGTCGCCGGTGCGGAGACACTTTTGAGCGGTTGTGGCGCGAGTAAACTCCAACTTGACCTTGCCGAGAAAATGATCCTTGAACTGGTTCATTCCGGCCGGAGTGAACAACACCGAGTTGTCCCATTTGGGCACCAGCACATCGGAGGGCTGCCGAGAGTGTCCCTTGGACACAAAAAAGTCGAGGTACTTCTCGCGAATTTCGTCGGTATGCATGTGAGTGGGGGGCCTGAATGGAACGCGGTGTCAAAACGCACAGGTTGTGCGAAGTGCGGCTTGTCGAAGGTACGGTCAAAGACGATGGAAGGCTGGTGTTTTTCAACGGCCTCGCTCAGTTGAAAAAGACCCAACTGGCAATCGGAACAGCTACGTACGTTCTGGAACAAAAGCTGGACTGATTGCCGGAATAGGTGTTTTACAACGGGCCTCCTCCCTCCTCCCATCGCGTTCAACCCAATTCGCTCGCTAAATGATAGAGTTTTAAGGGGCAAGCGCGGAGGGCAGGAAGCTGCCGGTCGGCGGACGTCATGATGTTTCAGCGATCTGATCAAGGAGAGGCGGATGTCGGAGCGAATGTTCATTGCCATCTGGGCGGATGAGGTCGCCGATCGCATCCACCAATTGCAGGAGCGTCTCCGGCGGGCGGGCGGCGATGTTCGCTGGGTGAGCCCCGACCAACTCCATCTGACGCTCAAATTCCTGGGGGAAACAACTTTGTTACAGTCGGCGTCGGTGTGCCGGGCGATGGCCCGGGTCGCGAGCCGGCACGAAGCATTTGAAGTCGAAGTGATCGGCGCCGGCGCGTTTCCGGATGCTGAGCGACCTCGCACGCTGTGGGCCGGGGTAGGCGGTGGAGGCGATCAGGTGACTCAATTGCACCTGGATTTGGACGACGCCCTGGCGGACCTGCACTACCCGAGAGAATCGCGGTTTACGCCGCACGTGACCGTGGGCCGCGTGCGTTCGCAGCGGAACCGGGAAGGAATCTGCGAGCAGCTGGAGAAGGATGTGCGTTTCGAAGTGGGAACGGTGGGAGTCGAGGAAATCTGTCTTGTCACCAGTCGCCTGGAGCCCGAGGGGCCCATCTACGAAGTCATTGGCCGAGTGCCGCTGGGCGGGGAATGAAGCCGCCAAAGGCTCGGGGCATGAGACAGGGATCGCGGTGCTTTGCAGCTGTTGGCTGAGCACGCATGCGACGGGCGACCATCGCGGACAACGGGGTGACAACGGGGTGACACCACCGCGAGATTATTTTTCTCGGCTGATTGCTGGCCGTTACCCACGAATTCCGCGTTTTTCCGGCGAAGCGTCGCTTCTGCGCGCCGGCGTTCTTGAAGGTCTCCGACTTTTTCCCGCCACCGGGGACCTTACGTGTCCGTAGCCCCGCGAAACTAAGGACAGAGTCGAGCGGACAACTGGATGACGCCGGACCACGAGCGACCATCCAATCCGCCGAACGGCTCAAACCCTATTGAATCGGACGGCCACAACCGATAAGGTATTCAGGCGTACACTACTGCCCTAATGTTCAGGCAGTGTCCGCACAGATGTCCGCTTCTCTCCGAGCCCCCGGGCAACGACGAAGCCACTTCCGGCCACAAAAAGCTGGAACACTCTGGATGCCCCTGGTTGATGAAAGCCAGCAATCCATTTCTGATTACGGACCAACGACAGGGAGTTCCCAAATGGTGGCGACACAAGAGGTGAAGGCGACGACCATGGCCAAGAAAAAGACGGACACGGCGAGCAAGGCGGCGGAGAAGATGTCGGCCATTGTCGACCAGAATCCGACGTTGAAGACGACGCTGCAGCAGATCGAGAAGCAGTTTGGCGAAGGCTCGATCATGCCGTTGGGCGCCGAGGCGCGGGGCGCCATTCCCGGCGTCTCCACGGGCAGCTTGTCCCTGGACATCGCCCTGGGCGGCCGAGGCTTGCCGCGTGGCCGCATCATCGAGATCTTCGGGCCGGAGTCGAGCGGCAAGACCACGTTGGCGCTGCATGTGGCGGCGGAGGCACAGAAGAAGGGCGGCATCGCCGCGATCATCGACGCCGAGCACGCGTTCGACCCGACTTGGGCGAAGAAGCTGGGCGTGGAGCTCGACACGCTGTTGGTCAGCCAGCCGAACAGCGGCGAGGAGGCGATGCAGATCACCGAGATGCTGGTGAAGTCCAACGCCGTTGACGTTGTCATCGTCGACTCGGTCGCCGCGTTGGTGCCCAAGCAAGAGCTCGAGGGCGAGATCGGCGACTCGCATGTGGGCCTGCAGGCCCGGCTGATGAGCCAATCGATGCGAAAGCTCACCGGCGCGATCGCCAAGAGCAAGACGGTCACGATCTTCATCAACCAGATCCGCGAGAAGATCGGCGTGATGTTCGGCAGCCCGGAGACGACGCCGGGCGGCCGCGCCTTGAAGTTCTACAGCTCCTGCCGCGTCGATGTGCGGCGCATCGGGCAGCTGAAGGACGGCGAGGAGGTCGTCGGCCAGCGAGTCCGCTGCAAAGTGGTCAAGAACAAGGTCGCCCCGCCCTTCCGCGTCGCCGAGTTCGACATGATGCACACCCACGGCATCAGCTTCGAGGGCGATGTGCTGGATCTGGCGGTTGCCGAGAAGATCGTCGCTCGCAGCGGCTCGTGGTTCAAGTACAACGACGACTACCTCGGGCAAGGCAAGGAGAAGGCCCGCCTCTTCCTGCAAGAGAACCCCGAGATCTGCGAGGAGATCAAGCAGAAGGTGCTCGCCACTGGCGGACACGCCTTGGGCGAAGCCCCCGCCGGCGACTCGGCGGCCACCGCCGCGACGGACTCGGCCACCGACGCCAAAGCGACCGGAAGCGACGCCAAGGATGCCAAGGATGCCCAAACGGGCACCCAAGCCGATGCCAAGGCGGACGCCAAAGCCGCTCCCCCGGCCCCCAAGGGCAAGGCCGTCAAACCTGCGGCCAAGGCCAAGTAGGCACACACGTTGACTCGGCAACCTTGCTGATCCCATTCGTGGAACTCGATTCCACTGGCGTCCTCGAGCTTGCCTTCCTTTGAGCCCCGGAATGGAAGCCCCTGCCGCGCGTGCCGTCGCTCGACGTTTCATCCGTCGCTCGGCGTTTCACCGGGGGTTCGACACGCCATCGGCTCCAGCGGCCAGCTCGCATCCTCCGGCGAGCTGGCCGTTTTTATTTCATTTGCCCCGCCGTTTCACGCCATACAATAAAGGTTTCCACGCGGCCTGAAAACCGGAGAACAAGGCTTGCCATGAACACTCCTGCCCCCGTCTGCGTTTACAAGTCCGGCAGCATTCAGGAAGCGCATCTGGTCTGCGACTTGCTCCAAACTGCCGGCATCGAGGCTCGCATCGCCAGCGACGGAGTTGAGAATGTCGTGGGCGAGGTGCCATTTCAGATCGCCGGCAGCCCCATCTGGGTTCCCTCCGATCAGGAGCAAAAGGCGCGAGCCGTGCTCGCCGAGCACCGGGCGAACCGCAACCTCAAGCCGCCGCCGCTGTTTTGTTATCACTGCGGCGTCGACTTGGAAGACCGAATCGCAACGTGCCCGGGCTGCGGCGGCGAGCTGGATTGGAGCGAGGATTGATCTTTGTTGAAAGCCCCGCTTCGCGCTATAATCGCAACCGGCATTCTTGGCTGTCCGCTGCTTGTTAAGGGATGAACGAGCCACAGCCGCCAACAGCCTTTGTGGCTGTAAAGAGACCTGCCGAGAATCTGGCGTCGGTGTTTCCTTGCCACGTTCTCGCTCGACGAACTTGCCTCGTTGCTCCGAAACTTCGGGGTGATCGCAAGCTCGCGGCTCGCCGCGACTTTGGCTCTCTAACCCTCAGACGAAGGCGCAACGGTCCACGACCCGACCGCCAAGTTTGCGTTTCGGGTTGGCCAGGCTGCCAAGTTGCGGCCTACCGGTCCACCAATCGTCCTTAACTACAGCATCACAATGCGGCAAGTCGCAGAACAACGCAGACACTTCACGCTGCTGCTGGCTGTCATGTTCATGACAGCCGGCGGGTTCGCGCATGCTCAGTCGTTGCAGCAATTTCAGTCGGCACTGGAGACGGCGATCGCGCGAGCCGAGCCATCAGTCGTCGCCATTGCGAGAGTGCGGCAGGGGTCCGCCGTCGCGCCGGCGGACCCGGCCTTCGTGCCCTCGGAGTACGCCACCGGCGTTGTCGTCGGCAAGGGGCAGATCCTGACGAGCTACCATGTGCTCGGCAATCCGGAGCACTATGACTACTGGGTGTGGCATGGCGGAGCTCCCTACCAAGTCGTCAAGGTCGAGCGTCCCCGCGCAGCGGATCCATGGCTGGACCTGGCCTTGCTCGAGATCGAAGCGGAGACCCAGCCGATCACTCTGGGGGATGCCAATACGTTGAAGAAGGGGCACATCGTGGTCGCGTTGGGGAACCCCTATGCCATCGCCCGCGACGGGGAGGTCAGCGCATCACTGGGGATCGTCTCCAACCTCAAACGCAAAGCGCCTCCACTGCCCGGCCAAGAGACCCGCGAGACGCTCCACCAACTGGGCACCTTGCTTCAGGTCGACGCTCGACTGCCACGTGGCTGCTCCGGCGGCGCTTTGATCAACACCCGCGGCGAGCTCGTCGGACTCACGTTGTCGCTGGCGGCATTGGCGGATGAAGACACCGAGGCCGGATTTGCCATCCCGGTCGACGAGACGTTCCGGCGCGCCCTGAAGAAGCTCCAGCTGGGCCAAGTCGACAACTATGGCTACCTAGGTGTGCTGCCCGCCTCATTGCCGCTGCGTGAGCGACAGGAAGGGAAGCGAGGCGTGCTGGTGCAAAATGTCATGCCCGGAACCCCCGCCGCGGCCGCTGGCCTGCGTCGCATGGACTTGATTGTCGAGGTGGCCGGCCAACCGGTCGCCAATCCGCATCAACTGGTTCGCATCATCGGCGCGCTGCCGGCCGGACGAGAGACGGAGCTTGTCGTCGAGCGAGGCGAGCAGCGTCGCAGCACGTTGCGACGCACCGTGCTGCTCAGCAAGAAACGCGTGGCGGGAGATTTGCCGGTGATCGCCGAGGAGGAGCCACAACCGTGGCGAGGCGCCACAGTGGAGTATCTCACGGCCATGCCCGAGTACCCGTTTCACTCCTATAAGATCGACCCGCTCGGCTCGGTCGGACTGGTGGCCGTGGAGGAGGGCTCGCCCATGCATCGCGCGGGCTTTCGGTCCGGCGATTATGTCAGTCATGTGAACGGCAAGCGCGTCTCGACGCCAGCCGAGTTTCTGGCGCTCGCCGACAAGCAAGCCGGAGTCGTGGAGCTCCGTCGCCCCGCCTCTCAAGGTGCGCAAGCCGAGGATGTCCAAGTTTCTCCCTGACCCAACTGCGTCAACCCTGCCCCTGCGAACATTACACCATTGCCTACAGCGCATTTCAAAAACTTCCCGATCGGCAATCGGATTGATAGAACCAGCAGAAAAACTGCCTTCGATTGCGCCAGGGAAGATTTTTGAAATGCCCACTACCCAAGTTTGACGGAGTGAACATGGGCTTTTCCTTGATCTACGAAAGCCGCGCAGGCGTGCCCCGCCACACGCGCGAGCTCGCCTTGGAACGACTCCGTGAGCTAAACATCAAGCGTCGCTGGCGTCGCTGCGAAGCGTTGAGGTTTCAGCTACATGCGGACAACGACCCGCTCCGTGGCGAGAGCTTTGTGTACATTACTTCGATCCCCGATGAACGCGAGCGGGAACGAGCTGGCGTTGTGTCGGAAGCCCGGCCGGCGCATCTCGTCGAAAACCTGTGCCTGCTTTCCCATGAGTTCGAAATCGACTGGGACATCTATTGGGCGCCCAAGCCAGGCGCCCTGACCCTCCCTGCTCGCGAGCCCCTTGGCGCCATCGTGCAGGGACGTTGCGACGACCGGCTGCTGGAGGCGGCCGCCACGGTGGAGCCACTGCGAGGACTGATTCACCAGCCGGCGGCGCCCGCCGCCGACGATTGGATGAAGCTCCCGCTATCGGCCATGTTGATTGACGAATTCGGCGCCGATCTCAGTCGCATCAACATCCGACTCTGCCGCAGCACCTGCCTGGAGACGGAAGATGAGGACGCGGACCACCATCGGACCAAGCCCTTGCCTGCCGACTCGGAACGCCCTCGCGAGGACTCGGAGCACCGCTCACCCACTGCCTCCTCCCAAGAGCGGCAACGTTCCGCCCACGAGGAGTTCGACGAGCCGCAGCGACCGATGATCTTGAAATTCCCGCCTCGCTAGGACTCTTCAACCGGACGGGCCTCCATCGCAGGCGACCCTTGTGAGGCCCGGTGGACGGGACGGAGCCGAGCTCTGCGGCGTCAATCCGCTGTGGCGACCAGGTTCATGTGACAGCCTCGGGTGGCGGGCTCCACTGCGCGATGGCGTCAACTCACGCTTCCATTTCTGCACGCGCGTGCGCCTGCGCAATCGGCACAACCGGCAAAGTCATCGCGCAGCCAGCTGATCAGCTATCTCAACGACAGGTTCGGACAGGGCTTTGGGACACCGGAACCTAAGATTCCCATAGTTGCCAAGAGCGGCCCGCAGGCCGTGGCAGCATCGGCTGTGCGGAGCCGCCAAGCGGAGCCGCACAGCCGAAGGGGCGCAACTCCGACTTGACCGAGAGCAACCAGTGACCACGGCAATCAACACCTGTCCGTCCAACTCCCCAGCGGAATCGCAGGCGGTAGTGCCGCCCGTCTCAGCCGAGAATCCGGAATTGTCGAATCGGGCCTCCATCGCACGCGACCCTTGTCAGGCCCAGTTGGAACTGTCTGCCGCTGCCTTTCAGGTGCAATTGCGTGAGCTGCGGGAGCAGGTGCAGGGATTGCAGCGAGCGGCAGACCAGGCTCCGGATCCGAACCGGATGAACCTGTTGGTCTTTGAAGCTCATCGCGACCGCCTGTTGGCGGCTTTCGTGATGGCCACCGGGGCAGCCGCCTGTGGCATGAATGTCAGTATGTTCTTCACATTCTGGGCGACCGCTGCGCTGCGCAAGGGCGGGCAACTCGGCCGCAAGACGTTGATTGAGCGCGCCTTTGGCTGGATGCTTCCTCGCTCGGCAAACCACACTCGCCTGTCCCAGATGGACATGTTGGGAATGGGCAGATTGCTGATGAAGCGGGAGATGAAAAAGAAGCGGATCGCGGATTTGGATGTGCTGGTGCAAACAGCCGCCGACTTGGGGGTGACGATCCGTGTGTGCGAGATGTCGATGCAGTTGATGGGGATTCGCCGTGAGGAGCTGATCGATTATCCCAACCTTGGCTTCTGCGGCGTGGCAAAGTTCGTCGAGGAGGCCGCCACGGCCAACACCACGCTGTTTCTGTAGGACTTTGCTTCCGTCGCGTCTTCGCTGCTTATTCCGGCTCGCTCCGCTTACCCGGCTCGCCCCGATGGCTACCTCGCCCTTTCAACCCGAAACCGCAATTGCTGCGGACAGCTCCGCGCAAGTCACCGAGCGGATGAGCGCTGCGCTGAGCGCGTTGCACGAAGCCCTGACCAGCGACACCGTCGAGCTTGACGACGTGCCCGTCGTTCGCGAGCTGACTCGGCAACTCCAGGAAGCGGAGCAAGAGTTGGCCGAGCGCGACCGGAGGCTCGCGGAGCTTTCGGACGAGTCCGAGGCGCTGGCCCGCGCCCAAGCGGACGCGATTGTGTATTCGGCGGAGATCATCGACGAACTGGAGCGCACCAAGCAGCGATTGTCGGATGCCCGCGCCGCGGCCGAGAAGGCGGCTCAAGGCACGCAGCGCCTGGCGGACACGATATTCGAGCGGACCCATGACGGCGTGTTCGTATTTCACGAGCGCGAATGCGTCGCGTGCAATGACAATGCCCTGTCACTTTTGCGGAGCGATCGCGAGCAGATCATGCGATCGTGGCCGGCCTCGTTTGAAACGGCCCAATTTGAGGACGGCGCCCCCGCTGGACAGGCCCTGCAGGATCTTTACCGCGATGCGAGCGCCTGTCGTGGCTCGTCGCTGGAGGTGTTGCTGAAGACTGCCGGCCCCTCCCCCGCCAACTTCTGGGCGGAGATCACGATGAGCGCCTTCAGCGGCGGCGAGGCCGATGATGTGCTCGTCATTCTCCGCGACATCACCTCCCGCAAGAAGTTCGAGTCCGAACTGCGGCGCCATCGCGACTTCCTGGACAACATCATCAACGCGGTACCGGACCAGATTCACGTGCGGGGCGAGGACCAACGCGTGGTGGTGGCGAATGATGCCTTCTGCCGCGCTCACGGCATCCGACGCGATCAAGTGCTGGGCGAGCGAATCGATACGTTCTTGCCTGTCGATCTGCGAAAACAGGTCGGCGAGATCGAGGAGCAACTGCTTGCCACGTGCGAGTGCAAAACCACGGAGCACGAATTCGAGCGCAGCGATGGCTCACGGAGCATCGTTTCGGTCAAACGCACCTTGTTTGAAGACAAAGCCGCCAATCAACGGTATGTCGTCGCGACATCCCGCGACATCACCGAAGACCGCATGCGCGAGGAGCGTCTGCGGCTGTTGGCCAGCGTTTTCAAGGGCGCCTCGGAGGGAGTCGCCATCCTCTCGCCAACGGGCGAGATCCGCGAGGCGAATCCGGCCTTCGCGAAAATGGTGGCGAGCTCGCCTGTCGGGCGCCAACTCTCCGACGTGCTGGACTGCCAATTCCCTGGCGCCCGCGATGTCTTTGCCGAAGTGGCCCGAGGCAATTCGTGGGCCGGCAAGGCAAGCGGCCTTGCGCGATCGTATTGGATCTCACTTAGTCCTTCCTCCGAGACGGATGAAGAGTCGACGCGCGTGATCGCCCTCGTCTCGGACATCACGGAGCTAGAAGACACACAAACCAAGCTGCGCCGCCAGGCGATGTACGACACGCTCACGCAGCTGCCCAATCGCCGCTACTTCCGCGAACACCTGCAGGAGCTCATCGAGCAACCCAGCCCGGACCATCGCCCCATGGAGACAGTGGCCATCTGCTTCATCGACCTGGACGACTTCAAACACGTCAACGACACGGCCGGGCACTCCGTGGGCGACTTGCTGCTGCAGACGGTCGGCGCTCGCATTCGCCGGGTCGTGGGCGAAGACGCGTTTGTCGCTCGCTTCGGTGGCGACGAGTTCGCCGTCATTCTGCGGGGCGTCGACCCCCAGTCGCCTGAGCTGAACGAACTGCTCGACCGGCTGCTCGTCGCCTTCCGCGTCCCCTTCCAGCTCGGCGACACCGAGGCCGTGGTGGGTCTCAGCGTCGGCACGACGTTCTACCCGGAACAGGCGACCGACGTCGACACGCTGATGTGCAACGCCGACATCGCGATGTACGCCGCCAAAACCGCGGGCAAGAATCGCATTCGCCAGTTCAGTCCCGCGATGCAGGCGGACGTCAATCTGCGTCATCAGGTGCAGTCTCAACTGCGACGCGCACTGGACACGGGGGAGATCAGCGTCTGGTTCCAGCCCAAGGTAAGCGCCGCGACTCGAGAGGTCGTCGGCTGCGAGGCATTGGCGAGGTGGAAAACAGGCAAGAACGAAGTGATCTCGCCCGGCGCCTTCATCCCCGTGGCGGAGCAAACCGGGCTGATCCTGCCCTTGGGGCGATCCGTGTTCCGCTTGGCCGCGGAGCACGCTTGCGTGTGGATGGAGGCGGGCTTCACATCTCGGATCGCCGTCAACGTCTCGCCCTGCCAGATACGCCACCCGCGATTCGTCGAACAGCTGGAGCGAATTCTCGAGGAGACGCATGCCAAGCCGGATTGGTTCGAGTTGGAGATCACCGAGAACGCGATGATGGACGATGTCGACCACGCCGCCGCGGTGATCGATCGCCTTGCCGGGTTCGGCTTCCACATTGCCATCGACGACTTTGGCACCGGCTACTCGTCGCTGAGCTACCTGAAGGACTTCAACATCCACACGCTCAAGATCGACCTCTCCTTCGTGCGGGACGTGACGCACGACAAGCAATCCAACGCCGTCATCCGCTCCGTGATCTCGCTGGGCAAGGGGCTCGGCCTGACGATTGTGGCCGAAGGCGTGGAGACCGCGGCGCAGGCGGAGGTGCTCACCGAAGCCGGCTGCAACGTGCTGCAGGGCTACCACATCGCGCGCCCCATGCCGGCAGCCGACTACGCCCACTGGCTGGCCGAATACCGCCCGCCCACGTTCAACATCTAAACGGCGCCGTCCGCACGCTTGCCGCAAGGACACAAATCAACCGAAGCGAAGCCCCACCCCAAGAGTCTCAGCTGCCCCGCACGCATCATGAGGCGTACTCGATGAGGCAGCCGGGCAAAACCCGCGATGAGGCAATCGGCGAACTGATCGAGGCAATGCAGTGCAGGGTTTGAAAACTCCACTCGATTGGACAAGAATACACGAACGGCACGCCGAGGCTTTATTCCATTGGCAGTTGCTCGTTCCACATCCCACGCCGTGCGTAGGGTGATGCGAGAGGGAATCGGCACTGCAGGCCAAAGAACCATAGCCGATAACTGCGTGGGCCAAAAATGACCAACGCCGCGTTCTCTTGCTTAGCCAGTTGCCGTTGGTTCCTTTCCCATTCTTCGCCATTCTCTGCAACATATTCGTCCACTTTAAGGAGGAATGGGCAAAGAGCAACGGCATTTCGTACGGCGGGTGTCGTCTTTAGTTTTTCGGCCGCTCGTCGCGTTGCAAGCCAGGAGCCAAGAATACTTGCGATGGCAAGAATGCCTATCAGCAGTCGGCGGATTGTCAGTCTTGGCAAAATTCGTTTCGTCATGCTTGTCAGTCTTCTGCCAAACCAAACTTGCCAAGCGTTTGTTTCTCGATCGACGAACAATGGGGTCATCGGGACGGGAGCCACTTCGAAGACCTGTTTCAATTTGGCAACGAAAAAACCGGACGACTAACAATCGCCCGGTTTTGTTTATCCGTTGCAGAGCAGCAACTTAGCAGCGACGCCGACGGGACTCGAACCCGCAACCACTGGATCGACAGTCCAGTACTCTAACCAATTGAGCTACGGCGCCGGAAGGCAGTGATAATACGCCATCCACCCAGGCAGGAAAAGGGGGTTGGCGTTTGGGATCCTGCCGGCAAAACCGGTGTGGGCACCGACCATTTGCAATGGAGGGGTGCCGCAGCGGAATATCGAAGAATAGTCCACGATTCCGGTCGGAACAAGGGGCTGGACGATATTCCCGGCAGGAACAAACCATTCTTCGGCCGTCGATGTATCGCAACTGTTCCCTTGCTGCCAATCGGTGGTCACTCCGTCCATTTGGGGGGCAATTGCATCGATCATTCCGATAACTCCGCAGCCCCTCACGACAAACAGCGCCGGAATCGCAACTCGATGGCGTCAGCTCGACCCATCGACCATTCGCAAACTAGGTTTACTTTGCCGGCGCTTCCGAACGGGTTGCCGAACGGGTTGCCGGCTAGTCGCGGAAACCGAGATCCGTCCGATCAGGCTGCCGCGAGACATTTGTGGATGAGGGCAGAATTGCCGGCGCGATCGCCGGTGGCAGCGATTCGCAATCTTGACAGCATTGGCCTTTAGGAGGAATCCACCGATGGAGTACGTCTGGTGGGCCATTAACTCGGTAATCACTCAATCGACTCGGCTGAATCGTCAGGAGTGGATGTATGTGCTGATCGGGGTGACGTGCTTCGGCGCGTTTTGCATGCGAGGTTTCGGCCGCCGTATCTAATCAAGCAAGATCCGCCCATGAGGCGGGCCCACAGCCTCTCTGACGCCACGCACGCCCCATGATTGATCCCGCCATTGCCCTGGCCTTTGCTGGCATCGCCGTGCTGGCCTTTTTTACCGGGCGGATTCGCCGCCCGATCGGCAAGGGCCCCAATCCGCAGGCCCGCCGCGCGGTCGCTCGCGCTCGCTTGGTTTGCAAGGAATTGCATGAGATCGGCGCGGACATCCGGCGCGACTTGGCGACGCACCACCGCAGCATGGCGTCCTTCGAATCGCGGCTTCGCGAGCTTGGTCTCTTGGACGAGGCGTGGGACGAGCTCTCCGTTGAGGCGGAGAACATGCTCAAGCCGACCCTGCATCTCGCTTCCCGAATCGCTCACGCCTACGACAACATTCGGCAGCAGACGCATTTGCTGATGGCGCTGACCGAGGTCCGCACGGATCCGCTCACGGGACTTCGCAATCGGCGCGCCCTGGATGAAGCGCTTCACACCCGAGTCGCGATGCTCGACCGCTATGGTGACGCGTTCTCGGTGGCAGTGTTCGATGTGGACCATTTCAAGCAGATCAACGATCTACAAGGGCATCTCGAAGGCGACCGCATTCTGCAGGAATTCGCCAAGCTGCTCGACGCGACGGTGCGTGACACGGACTTAGTGACGCGTTTCGGTGGCGAGGAGTTCGTGATCGTGATGCCGCAAACGGATCTGCGAGGAGCCTGCATCTTCGCCGAACGCACTCGGGCCACCATTGAGGAGCGGCTGACGGTGACGGCGAGCGTCGGAGTGACACAGGCTTGCGGTGGCGATGATCCGCGCCGGCTGCTGTCTCGCGCCGACGAGGCGATGTATGCGGCCAAGGAGAATGGCCGCAATTGCGTTTACTACACGCATGAAGAACTGGGCCCGCAGCGGGTTGCCGTCGAATGGGGCAAACAGGATGTGCCCGCGCCGTTGGCTGTCTATGAAGGCGTCGGCGAGTAAGTAGCACACCCCGTCCGCTGACGGCGCGATTCCCCCGGATGCTGCTTATTCGGCCTCAGCGCAATTCACGGCCGTCATATCCCGGCAAGAGCGACTCAATCTCCTTCCGGTCCGTCGTCGCTCGCTCACTTTCGCCGAGTGCCTCGAGGGCGAGCATCCGGTGGTAGAGCAGCGTGGCAAAGGACTCGCGAACGCGCAGGTCGATCTCCTCGACCAACTTCATGCTGCTCAGCAATTGCATCTGCTTTTCCCTGTCAAACTTTTCGAACTCTTCCTTGCGGAACGCTTCCACCGCGGCGTCGAGGTCCGTCAGCGCATCGGCAAACCGCCCCATTCGGTAGAGGATGTAGCCCCGAGTGTCTAAATAGCCGGTCCGCGCCGGAGACGGCTTCGTTCTGAAAGCCAGTGCCCGATCAACCTGCTCCAACGCTTCGGGAAGCTCTTGATTGGCGAGCGCGCGGTAGTAGGCGTAACCATTGAGCAACTCTGGTTCGGGCATTCCGCCGCGTCGCTCGGCAATCGCCTTCCACTGCTTGACCGCCTCATCGCCTCGGCCCAGCCGAAGCTGCAATTCCCCGCACCACTGGCGATAGGCCTGCACGGCCAAAGAGTTATCTGCCTCGATCATGCGCTGCAACGTCTGCACGGCCTGCTCCAGCAGTTGTTTTGCCTGCTCCGAATCGGGCGCGTCCGCGCCCGTCCCGCGCCGCCATGGCAACTCGGTGTCGGCCCACTTCACCAACAATTTCGTTTGATGCTCCAGCAATTGGACGCTGCCCGGATAGCGGTCCAATGCCACTTCGAGCTTCCGAGCGGCCTCGGGAAACTGGTGGTTCTCCGCCAATTCCAACGCCTCGGCCCCCAGCCACCGCGCAGGTTCGCGAGTCCATTCGAGGAAAATCGGTGGCAAAATCGGGATCGCACAGGCGAGCAGGATCGGCCAGAACGCCGAGGGCCTGGAGAATTCCCGTGGGGCGTCTTGGCTCGACATGATTCCGCTTGGGGAGGCAAGTTGACGAAACCCCCGCAGGGGCGTAGTATCGGCAGCTGATTCGGTAGAATCCGCAGCTTCTCAAACCGATGAAAACAACCGATAAACCAACAACCTCAACCAACAAACTCAATCCCTACGTCCCAAGCTGGCGCTGTGGAAGCCGGAAACCAAAGTGGGGGTGTTGGTGAGACCGCCATTTTAACCAGTTCGAACGGCCGTTGTCGGATCCGTTCGCAAGTTGTTCTACATTCTGCGCATGCACACAACCCCGGGAGGTGGAACCATGCCTTTGTTTGAAGTTGAGACGAACGCTCACATCATCATTACCTGGGCGGAAGACGAAGCCGCCGCCACCGAAGTCGTCCAGCAAGCCTATCCGAAAGAGGACGTCATTCGCATGATGAAGCGTCCGCGCGACACTTGGGTGATTTCCAAGGCCGCGCTGGGCATCACGGGCGAGCGCACCAGCAGCGTTTGCAGCACCGCGCGCGATTGCCTGGCGAAGGCCGAGGGCGACAAAGTCCACGCCATCCGGCTCTACATGCACGAGACCGGCACGGACCTGGAGGACGCTCGCAAGGTCATTGAGTCCAACATGGTCATGGGGTGGTGACCGTGACGCAATCCCTCTCCGGCCGAGTCGCCCTCGTCACCGGCAATTCGACCGGACTGGGTCGCGCCATCGGACTAGCCTTGGGCAAAGCAGGCGCCAAGGTGCCCGTCAATTACGCGAACAATCAGCAGCGTGCCGAGGCGGCTCTGGAAGAGTATCGACAGGCCGGCATTGACACGCTGTTGATTCAAGCGGACGTCACTACGCAGCAAGGCGTCGACCAGTTGGTCGGCGCCATCGAGGACGCCTGGGGCGCTGTCGATATCCTGGTGCCCAACGCGACCTGCGAGCAGCCACTCAAGCCGATTGAAGAGTACGACTGGGACTTCTACCAGCGGATGCTCGACTTTTTTATTAAGAGCCCGTTTCTGCTGACCAAACGCACGCTGGCGTCCATGAAGCGGCAACAGTGGGGACGGATTATCAACATCACCAGCGAGGTGTACCACCGTTCCGTCTCCCCCTTCAGCGCCTACGTCGCTGCCAAGGGCGGGCAAATCGGCTGGTCTCGCAGCATGTCCCAAGAATTGGCGCCGCACGGAATCACCGTCAACATGGTCGCCCCGGGATGGATCCCCGTTGAGCGACACGAAGACGATCCGCAAGAGATGAAGGACGAGTATCGGGCGTTGATTCCGGCCGGCCGCTGGGGAGTGCCTGGTGATGTCGCCGAGGCGGTGCTTTACTTCGCCAGCGACGCGGCGTCCTTCGTGACCGGCCAGACGCTATGCGTCAATGGCGGCATGACTCCGTGGTAGGGATGCCCTCGCCCTCATCCCCGTGGCGAGCACGGTCAAACGCGACAGCGGCTCAATAGGCTCAATAGCCTTCGAGGTTCGACGGGCGGGCGGTGCTGCCGGGTCGATAAGGAGCGTTGTCCTCAACTCCGCCAACCAGCGCGATGTTGCCGGAGGCTCCAGCATCCGTGTCGGATGGAATGGACGAAGCGCCATTGGGGCTTTCATACGCACCCATCGATTGGCCGCCGACTGAGGCGCCGCTGTAGGGATCCGGAGCAGCGCCGCCATACGGGCTGGCGCCGGCTGGGCTCGGTGTGGTCGAGGCGCCGTAGGGATTAGTTCCATAGGACTGGGTTCCGTATCCCGTCGCCCCATACGGACTTCCCGTACTTGCCGGACTTCCCGAGTAGGGAGTTGTGCCGTACGGATTGGCTGTGGAAGCGCCCGTTCCGGGCGTTGGAGCTTGGCCATAAGGCGAGCTCTGACCGTAGGGATTCTGGCCATAGGAAGAATTCTGCCCATAGGGCGAGGATTGCTGGCCATAGGGTGAGGATTGCTCGTAGGGCGAGCTCTGGCCGTATGCGGACTGCGCCGCGCCGGAATTGGGCGTGCCGTAGGGGCTCGGCACGGCGAAATTCGTCGTCGCGCTTTGGCCGGTTGCTTGATAGTTGTTCACGTTGTAGGCGCCTGCGGCGGGCTGAACTTGGTAGCTGCCGTTCAGCGAGGTGTTAGCGCCAACCGGAGCGGCGGAGTACGGCGACGTGCCCGCCTGTGCGGGGCCAGCCGAGTTGTACGGCGATGTCGCATAAGGCGCCGAGGCGGCGGTGGTCGGATAATTCATCGCCGTCGACGCGGCCGGACCGGAACTGGGGCTCACCGTCGGGCTCGCCGTGGAAGACGGCGCCGGCAACGAGTTCGCATCGGCCAACGTGGCGGGCTCGGATTTCCAAAAGGCCAATCGATCGCCCCAGCCGCCTGCCGCTTTGCATCCCGCGCTTGCCAAAACGGACAACGCCAATCCGCAAAACAGCGTGCTCGTTGATTTCTTCATGATCCCGTCCATGGAATGAAAGCCGAAGCGACAAACGCCGCTGGTGGCGCGTTCACTGTCAATGATTCTCTTCGGTTGTTCACCTTCTCTCCGCCACCAAAACCGGAAAAATCGGCAAACTCTGCCAACTCCACGATTCGCGGCGGATGCTCCAGCAACAAGCGGGGGGATGTTAGGAACCGCCCCACAGAGCGTCAAGGGCAAACTGGTCCAATCCACAACCGAAGCGTGAGCGAGGGATCGGCGACAGGAAACCCGAAGCGTGAGCGAGGGATCGGCAGCAGGAAACCCGAAGCGTTACGAATCGGCGCCAGCCAACGAACAATGGCCGGCAAATGCCGGCCATTGTCGTTATTTCGATGCCGAGATTCCGGCTATTTGGCCGCGCCGTAGCGGCTCGCCACTTCGTCCCAGTTGACGACATCCCAGAAGGCGGCGATGTAATCCGGACGACGATTCTGGTAGTTCAGGTAGTAGGCGTGCTCCCAGACGTCCAGTCCGAGAAGCGGCGTGCGGCCTTCCATCAACGGGCTGTCTTGGTTCGCGGTGCTCTCCACCACCAACTTGCCGCCGCTGAGGCTCAGCCATGCCCAGCCCGAGCCGAAACGGGTGGCCGCAGCGTTGCCGAACTGCTCCTTCAACGAGTCGAACCCGCCCAGTTCGCTGTCGATCGCGGCCGCCAGATCGCCCGAGGGAGCGCCCCCTTTGCCGGGTCCCATCACTGTCCAAAACAGGCAGTGATTGGCGTGTCCACCACCGTTGTTGCGGACGGCCGTTCGCTTGTCCTCGGGCACAGCCGCCAGGTTCGCAATCACCTCTTCGATCGGCTTGCCCTCGAGCGCGGTGCCCGCCAAGGCGTCATTCACCTTGGTGATATAGGCTTGGTGATGCTTGGTGTGATGGATCTCCATCGTCCGCGCGTCGATGGAGGGCTCCAGAGCGTTGTAGTCGTAGGCAAGATCAGGCAGGGAATAGGGCATTTCTTCATCCATTCTCGAGAAGTTCGGCCAGCGGGGCGCGACCAACCGGGGCGCCGTGGCCAATAGGCTTGTCCGATGTGGGAGCGGGCCAACCTCGTCCTAGGGGCGTAGGGGCGGAGTGAGTGGCCGACGCGGGTAGCTGTCATGTCTCCACATCGGGCAGCTTACCGCATCCCACTGACCCGCACAACGAGCCCAACGAGGCGGTTGCGTAGCTGCCAAGCGAGGCCGGGGGCGCGCAGATTTCGGCCCCGGCAACTCTCCGTTGGCGTTTGGCGCGCGATCAAGCAAACAGGCCGTTCTTCTTCGCGTGCTCGGGCATTTCGCACTCGGAAGCCATGAAGTAGGCCTTCAGGCTCCGCAGAAATTGCATCGCGCGGGCCTCGATGTCCTTCAACCGGCGATCGCGCCGCCGCTTGGGCCGGATTCGCACATGAATCTCCGTGCCGCTGGCGGATCGGTCATCGTGATTGAAACGGATGTCGATGACAAACGCGACCACTCGGTCCCCATCTCGCCGGTTCGGCATATGTCGGCTGTCGATGTTCAGGCACACTTGGTGGTCCGAAACGTTCACGATCCCGGCGCGATGATCCGCCACAAAGCCGCGCAGCTTCTCGACGGCCAGTTCCAACGGCACCGGCGTGTGCATCACGCGCTCGATCGACACCTCGGAAGTCTCCAGGAAGGAGAACCAGCCAGAGCGGTGTTCGGTCGCGGCTGGCTCGTCCTGAACGCCTGTGCCTAGCTGAACCACACGATTTCGCCCGGTGTCTTTGGCCTGCAACAGGGCTCGGTCCGCCCGGGCCAACATCGTCTCGGGCGTGTCGCCCGCTTGCAAGCTCGTCACGCCGAAGCTTGCCGTGATGCACATATTGTTGAGCATTGGCTGCGGCATCGTGCTCAGCCTGGACCGCACCTCTTCGGCGCGGCGAGCCCCGGCGTGGTGGTCGCAATCGGCACACAGCAACACAAACTCCTCGCCGCCATAGCGTGCGACAAAGTCGCCGGCCCGAGTGAACGACTGCAGCACGGAGGCAAACGTCGTCAGCGCATCGTCGCCGGCCGGATGTCCGTAGTTGTCGTTGACCTTTTTGAAGTGGTCGATGTCACAGATGATCAGACTGCAGGGCGCCGTCTCGGCAACATGAGTGCGGACGAACTCCGCCAGCACGCGGTCGAACTCGGCGCGGTTCGCCACCTTGGTAAGCGGATCTTGGGTGGCCCGCACATGGAGGTTCTGCACTCGCTCTTCCAGCGTG
Organism: Planctomycetales bacterium; assembly: GCA_020426845.1. Taxonomy (GTDB): domain Bacteria; phylum Planctomycetota; class Planctomycetia; order Pirellulales; family Pirellulaceae; genus JAGQPF01. The sequence goes on from JAGQPF010000032.1 coordinate 64,017, forward strand.
ATTTGGCTGGAGACGTCTCGAATCAGCAGCACCGCGCCGTGAACCGAGCCGTTGGCGCCCCAGACTGGAATCACGTGAAGATTGATGCCCCGCGTCTCCCCCTTGCGATCGACGACCGAGCCTCGCTCCAGCGCCTGCACGCCCGACTCCATCGCCAGCTTGGCCGGACACGCCTCGGGTGACACGGGCAGGTCCTGGTCGTCTCGCAGTTGCAGCAATTCGGGCAGCCAAGATTGGCCAAGAATGGAGTCGGCTCCGATGCCGGTGAGCCGCTCGGCAGCGCGATTCCATCTCGCGACCTTGCCGTAGTTGTCGACGAAGATCAGCGTGTCGTGCATCGAGTCGGCGAGCCGGTCGAAAAACATCAGCTGCGGCGAGAGATTCGCCCCGCCGCCCAACTGGGGCCCCTGTGACCAAATGCAATTCGGTGGCCGCAACTCCTTCAGCCAGCGGCTCGCCACGCTCTCGTCCAGCCGGGAGCGTTCGGCGTCGGTCAGATTGCAAAATTCGTGGACGAGGTCAGGATCAAATTGAGTGCCTGCCCCCTCGTACAACTCCGCGAGCACGCGTTCGCGCGGCATGGCGCGCCGATACACGTGATCGGTCGTCATGGAATCGTACGCATCGACGATCGACAGCACGCGAGCGCCAAGCGGCAGCTCCTTCCCGGCCAGGTCCGCTCCGTCATTGCTGCCGTCGTACCAAGTCGAAGCGTAATAGACGATCTCCAACACGTCGGCGGATGAACAACAGGCCGCCAAGATCTGTTGCGTCGTCACGCGTTGCTGGCCCATCAAGGTGACTTCGTCGCCGTGCAGCGCGCTGGGCTTGAGCAACACGGCATCGGGCACGCCAATCTTGCCGACATCGTGGAGCAACGCCGCAATCTCCAGAGCGTCGCGCTGCTCGCTCGACATATCCATCAGCAGCGACCATGCCGAACACCCCAGCGCCACGCGCAGGCAGTGCAGCGCAGTCGCCTCGTGCTTGGCTCGCATCGCCGTAAACAGGCCGCTGGCCACCCCCAACCGAGCCTCAATCAGTTGGTCCTGCCCCCCCCGCTTCTTGCGGGATGTCATGCTCGGCCCCGTCTCGCTGAGCGTGGACAGCATGGCAGCGAGGTCGGGCACTGGCCCGAGTGCCTTGGATCCGGCCGGATTCGAATTGGTCGCGGAATTCATGTTGGCAAGATGGTTGATGCTGGGAATGGTCCCGTGGAGGGCAAATCGCTCGAACTTTGGCAGACCGGCTTCGCCCATGATGAATACTGCCGGAAAGGTAGATTGCGTCCGCCAACCGGGCAAAGGACGTCAGCGAGGGAATGCAGGAAGAATTTTCGGCTGATCCCGGCTGGGGTGTCTGCGCCGAATTTGCGGCCGTTTTCGGCCTACATTGTGAAGCAGTCGGCACTTTGCCGACTTTCTCTAGTGGACCGTCCGCAGCGAGGGATCGAATCGGTGTATCCAGGAATCCCGAAGCGTAAGCGAGGGATCAATCAAGGAAACCCGAAGCGTAAGCGAGGGATCGAGCAAGGAAACCCGAAGCGTAAGCGAGGGATCGAACCGCCAAACGCCGTCGGCATTCGCAACAAGACGGACAGGAAAACTGAAGCCCCCGCGAACTGACGGTGATTGGCGCCGCCATCCCTCGCTGACGCTTCGGGTTTCCTTACACCGCCCCCAAACTTTGCAGCCAAAGCGCAAGCAGGGAAGCTTGCAGCGAGGAAATGATGGATCGAAGAAGCGGCCGACGTCGTCGGGTGTTGTTGGATGAGTCGCGCAATGATGACGTCGATGCGGCTCATGACGATGAAGCGGGTTGTGTGGCGGGTTATAGCGAATCCGCGCTCCAGCAACCTTCTTTGACCGACCTGATCCCCGTCCGCCCCCTGCGAGTCTGCATGACCGTCCTCGGCGGCGCCTGTGTCATGCTGGGGTTGCTGGTTCTGGACGACTGGGCATCCAACGGGCGGTCGATTCGGGCCTTTCAACTTGGTGAGCCCGGCAGCTTGGCGAGCTGGGTGGCTTCCACCATGTTGCTGTGGGCGGCCGCGGGCGCCATGCTGACGTACTTGATTCGTCGCCACCGCAAAGACGACTACCGCGGCGCCTATTATGTATGGCTGTGGGCGGCGGGCCTGCTGGTGCTGACCAGCATCTCGGCCACCAGCCCCTGGCATCTCGAGCTCAATGCGTTTCTGCAGCGGCTGACCGCCGTCGATCTCGGTCCGCACGGCTGGTGGCTGACAACCGCCGGAGGAGTGGCAGGACTGATGCTAGTGCGAATGTGCTTCGAGGTGCGTCAATGTCGCGTTGCGTTGGCATTGCTGTTGCTCGCCAGCGCCGGCTACGTCTTCGCCACTCTGGTGCAGTTGGAAGTCGTGTTGGCCGACCGCGGCCAGTTGAGCCAACTCTGCAGCCAGTTCGGAGTGCTGGTCAGCCATCTGACGCTGGCCTATGCGGTCTGGTGGAATGCTCGCTACGTGCAGCTCGATGCGCGCGGAGTTCACACCGAGCGAGCGGAGCGTCGCGCCGCAGCGCAAGCTGCCAAACACGATCGTCGCCAGCAGCGCCTCACCGAGAAGGAGGCCGCCCGCGAGCAAAAGCGTCAGGCGAAGGCGAAGCGGACGTCGGCTTCCGAAGCGGACGAAGAGCAAGACGGCCTAGAGGCCAAGCCGCCGCGGGCCACCACGAAGCCCCGCCGCAGCAAGTCCAGCGAGAGCCAGGACGAAGCCGAAGAGCCCAAGACGTTGAGCTTGGAGTCGAAGCGGGCTGAAAAAGCGACCGAAAAGGCGGAAAGCAAGAAGGAACGCAAGCAAAAACGCCGCATGGCTGCCTAGTGCATTGGTGAGTCGTGGTGCAGGCTGCCAGCGTGCGACCGGCAACCGGCAACCAAAACCACGATCATCACAGGCTGGCAGCCTATGCTACGGGCGCGAACCTCACCGCCGCGTCGCGCAACCTATCTGACGGCCACGGCACGTGATGCAGTCCGGCACAAATCTGCGCACGGTGGGGCAACCGTTTTTCGGCACGGTCCCGGCGAGAGGGCTTGCTGCTAGAATGTTCGCCGACCTTTCATTCTCGCCCTAATTCCCCTTCATTCTCATGGTTCGCACTCGCTTCGCGCCCAGTCCCACCGGTTATTTGCATATTGGTGGAGTTCGCACCGCGCTTTACAACTGGCTGTATGCTCGGCAACGTGGCGGCCAGTTCATTCTCCGCGTCGACGACACGGACGCCGCCAGAAATGACGAGGCGACGTTGCAGCCCATTCTCGACGGCTTTCGTTGGCTGGGCATCGATTGGGACGAGGGCCCCGAGATCGGCGGCCCGCATGCGCCCTACTATCAGTCGCAGCGTTCCGACCGGTATCAGCAGGCCGTCGACGAGTTGCTCGCAGCAGGCCATGCCTATTGGGACTACGCCACGACGGAAGAGCTCGCCGAGCAACGGGCCGAGGCAAAAGCGGCCGGCCGTACATTCGTTTACGACCGACGATTCGCCGCCCAGTCAGACGCGGACCGCGAGCGATATGAGGCGGAGGGCCGCACGGGCTTGGTGCGGCTCAAGATCCCGTCCGAGGGCGCGTGCACTTTCACGGACTTGGTCGTGGGCGAGCATAGCGTGGCTTGGGCCGACGAGCAGGACCATGTGATTCAGCGTTCGGACGGCTCGTTCATCTACCATCTGGCCTCGGTGGTCGACGACCACGACTTCGAGATCACGCACGTGATCCGCGGCGTCGAGCACTTGTCGAACACACCGCGACAGATTTTCATCGCCCGCTCGCTGGGCTATGACCTGCCGCAGTACGCGCACTTGCCGTATGTGGCCGAGCCGGGCAGCCGCAACAAGCTCTCCAAACGCAAGATCGCCCAGTACTTGAAGAACCCCGATTTTCAGAAGCTCTACGGCTGGGGCGCCGCGATTGCCGAGCGGCTTGGGCTGGCCACGGATCCCGAGAGTTTCAACCCGGTGCTTGTCGCATTCTACAAGCAGATCGGCTTTCTGCCGCAGACGTTGAACAACTATTTGTTGTTGTTGGGGTGGGCACTGGACGGCGAGAAGGAGTTGTTCACGCGCGAGGAGATGATCGAACATTTCACGTTGGAGCGTGTGAACCGCGCCGCGGCCAGCTTTGATCCCGGCAAGTTGACGGCGTTTCAGGCCCGCGACTTCGAGCTGTTTGACATCAAGAAGAAGGTCGCCATGGCCGTCGACTTCCTACAGCGTGCCGGCTGGATCGCCTCGCCGCCGCCCTGCGATACCGCGCCGTATGTCCGCACGATTCTCGAGTTCGCCGGAGATCGCGTCAAAGTCGCGGGCGACATCCTGGACTATCCGGAGTTCTTCGTCGCCGATGACGAAATGACCTTCGATCCGAAGGCCGTCAAGAAGCAATTCAAAGGCGAGTGGCGTGAGTTGCTTGCGCAGCTGCGCGACGTCATCGCCAACCTCGAGACGGTCGACGCGCCGGCAGTGGAGTCCGCGTTCAAATCGCTTGCGGAGCAACTCGAGATGGGGCTCGGCAAGATCAACGGCCCGCTCCGCGTCGCCGTCACCGGCAAGGCGACCGGAATCGGCATGTACGAGACGATTGCCGTGCTCGGCAAGCAGCGTTGCCTGCGACGCATTGACCGCGCCATCGAAGTCGACCCGGACGCCTAACAAGCTGTTGTCACCAACGATTGTCAGGGGGCTATTTGTCCCTGCGTCCGAGTTCCCATGGAAGGCCAACGGCCTTCTTCATCGTAGCCCGGGTCAGAGCGAAGCGCCGGCCCGGGTACGCCGCCAGGTGCGCGTTATTTCACCTAGCCGAACATTCATGGAAGGCCAACGGCCTTCTTCATCGTAGCCCGGGTCAGAGCGAAGCGCCGGCCCGGGTACGCCGCCAGGTGCGCGTTTGCCTAGCCAAAGCGCGATCACGTCAAGACCGTAGGGCGGCCCTTCCGGGCCGCCTGAAGCGCATGGCACCAACCACAGCCAACGGGCTAACCGCTGCTGGCGGCCCGGAAGGGCCGCCCTACCAATGGCGAATGGTCTCGTGGCTGATCCCGTCCACGATTCCAAGTTCTACGACGTGTCCCGCCAAGAGGCGGAGCGACCAATTCGCGAACCCCTTGGGAGGCTTGCCTAGCCGCAGCGCGATCACGTCAAGACCGTAGGGCGGCCCTTCCGGGCCGCCTGAAGCGCATGGCGCCAACCACAGCCAACGGGCTAACCGCTGCTGGCGGCCCGGAAGGGCCGCCCTACCAGAGGGAAGGCTTTCACGCTGGAACCCCTGGCTTGGTTTGCTATAGTCCTATCGCGCGACAGGCTGCGCCACCTTGTGCCAATCGTGCTGGCCGGCTAGCTGGATTCGTTTTTCGAACCGCCGCTTCGCAGGTTAAGATGACTGCGGCAGTCGCGTTTCTCCTGTCGTTTTACCTTCGCCCCAATATGAGCAGATCCATGTTCACAGCCAATCGCTTACCACGCCGCCATTTTCTGGCGAGTGGCCTTGTCGCTGCCGGCGCCGCTTGGGCGACTCCCGGACTGTATGCGGAGATGTTGCAGACCGCGACGCTTACCGAGGGGCCGTTCTACCCCGACAAATTGCCGTTGGACACGGATAACGACCTGCTGATCATCAACGATTCGATCACCCCCGCGGTGGGCGAGATCACTCATCTCAGCGGCCGAGTGCTGACCAAATCCGGCAGTCCGGTGCGAAACGCGTTGGTGGAGATTTGGCAGGTCGACGCCAACGCGAACTACCTCCATTCACGAGGCGCAACGGGAGTGCGAGATGGCAACTTCCAGGGCTACGGTCGCTTCCTCACCGACTCGAAGGGGAACTATTACTTCCGCACGATCAAGCCGGTTGTCTATCCGGGCCGGACTCCGCACATCCACATTGCCGTCAACAGCGGGGGCCGGCGCCTGCTGACGACTCAGATGTTGATCAACTGCCACCCGCAAAATTCGGCGGACGGGGTGTTCAGAACGATTCGCGATCCGTTAGCCAGAGAGACCGTGCTAGGAGTCTTCAAGCCTTTGGAGGGCTCCAAGATCGGCGAGCTGGCCGTCAATTTCGACCTCGTGTTGGGGGTGACGGCGTTTGAGGACGAGTCGGGTCGGCTGCGCGGCGCCGCCGGGCGAAATTGAGCGGGTGGACGGTACACGGACTACTTCGCAGAAAGAGACACAAATGCGCACATCATTTTTCCTAGCCGGTCTTCTGGCGTTCTCCTTCAGCGGCAGCGCCTTCGCCCAACGCGAGGGATTTGGACGTCCCGAAGGTTTCAGGCCTCCCCCGAACCCGCTATCCGAGGCGATTGACGCCAACGGCGATGGCGAGATCACGCTGGAAGAGCTGGCCAACACCAAAGCGATCTTCGCACAACTGGACAAAGACAAGAACGGGAAGCTGAGCGCCGACGAACTGCGACCGCAATTCGGGCGTCGAGGTCGCGAAGGTCGCGAAGGCGACAACGATGGTCCGGGGCGCGAGCGAGAAGGCGAATTCCGCGGCGGCGGCGTCCGCGGCGACAGTCCGCTGACCGCCTGGATGTCGCTGGACAAGAACAAGGATGACAAGCTCACCAAGGAAGAAGTGGGACAGCGAATGGAGAGTCTGATTGACCGAGCAGACGCCGACAAAGATGGCTTTGCAACGCGGGAAGAGCTGGCCAAGCTGGCGGCTGCCGAGTCGCCCGCCGAGGCGGGGCCCGGCCGTGGCGGTCGCGGCTTCGGGCCCGGAGGGTTTCGCCCCGGCGGCTTCGGCCCTGATGGAGGCGGCTTTGGTCAACGCGGCTTCGGCCCCGGAGGTGGTGGCTTTGGACCGGGCGGCGAGAGGCCCTCGCCCGAGGCGTTCGTGACCCGCGCCCTGGAATTCGATGCCAATCAAGACGGGAAACTGGACAAGGCGGAGTTGGAGAAGATGGCCGCCGAAATGGGAGCTCGTGGTGGTCGTGGCGGTGGCGGACGGGAAGGCCGTGGCGGCGGGCGCCCCGAGTTCGAGGAAGGCGCCCGGCCTCGCGAGCGGAACGAGTGACGGGTTGGGCCTTCATTGCGGGCGA
>JAGQPF010000278.1 GCA_020426845.1 Planctomycetales bacterium
AGCCTGCACCCCGGGGCCTAGCCCAACAGCTGCCGGCCCGCTGGCTCACTCGCCACTCAGCAACGACACGGCAATCGCCATCTGCGGAGCGGCAGCAGGAGCCCGATGGAGGATGCGCGAGCTGCCGAGCACCGTCAAACGAGCTCGCTCGCGATAGGCGTCACGGTCCAGCGCGTCGGCAAGGTAGAGCAAGTTCAGCGCGGCAATCGCATTGCCCGATGGCCGAGCGCCATCGAACTGGTTCCTTGAGCGAGCCAGCAGCGACTCGTGGTCATCCGATGTGAAGTAAAACCCCTTCTGCCGCTCGTCCCAGAATCGTCGCAGTTGATCATCCGTCAGCTGCTTGGCTTCCACGAGCCAACGCTGCTCGCCGGTGGCGCGATGCAGGCCGATCAGGCCATGCACGAGATAGGCGTAATCGTCGAGATAGGCGTTCAACTTGGCCTCGCCCTTGGCGTAGCTGCGCAACAAGTGACCGTCCGCACCGCGCATCTGTTTGAGCAGAAACTCGGCGGCGCGCCGTGCCATTTCGATGTGCTCGGGTTGCTTCAGCGCGCGGCCGGAGTCGGCCAGTCCGCGAATCATCAGGCCGTTCCAACCGGTCAGAACTTTGAAGTCCGTGCCGGGGCGAACTCGTTTCGATCGCAATTGCAGCAACTTGCCACGAATGGGCTCGAGTTGCTTCGCCCACTCGGCTTCCGTCAGGCCTGCACGTTTCGCGAGCAGTGCCGGGGAGTCGGACTGCCGCAGAGCGTAATAGGGCGCCTCAAAGTTCGGTGGACCATCAAGCCCGAAGGCCGGCGCGGCCAACTGGTAGGCTTCGCCATCCAGAGCCTGCTGAATTTCCCCGCGCGTCCAACGATAGAACTTGCCTTCCTCGTGTTCGGAATCCGCATCCAGCGCCGAGTAGAACGCGCCCTCGTCGGTCGTCATTTCTCGTTTGACAAACTGAGCTAACTCGAGCAGCACACGGGCATACGTCTCTCGCGGAAACGCCTCATACGCCTCGGCGTAAACGCTCGCCAACAAGCCATTGTCGTAGAGCATCTTTTCGAAGTGCGGAATATCCCAGCGGCGGTCGACGCTATAACGGTGAAACCCGCCGCCGAGATGATCGTAGATCCCGCCCTGCGACATCTTCTCCAGAGTGACATTGACCATCTTCGCCGCTTCGTCGCGCCGCTCGGGGCTGAGCTTGCCTTCGCGCAACTCGTGGAGCAAGAACAGCAAGTTGGACGGCTCGGGAAATTTCGGGCGTTGTTCATTCTCGGCGTCAAACCCAAAGCCGCCATGCGTCTCGTCGAAGCTCTTCTTCAGCGCTTCGTGGACTCGAACGGCATAGGCCGACTCGATCTTGAAATCCGGGTCCGTCTCCAGGTTTTCCAGCTGCTGCTTAACATAACGCGTCAGCAACTGCGCATCTCGCTCGATGCCTTCGGGCGATTCGCGCCAAACGGCGGCCACTCGCTTGATGATCGACAAGAATCCGGTTGCGGCGCCGCGGTCGCCATCCCGGGCCGGAAAATACGTGCCACCAAAGAACGGCTCCGCCTTTGGCGTCAAGAACATTGTCAACGGCCAGCCTCCGTTGCCGCCCGACTGGGTCATCTGCAGATACACCTGCAACGAGGTCATGTAGATCGTATCGATATCCGGCCGTTCTTCTCGGTCGACCTTGATGCAAATGAAGTGCTCATTCAAAAACTTGGCGATCTCCTTATCGACAAACGACTCCCGCTCCATCACGTGGCACCAATGGCAACTGCTATAGCCGATCGAAAGCAGTATCGGCTTGTTCTCCTTCTTGGCCGCCGCTAGCGCGTCCGTTCCCCACGGCCTCCAGGCAACCGGGTTCGTCGCGTGCTGCAACAAATACGGGCTTGTCTCCTTCGCCAACTCGTTCTTCGCCAACTCCTGGCCACGTGCACCAACCGCGAAACACACAACCAGCACGACTGCCCACAAACTTTTCAAAACCGTCTCGTTCACCCAAGACTCCTTGTAAACCACGAAGAGCACGAAACGCACGAAGAAAACTAAACACGCCTGACGGAAAAAAATGTTCGACCGGAGAGATTTTTCAGTCCGTCATTCCGTATTCCCTGATTCCGTCATTTGTCTGTCTCTGTCTGTCTCTGTCTGTCTCTGTCTCTGTCTGTCTTTGTCTGTCTTTGTCTGTCTTTGTCTGTCTTTGTCTGTCTTCGACGGCAATCCATTCTTCGTGATCTTCGTGATCTTCGTGGTTATCAACCCAAGAGTTTCTCCACCACTTCACCATGCACATCCGTAAGCCGATACCGCCGTCCTTGAAACTTGAACGTCAACTGTTTGTGGTGAATGCCGAGACAATGCAGCACGGTAGCGTTGAGATCATGAACATGGACTGGGTCTTGGACGATGTTGTAGGAAAAGTCGTCCGTGGCTCCGTGGCTGTAGCCAGCGCGGACTCCAGCGCCTGCAAGCCACATGGTGAAGCAACGTGGATGGTGATCCCGGCCGTAGTCGGTGGCGGTCAAATTGCCTTGGCAGTAAACGGTGCGGCCAAATTCGCCGCCCCAAACGACAAGCGTGTCGTCGAGCAGTCCGCGTTGCTTGAGATCCTGGAGCAGCGCCGCGCTTGCCTGATCGGTGTCTTTACATTGGACTCTGATCTTTTCGGGAAGCTGTGTGTGCTGATCCCAACCTCGGTGGAAAAGCTGCACGAAGCGGACGTCCCGTTCGCAGAGACGTCTCGCCATCAGGCAGTTGAAGGCAAAGGTTCCTGGCTTGCGGGCTTCTTCACCGTATTGCTCGAACGTCGCGGCGGGCTCGTCGGAGAAGTCGGTCAGTTCGGGAACTGACGACTGCATCCGGCAAGCCATCTCGTACTGGGCAATTCGCGTGTTGATCTCCGGGTCGCCGGTGGCGGCGAACTTGAGTTGATTGAGCTCGGAAAGATCATCGAGGAACCGGCGCCGCAGCTGACTGCTGACGCCGGGCGGGTTGGAGAGAAACAACACGGGGTCGCCAACGCCACGGAACTTCACGCCCGCGAATTTGGTCGGCAGAAAACCGCTGCCCCAAAGGCGATCGTAGAGCGGTTGTCCGCCTGACCCGGAAACCATGACGACGAAGGACGGCAGGTTCTCATTGGCGCTGCCCAGGCCGTAGGAGAGCCAGGCGCCAATGCTGGGGCGGCCGGCGAGCTGAGCGCCGGTTTGAATAAAAGTGATCGCTGGGTCGTGGTTGATCGCCTCGGTATGCAGTGACTTGACGAAGCACAACTCGTCCGCGACGGCGGCAGTGTGAGGCAGCAGATCGCTGACCCACGCGCCGCTCTCGCCGCGTTGCCGAAAGCGGAACATGCTCGGCGCCACAGGGAAGCTCGACTGCGAGGCTGTCATTCCCGTCAATCGCTGGCCTTGTCGAATAGAATCCGGCAGCTCCGTCGCGCGCAGTTTGGCCAATTGAGGCTTGTAGTCAAACAAGTCGAGCTGCGAGGGGGCGCCGGATTGAAAGAGATAGATCATCCGCTTCGCGCGGGGCGCAAAGTGAGGAAGGCCCGGCAGGCCGCCCGAGGCGTCTGCCGCAGTGGGCTCATCGGCCGAGGTTCGGTCGCTCCCCAGCAACGACGCAAGCGCAGCAACTCCGACGGCGCCACGCCCGAGGAATTGTCGGCGGTGCAGCCAATCTGCAGCAGCTTGATGATCGTGAGAGGCATCGGCAGGTTGAGTCATCAAGCTGGCTCCTCGATGGGCACATCGCTTCGGTTCTGGCCGGCAGCGCGGCTGGCAGCGCGCAAGCGGCTATTTATTCTTTGGTGACAGCTTCGTCGAGATTCAGTATCAAGCTGCAGAGCATGGTGAACGCGGCGAGCTCGCGGGCGTCCGTTTTGGGCGACAGGGGCAGCTCGCCTTGTTGCAGCAGCGCCTCTGCATTGGCGCCCGGTTCGCGGAATTCGCGACGGTAGGCTTCGATCGCCTTCGTGAGCGCCGCTTGCTCCGGGCGAGTTGGGCGCCGCGCCAACACGGCGCGGCAGGCGAACACAATTCGCTGTTCATCCGAATCGCCGGCCGCCATGGCGCGCTCGGCCAATGCCCGCGCCGCCTCGACAAACGAGACTTCGTTCATCAGCGCCAGCGCTTGCAACGGAGTGTTGGTCCGCGAGCGGCTGACGATGCACGACTCGCGAGAGACCGCGTCGAAGGTCATCATCGTCGGCGGCGACACGGTTCGCTTCCAGTAGGTGTAAAGGCTGCGCCGATACAGGTCATCGCCATGGGACTGACGGTATTCCGTGTCGGTCGCAATCTCCTTCCAGAGGCCCTCGGGCTGGTAGGGCATCACCGAAGGTCCGCCGAGGCGGTGGCGCAGCAGCCCGCTGGCCGCGAGCGCCTGGTCGCGCACCAGCTCGGCGGGTAATCGATGTCGCGGTCCCCGGGCGAGCCAGCGGTTTTCCGGGTCGGCGGCAAGCTGCTCGGCAGTGGCCGCTGACTGTTGGCGATAGGCGGCGCTCGTCACGATCAATCGTTGAATCGCCTGGATGCTCCACTTCTGTCGGACGATTTCCGTCGCCAGATAGTCGAGCAATTGTGGATGGGACGGGCGGCTGCCTTGCACTCCGAAGTCCTCGGCGGTTCTCACCAATCCGGCGCCGAAATGCAGCTGCCAAAGGCGGTTCACGAGCACGCGAGCCGTCAGCGGGTTGCTCGGGTCCACCAGCCATTTCGCCAACGTGAGGCGATCTCGCGGCGCCGACTCTGGCAAGGGTGGCAACGCGCGGGGGACGCGCGGCTCGACTCGCTCGCCAGGCTTGTCGTACTCGCCTCGAATCAACACATGCGTCTCGCGCGGCCGCTCCAGCTCCTGCATCACCATCAACGTCGGCAGTTTTCGAACGAAGTCATCGTACGCACGCTGTGCATCTCGAGCGGCCGTTGCCGCGGCGCGCACATGCGGTGGAGCGCCGTTGGCGAGAAACGCTCGCCTGAGCTTGAGCTTCGCCGCCTCGCTTGGCTGCTCGGCGATGGCGAGTTGTGTGAGCCCCGGGCGCTCGGCCACGATTCGCGCCTCATCGGCTGACAAGGCGCGGTCATAGATCCGCACATCCGCCAGCCGGCCCGTCAGCGGCGCGGCGCCGTCGCCGAGTCGCACGGGTTGGTCGGCGGCGGCGAAGGTCTGATTGATAAAGTGCTGATGGACCTGAAACGGTGTGGAAACGCCGTTCAAGTAGATACGCACGCCGTTTGCTTCGCGACTGCCGTCGTATGTTGCGACAACATGAGTCCACTGGTTGAGCGGCAAAGACTGCTCGGTTTCCACTCGCAGTGAGTCGTCGAGCCAGCGCTTGACCAAATTCAGCTGCACTCGACGATTCTCGAGGTGCAGGTAGTAGCCATCGTTGCGCGGGCCCGGCGTCATTCTCGATACGATCGTGCCGTGCTCTTTGGTCGGGTAGACCCAGGCTGACAACGTCAGCGGCTCAAAGTAGCCGAAGTTGGCGAAATCTCCGGCATCGAGGTGCCAGTCTCCCGTCAGCTCCAAGCTGCGCGCGGCGGGCGACGCGTTGGACAACCCCGCCGGGCCGTCCAGCCAATGTGGCTTGGGGTCGGCGGCGGGGTTGGCGGCGGGTGTGGGCTCCTGGCCCAACGCGGCACGCAGCGTGACCTTCGCTTCCTCGCGGCACTCGTCCTGCAAGTTTCCCTGCAGCGCGAACCGCGCGATCAAGCCGTCCGACACGACGACGGGACTGTCGACCGCCGAGCGAGCGGGGGACTCGGACTGCGATTTCCGCCAGCGCTCGTACTCGGCCCGGAACTCAGCGGAGTCAAGCAGAGTTTCCCACCGCTCGACGGCCGCGTCGCGCTCGGACGCCAGCACCCCAAGCCGCTCACGCTGCCGGTCGTTGGGAGCGCGAATGAACGGCGGCGAGTTCCCTTCCTTAATGGCGCGCCCGTACTCGGGCACGTTATTGAAGAACGCGAACAGTTCGTAGAATTCGCGCTGCTTGAACGGGTCGAACTTGTGATCGTGGCAACGGCAGCAGCCCAGCGTCAGGCCGAGCCAAACGGTGGCGGTCGTGTCGACTCGATCGACCACATACTCGGCCTGGTACTCGGCCGGGATGATGCCGCCCTCGGCATTGCCGCGATGGTTGCGGTGAAACGCCGAGGGAATCAAGTGACCCAGCCGCTGGGCATCGGCAATGAGCTCGCCGCGCCAGGCCGACTCGTAATCGGCGGCGCGAGGCGCATCGGCGAGCAGATCGCCGGCAATTTGCTCTATGGTGAACTCGTCAAACGGCAGATGGCGATTGAACGCCTCGATGACCCAGTCGCGGTAGCGCCACATCTCGCGCGGGCCGTCATTCTGATAGCCGCTTGTATCCGCGTACCGAGCGGCATCCAGCCAGAGGATCGCCATCCGCTCGCCATAACGAGGCGAGCTCAGCAGCCGCTCGACGAGTCGCTCATAGGCGTCCGGCGCATCGTCGTTCAGAAAGCGGTCCAGTTCTTCGATCGAAGGCGGCAGACCGGTCAGGTCGAGCGAGACGCGGCGAATCAAGGTCTCCTTGCTCGCCTCGGCCGACGGCCGCCAGCCGCGCGACTCGAGCTCCGCCAGCACAAAGTCGTCGACGGCGTTGCGGCGCCAGTCACGCCGACGAGTCGACGGGAGTGCGGGACGCTGTGGGGCGACAAACGCCCAGTGTTCCTGCCACGCCGCCCCTTCTCGAATCCATTGCCTCAGCCGCGCCGACTCCTCGGCCGTGAGCCGTCGCGCCGCGCTGGGCGGAGGCATCTGCTGCTCGGGGTCGGTGGACTCGATGCGCCGGATCAACGGACTCGCATCCGGCTTTCCCGGCACGATAGCGCCGAACTGTGGATCGAACGCCGCCAGTTTGTTGTCGAGATGGAATTCGCTTGCCCGTTGATTTTCGTCAGGGCCATGACAATGGAAACAAGCGTCAGACAGAATCGGCAAAATATCGCGGCCAAAATCGAGCGGCTCGGCCGCGATGGCGGCCCCCGAGACACACATAGCGATCGTCCACGCCGCTCGCCACGTTTGTAGTGACAGACGTCGGTCAGTTCGATTGCTCATGGGCGGGCCACAGTAGAAAGGCAGGAAAGGCTTGGAGGCTGTCGAGAAACACCAGATCCGCGTCTTGCTTAGGACCAGATGCCCTCTAGTATCCTGGCCGCCCGACGCCAATGCAAACTCGCCCCGTCCCGCGCTCGCTCCACGCCGCTGAACGATACGAGGGAGAATCGTCGCCACAGATGAAACCAACAAGCGAACGCGGCGAGAAAGCCACCCGCCGCGGTCAGCGAACAGCGGTCAGCGATCCTGCTTCTTCTTCGGCTCGTCGGTGACGATCGGGATCGTGGCGTTGATCCCCAGGCCGCAGCAGCCCGCCAAAAAGAATGCGCCGGCACAGGTCATAAAGGCGTAGTTCCAGTTCTCGGCGGGGCCGACGATCCAGATTAGCAGGGGAGGAGTGACGGCCGCGCCGAGATTGCCCCACATGTTGCCCCAGCCGAGCACCGAGCCGACCTGCTTGCCGCCGACATCTTGCGTGAACGCCCAAATCGGCGCGGTGCCCAGGTCGGTGGAGAAGGCGACGATCGAGAACAGGCAGACCGCCATCAGCGGACTTGGATTGAGCAGGCAACCGAGGTAGGCCGCCATCGCGAGGAACCTCGAGAGCCCGATCGGCAATGCGCGGCCCCATCGTAGACCGAACTTGCGAGCCATGGTGTCGGTCATCGAGCCGCCCAGCAACATGCCGAGCCAGCCGACAAACGGCGGAATGGCGACGTAGAGGGTGCGCGTCTCCGTGGGCAGCTCGTGGACACTGGCAAAGTAACGCGGCGCCCAGGTCATCAGAAACACCCAGCCAATATTGGTGAACCACTGCGTGAGGCAGGACAACCACATGCTGCGGCTGGCCAGCAGTTCGGGGAGCGGCACTTTGGCGCGATGCGCCGTAGCCTCAAGCTTGCCTGCGAAACCACCGATCAGATCGAGCTCCGCGTCGTTGACGCGAGGGTGTTCGACCGGGTTCGTGCGGCAGAGAAACCAGATCAAAGCCGCCAGCGGCAATCCCCAAACGGCATAGAAAAGCATCAATCGACGCCAGCCGGCGCCGTAGAACTTGCGTACCCCGTCGGGAAGGGCAGCTTCGAGCACCAACCGGTTCAGTCGCTCCGTCTCTTGAGCAGTCAGCTTGGCCCGGCTCTTCAGCAATCGGCGCGCTTCCTTTTCCAGCGGAAGCTCCGTGACCACGCTCGCCAACGTCGCATCGGCCAGAAACGACGCGTCCTTCAGCAAGCGGTTCAAATCGGTCGCTAACTGTTGACGCTGCTCGGGTGTAACGGCGACGGAGTCCGCGGCGAGCTTGCGTTGCGCCGCGTTGATCTTTCCGGATGAGTCCTCGTTCTGGTCGAGAATGGCTTGCCGATACGCGCCTGCCAACTGCGCCACGACGGGCCGCGCCTCGTCCAGCTGTGCGAAGATCGCGGCTCGCACCACCATCTCCGGGCGCGGCTTGCCGGACTCCTTCGACGCTTGGCCAGCCGCCAAGTCATCGCACATCAAGACAGGTTGCATGAGGTCAGCGGGCTGCAAAGCAGTCGGCGTGTCAGCGGGAATCAAGGCAATCAGCAGATAGCCGCTGGCAAGCATCGCCAGCACGCCGCCAACGCGACCGCCGAAGGCGATGACGGCGCTAGCCGTGCCGCGACGCTCCAGCGGCACCCAGCGACTCACCATGCTCGAGGCCGTTGGATAAGCCCCCGCCTGCGCCAAGCCGAACCCGAACCGCAGCGCCATCAGCGGAATGAACGCCGCCACGGCGCCCGTCCAGCCGGTGAACAGGGACCAGAACAAGACGTACAGCGTCAACATCAAGCGCGAGCCGAAGTGGTCGGTCATCCAGCCGGTCGGCACCTGAGCGAGCGCGTACGTCCAGAAAAATGCGCTGAGCATCCAGCCGACCTGCGTGTTGGTCAGGCCCAGATCCTCCTGCACGTAGATTTCGACAAAGGAGATGCAGAAGCGATCCAGATACAGAAGCATCGACATCAACGTTGCGACGGCCACCACTCGGTGTCGCACTCGGGTGGCTCGCGGCTTGATGGACGACGCTGGCGGCTGCGTCAGATCACTCATGGGAGGAGGCTCCATCGTTTGTTGTCCACACCGCCCGGGCGTCAAGCGGGTAGATGGGCCGTCGCACCTGTCGGTATTCGAAGCACGCAAAGTCGGGGCGGTGAATGCCGGGGGTGTCGGCGTCGAAGATCACGGAGGCCAGTGGCCCGAGATCGGCGCGAAAGTGGACGGCGCTCTTGAGCACAATCAAGCTACAGTTCGTCGGCTCAACGCCGCCGAGGCGCAACATCTCTGCGTCCAAACACTGGCGTCGGTAGCTCGAGACGACAATATCGACCTCCGCGCCGGCGATCTCACCCATCCGCAGCGTCGCGGTGGGTCCGAGCGAATCCTCCAGGCCGTGCATCATCGGTCCGCCATAGCGGAAGACGCCGTCGCTGAGCTGCCGGACTTGGGCGCGGCCCACGATGGGCTCGCCGTGCAACGAGTCGACTTTGGCGCCGAGGCGAACGTCGATCCAATCGCCGACGGAAGCTCGGTGCGCCTGAGCCGCCGTCTCGGGATCGCAAAGCACTCCCACCGCCGTGCCGCTCAACCCCGACGCCAGCAGAGCCCGCAGCGCCACGGTGCCATCGCACGGCGCGCCGCCGCCGGGATTGTCGGAGCCGTCGGCAAACAACACGGGCTTGGCGCCGGGGTGATCGCGCACGTGCTGAATCGCCGCCTCAATCGTTGTCAATTTCGGCTGCAAGTCGTCCCGCAGTGACCAGACCCTCGCGGCCAGCTCGTCAGCGAGCTGATTCGCCAATGACAGATCGTTGTCCGTCGTCACCAACACCGAGACTCCGGCCGACTCGATGTCAGCAAAGGGGAATCCCATCGCGATGGTCGCGGTCAACACGCCCGGCCGCTGCTCCAACTCGTGCAGCTGCTCGATCAACGACTGCATCGGCTGCCGCAGGGTGCACTGCATGGGCGGCATGGTCAGCAGAGGCAGCGAGCGAAACGCTTGCGTGGGCCGCACAGCGCCGCGCACGATGTTGGCGATCAGCCGCAGCGCCTCCTCGCCGCGCTCGCGCATGTCGACATGCGGGTAAGTGTCGAAGCCGACGATGACATTCGACAGCTCGGCCATCTCGCGCGTGATGTTCGCGTGCAAGTCGAGCGTTACCACGATCGGCATGTCGGGGCCGACCTGCCGGCGCACGGCGGCGATAAAGGCGCCTTCGGCGTCCTCGTGCGCCTCGGAGACCATCGCGCCGTGCAAATCGAGCAGCACGCCGTCGACAGGCCCGGCGGCGGCGAGCCGCTCCAATAGTCGGCGCAACATCTCGTCGAAGCTAGCCTGCTCGACGATTCCCGATGGCTGCGCCCGAGCGCAGAGCAAAGGAATCAGCTCGACGTCGTCGCTCGCCGCAGCCGCTGCGATGTAGCCGCCGTGGATCGTGCCCGTCCCGCCCAATCGCTCGAAGATCACGGCGCCGCCAGCCAACTCGGCGCCGCACTGACTGTCGCGAATGAAGTCTTCAATCGTGGTGGGAGTCGTCGAGAAGGTGTTGGTCTCGTGCTGCACTCCGCCGCTGGCGATTCTCAAAGTCGTTGCTCCCGTTGCGGACGCCCCCGCGCTGGATGTTGCGCTGAAGATTGCGGTCAACCCTACTTGGGTCGTCGCCGCAAGCTGGCGACCGGCACGTAATACTTTTCGTAACTCTTGCCGTCCGTATAAGGCCGGCCCGTAGGGCTCTCCACCAACACGGTGGCCCGCTTGGTGATCCGGTTGACAAACCCCTTCAATCTCCGCCCTTCAAAAGTGAACTCGACGGCGTCGCCAGGCCGGATATTGAATTTGGCGACGGCCCGCTCCTTGGGTGTGATCAGCTGATGCGTGTGCTCGCGATGGCCAAAGAATCGGCGAGCGATCGATTGAAACCGCGACTGGGCGCAGCTGGAGTGAACCCAAACCACCATCTCCATCAGATGCACCAGCTCGTGTTCGAAAATTCGCTGCAGCGCTTCGAACCGGTTTTGGCACATCAACCCGGTCACGGAGACCGGGCGGTCGACATCGTGAAACGTCTGGAACAACAACGTGGTGGAGATCACGATCTCGTATTTGACGATGCTGGGGCGGCCTGGCCGAGTCGTCTCCTCGCGCACCGTCTTGCCACCAGCGCTGGTCATGCGCGGCGAGAGCCGAAAGCTCAGCGGCGCCTTGCCGACCGCCTGCCGGCAGGCGCCGTCAAAATAGCGATCGTCATAGAGCTCAAACAGTCGCCGCAGGTCCTCGGGATGGATGGACCGAAAGTTGGCGCCGTCGAGGTAGCGGGACTGCCGCAAGGCGATCTCTTGCACCTCTCGCGACAAAGTGGTCTGCTCGGTCGGCTCGAGGCGCCGCGTAATGAGCTGTTGCTCCAGGTTCATGCCATCCGTGCTCCGGTCCGTGGCACAGGCCGCCAGCGCTGCCAGCCTGTGATTTTGGTCGTTCTGGCCGCAGTCTGCACCACGACGAACCTCACTCCTTGATCTTGATGTTGCGCCAGCGGACTTCGAACGGACCCGTGCCGCTTTTGATGCCGTGAACCTGCAGCGCGATGAAGCCCTTCTGCGACGACTCTTCGTCTTTCAGGTCCTCAATCTGCTCGTCATTGAGCCACACCTGAATCCGCGGACCCTTGGCGACGACGCGATACTTGTTCCACTCGCCGTTCTTGAACTTCTCGTGGGTCTTCGGCTTGGAGATCCAGCCCCGGCCGGTGCCTTCCGAGTAGACGAAGCCCGCCTCGCCCGGCCCCGATTCAATCTCCACCTGCGGGCCATGGACGCGCCCGTTCTTGTAATCCGGCTTGCTGTGCGAGCGGATCTGCACGCCCGAGTTCAAACCGTCATCCACCTTGACCTCGAACACCAGTTCGAAGTCGCCATAGTGCTTCTTCGTGCACATGAACGAGTTGGGGCTGCCCTCGGCCGTCTTGCCAATCACCACGCCGTCCTCGACGTGATATGTAGCCGTGCCGTTGTGTTGCTCCCAGCCATCGAGATCCTTGCCATTGAAGAGGGGCGTCCAGTCGTCGGCGGCGTGAATGGGCCCCATTGCGGAGAGGGCGGAGAGGGCAAAGACGGCAAAAAGTGTCAGGATGGTGGCAGGTCGAGTGAATAGTTTCATTGAGTCGTTCCGAACAGAGGACGGCGAGTAACGATGGATTGGGAATGGAAGCACATTTTAGCCGCAGGCCGGCAACCCTGCTGTAGGACTCACAGTGCACCACCTGACCCCAAAATGGGTGGTGCACAGTTCCGCCACGAAATTTCCCTTCGGATTCGGGAATTTGCACAATTCGTTCGGCACCGATGACGTCGCCAACTAAACTGAAGCCGTTCCCCTCCCTTTGACCCACATCCTGCCATGAAATTCACCAAACAACTGCTGATTGCCGTCGGCATGCTCGCCGGAGTTCCCGGCATCTGCTCAGCAGGCCTGCTGACCGATGGCGACGTTGTTCAACTCAGACGCTACTCGAGTGGCACCCATGAGACGTTCGGCGCCGCCAGCGGCGGCGGCGAGTTCGCGCTGTTCAAGAAGCTCGGGGACGGCAGCTACGAGTATCTCGCGAAAACATTTTGCATCGAATACGACGAGCACATCACCCTGAACACTGATTTCCTGGTGGGCGGGGTTAGTGATCGCGCCGTGTTGGGCGGATCCAATACGAACTTTGGCGACCCCATCGGCTATGCGGTCGACTTCCTCTATTCCGCCTTTGCCACCGGCACGCTCGACACCTTCGACTTGGGCAGCGGCATCCATTACAGCGCGACCTCCGACATCTGGGCCAATGCGCTGCAACGAGCCATCTGGATGTTGGAAGAAGAAGTCACCGGCTTCGGCAGCTATTCCTATTCGGACGAAGCCGAATTGCTGCACGACTTCGCGCTGAGTTCAGTAAGCACCTGGACCGAGAACACGGGCAACGTGAAGGCCTTGAACTTGTTCGCCATGGGCACGAATCTTACCGGATTCGACGCGCTGAATCCGACGACGTACAACAGTGACGGTCGCTGGGGCAAACACAAACAAGATCAGTTGTGGTACATCCCGGACGCCGCCGGCCCGCCCGATGGCGGCGGCGGCTCGATGAGCACGGTCCCGGAGCCTCATTCTGTCCTGATCTGGTCAGCCTTTGGCATCGCCGGCGTTTTTGCCCGACGCCGCAGCAAGCAACGGCAAGTCTAAAACGAGTTCATGTCGCAACGCATCCTCCCCTTGCTGCTGGGCTTGTTTGGCCTGGCAAGCGGCTCATTCGTCTCTTTCGTCTCCGCCGCCGACAACGCGCCAAAACATCCCAACGTCGTCATCATCTTTATCGATGACATGGGCTATGGCGATGTCGAATTCAATGGACCGACGGATCCCAAGGGGCCCCGCACTCCGAACTTGAATCGGATGGCGTCGGAAGGGATGCGCTTCACCGACTTCTACGTCGGCTGCGCCGTTTGCTCGGGATCGCGCACCGCGTTGATGACCGGCTGCCACTACCAGCGGCTTTCGATGCAGCCGGTGCTGTTTCCCAACAGCGGCCGCGGGCTGAACCCCGACGAGCTGACGATCGCCGACATGCTGAAGGCCGCTGGCTACCGCACCGCCTGCGTGGGCAAGTGGCACCTGGGACACTTGCCTCCGTGTTTGCCAACCTATCAGGGATTCGAGAGCTACTACGGCATCCCTTACAGCAACGACATGTGGATCGATCCTGCCAACAAGTTGTCAGCCGATCTCGTGCTTCGCGAAGGCGTCACCCGCGAGCAACTCGCCGCGGGGCTGACAAAACGCAATGACGTCCCGCTGATGCGCAACGAGGAGATCATCGAGTACCCCTGCGATCAGTCGACGTTGACGAAGCGATACACCGAAGAGTCGATTCGCTTTATCAAGGAGAACAAGGGCAACCCGTTCTTCCTCTATCTTCCCCACACGATGGTGCATCTGCCGCTGGCCGTCAGCAAGGACTTCGAGAACCGCACGGGCAGGCTGATCTGGGATGCGATCGAGGAAGTCGACTGGTCGGTCGGCGAGATTCTCAAAACGCTCAAGGCCGAGGGGATCGCGGAGCAGACGTTGGTGATCTTCACCAGCGACAACGGCGCGGCCGTGGGATCTTCCAAGCCGCTGCGAGCGAAGAAGGCCAGCGTTTACGATGGCGGCATTCGGGAGCCCACACTGATGTGGTGGCCGGGGCAGATTCCAGCGGGCTCCACCTGTCGCGAAGTCGCGGCGACCATCGACGTGCTGCCCACGTTGGCCAAGCTCTGCGGCGGAGCGCTTTCCGATCGCAAGATCGACGGGCTCGACATCTGGCCGCTGATGAGCACCCCCGGCGCCAAAAGCCCGCATGA
Organism: Planctomycetales bacterium; assembly: GCA_020426845.1. GTDB lineage: Bacteria > Planctomycetota > Planctomycetia > Pirellulales > Pirellulaceae > JAGQPF01. Next base: position 14,482 of record JAGQPF010000278.1, read on the forward strand.
GACCTACGTGCTGATGCACGGTCCCGGAACCGTTCGGCAAGGCAACTGGAAATTCTATCCCTGGAAAGAGCGCGGCGACGGTCGCGATGCCCCCGTCGGCCGCGCTCCCTCGCCGCACCAAGTGCAGCTTTACGACTTGTCGGCCGACATCGGCGAGGACAAAAATCTCGCCGAGCAACACCCGGACGTCTGCCGCCAGCTGCAAGCCGCCTACGACGCTCACATCGCCGAGATCAAGGCGAACCAGCGCAACACCACGGAGCTCCTCCGCCCCGCCGGCGCCAAGCCGCCTCAAATTAAGCGGAACCAAAAGAAGAAGAACGGAAGCAAGCAGAAGTAACGCACAACGCAATTCAAGCGTTGATTTGGTGTGCGAACTGGGTGCAAGCCTTGGGAACTGCGATCGTCAGCGCAAAAAGTCCCGGCAGGCGGCAGGGGCGACGCGCAAAAGCCCCGACAGGGGCGACAGACGTTAGCCCCGAGCGCAAGCTCGGGGATTCGCGGTGCACCCACGCGCACAAAGCCCCGGCAGGAGCGACAGTCGTTAGCCCCGAGCGCAAGCTCGGGGATTCGCGGTGCACCCGCGCGCAACAAGCCCCGGCAGGGGCGACAGTCGTTAGCCCCGAGCGCAAGCTCGGGGATTCGCGGCGCACCCGAGCGCAAGCTCGGGGATTCGCGGCGCACCCGAGCGCAAGCTCGGGGACCGGCGTCGCGCCCACGCGCAACAAGCCCCGACAGGGGCGACAGAAATATAGGGGTAGGGAAGTCCGGTTGGGCCGGACTCCCCCCCCTCCAAACCGTGCGGGCGGTTTTCCCGCACACGGCTTTCCCGTCAGTGGTTTCCGCGCACGGATTGAGCGAAACGAAAGTGGGCCTC
>JAGQPF010000279.1 GCA_020426845.1 Planctomycetales bacterium
ATCGAATTGGCCAAGCAGATTCCCGCCGACGGGGAGGGCGCCAAACATCTGATCGAGATCCGTGTGCAAGGCTGCGACACCTCGGAGGAAGCAAGGAAGATTGCCAATGCGGTCGCGGACAGCCCGCTGGTCAAGACAGCCATCACGGGCAACGATCCCAACTGGGGCCGCATTGTGTCCGCCGCCGGTTACGCGGGAGTCGCCTTCTGCGTGCAATCGCTGTCCTTGAAACTCAACGGCATCTCGCTATTCCAATCCGGGGAGCCGACCGCGTTTGACCCGGCGGAAGCGAGCCGATCGATGCGGGACAACGCGGAGGTGTCGATCGAGCTGGTCGTTGGCAATGGCGCCGGGAACGCCACGGTTTGGGCGAGCGACTTGACGGTTGAGTACGTGCAGTTCAACTCGGAATACACGACGTAACCACGTCACGAGGTTGGCAGCCTAAGGAGCGATCGATTCCTCCAAGTCTTGCTTCGCTATTCCGGCAACGGGAAACTGATCGATCCGCCCAGACGCCACGCTTAGCTGCCCGAGCAAAATCGCCCACTTTTAGCTGGCGCCCGGGGGGCGTGCTCGCTACCATTACAACTGTCGAAAACAATCGACCGCGCCGAACTGCATCCATTTCTCCAGCCCGGGTTGGCTCGTGACACATTATCTCCTCAATGCTTTCCTCCATCGACGCGCAGCGTGCGGCCTGGCGCTGTTGCTTGCACTGACCTCACTTTGTGGGCCTCTCGCCGCTCAGGAGGCGCCCACCAAGCGGACCTGGAAAGCTGCCAGCGGCGGCTATTCGGTTGATGCCACACTGATTGAGCAGGGCAACGGCACGGTCAAGTTGCGGAAAGAGGACGGGCTGGTCGTCACGGTTCAGCTGTCACTGCTGAGCAAGGAGGACCAGGACTACGTCGCTGGTTTGGCAAAGCAGCAAAACCCGTTCGCCGGCGGTGTGCCTGCCGCGTTGCCAGCTGCGGCGCCTGGGCCTGCGGCTATGGCGGCCAATCAATTGGCCTCGCCCGACGAGGTACTGGTATTGCCGGGCGATGGGGTCGAGGTCGCGCTGAGCACTGCGGCGCCTCCAGCGCCGCTGGATCCGGACCCGATGCCCCCATTGCTGAGCGTCAAGCCCGGAAACATCCGCGTGGCTGACACGGATCCCTATGACAAAGTCTCACCGTTAAGCGTGCTCGATCCTCAGACGGGCACCGTGGCGCTCACCATCGGCCGCAACAAAGCGGGCAAACCCGAGGAGACACGTGGGAGGATCTTGATTGGAAAACTTCCGAACGGCCCGTTCCAGACGGTACTGGACACCGACCAATCGCTTTACCTGCTCGATCACCATCCGGGGACCGGGCAAACGCTCATGGTCTCGGGAGTCGACAACATTCAACGTGGCGGCGAGTTGCAGCTGGTGGAGAAACTCGGCGCCGACAAGCCGGTGGTGCGTCTGCGTCGACTCTTGCCGGGGCACGACAAGCCCGGCTTCAAGCCACAGGCGTCGAAAGGTTGGTTGCTCGCCAAGGATATCGCCGTGGTTCAGGTGAACGACGCGCTCTATTGCTGGAACTTGGCCACCAATCAGTTGCTCTACCGCACCCCGCGCAACACGGCGAGCACATTGCGAATTCCCGCATTCAGCGGCGGCCGCCGGTACCTGGCCGTGCCTGACAGCAAAGGCTTCCATTTGATTGAGTCAGCGTCGGGCAAACACCTTGGCTTTGTCGATGCCGAGATGGTCGGGACACCGGGAGTCGCATTCCATCCCGATGGAAAGCGGATTGCGGTGACTGCCAGCAACACGTGGGCCGTGTACGATCTCGCCGCGGGCCAGCTGCCGCAGTCCGGAGTGGTCTCCGCGCATCTGCACCACACACTGGTGGGCTGGATCACGAACGACTGGTTTCTGACCGAGTCAGGCGATGTCGTCGATCCCAACTTGGGGATGGTCGTTTGGCATTACTACAGCGGCAACGTGGGCCGGACGCTTGGGCGGGGGACGTTGACTGCGGCGAGCACCATTAGCGGTCTGAAACTGACTACTTTGCCAATGCCGAGCGATGACCTGAACAAGGCTTACGCGAGCTTGTCCAAACGGAAGGACTTGTGGGTCACGCAGCCGGGAACGGAAGTGAAGATCGTCATCTCGGTGGAGGACGCCGACGCGGATGCGTTGGAGGCCGCGTTAAGCGAGTCGGTTTTGCGCGCGGGTTGGAAGATTAACCCCGACGCCAAACTGGCGGTGATCGCCACGATCGGACGCGGCAAGCCGTACGAGCTCAAGTATCGGGAGGGGCCGGGTCTGGGACGCAACGGGCCGGAGCACACGGTGAAGATTAATCCTTTCACGGCCAACCTGCAGATTCGCGACGCAAACGGCGTGCTCTGGACTCGGGACACCGAGAACCATGTGCCGCGGATGCTTTTCCTGCGAGGCGGCGAGACCGTGCAAGAGGCAGCCAAGCGATATGAGCGCCCGCAACCCGAGTTTTTCTCGAGCATGCGGATCCCGCCTCGGATTCCCAAGGGCGATCTCGACAGAGGCTTGGGCAGCAGCCGGATTGACGACAGCCGCTGGGTCGACTTTACGCGCAAGTAGATCTCACCGGTTCCATCGGCTTGCGTTGGCGCGAGCCGATGGAACCGTTTGCGAGCCTGTGGAACCGCTCGCAATTTACTCGCAACTCGCGCGCAAAAGCCCCGGCAGGGGCGACAGAGGTTAGCCATGGGCGCGAGCCCATGGAACCGTGCGCGAGCCTCTGGACTCGCGCGCAACTCACGCGTAAAAGCCCCGGCAGGGGCGACAGAGGTTAGCCATGGGCGCGAGACCATGGAACCATGCGCGAGCTGCAGGTTTCCTTCGTTGATGCAGCCGGACGATCCACGATAGACTGATTCTGTGGCCGCGCCCCGTGTCCACGATCTCTCCTCCGCACCCGGCATAGCAATGCTCAAGTGGATTGGCGTCTCGAGCTGGAGGCGCCTGCTGGTCGCACATGTATTCGGCTGGCTGCATTTTTGTTGCGCGTTGACTTGGATGCTTTACGCCTTCACGATCGGCCCACTTCCTGCAGCCAAGACCGGTGTGCTCCAGTGGCTTGATCCGCCGCTGCGTGTCATTCAGTTCCCACTGAACACCGTCGAATTGCCCGATCAGGTGTTTTTTCTGTTGACGCCGCTGGTGGGTTTCATGATTGGGTTCACCATCAGCGCGCCCCGCGCTCGATCGCGTCTCGGCACACTGGTGATTTCGCTGCTTGTGCTGGCCGTAGCGACCGAGACAACGTGCGCCTTGGTGATGATTCTTGACGACCCGGGTTTGGTCGGCGCCGACCCGCCTCACATCTGGCGAGGACTGACATGGGGTTGGCTGCTTCCGCTGCCATGGACGCTCGTGTTGGCAATCTACCTTTGGCTACGCGATCACTAGATGCGCAGCTCGAAGGGAGCCAAGATTCGAAATCAACCGCGACTCAGTCGGACATCCTGTCCGAGAATGAAAGAGACGCCTGCGCTGCGGCTTGTTGATCTCGACAGGGCGTTGATCCAGAATGAGCGGGGTACTTGCGACGATCATCCCCTGGCTGAAAGCAACTCATGTCGAGACAAAGGGAACGCGTTGCCGTGATCGGCGCCGGCATCTCGGGGCTGACTGTCGCCCGACTGCTGCGTCCCGCCTACGACGTGGTTGTGCTGGAGGCGTCAGATCGCGTGGGCGGCCACGCCTTGACGACGGTTGTTCCTGACCGGGACGGCAACCCGCTGCGTGTCGACGCGGGTGTCTGCATGTTTTACTCCACCGGGTATCCGCGTTTTTTCGAAATGCTGCGGTTGCTCAAGGTCCCGCTGGTTCGATCCGAGATCACCGTCGAGTTTCACTTCTTGGAGTCGGGGCAGCGATACTATCTCGACATGAACGCCCCGTGGCGAACCGCCGCCTCTTCCCTGTGGCATCGCAGCCAGCACTGGCTGGTGCAAGATGGATTGAGATTCTATCGCCACGCGCGATCGGTCGGGCCGCCATCGCCGGCGACCCTTGTGAGGCCCGTTGGATCGATGGAAAACGCCGATACAGCCGCCGAGGGCCCCAGCTTGGGCGAGTACCTGGCGGGCGAGAGTTATTCCGAGGAGTTTCGTGTCCTGCTGAGTTTCCTGTGCGGCGCCACCTGGACGTTGAATCAGAAGGGGATCGACCAGCTTCCCCTGTCGTTCGTGATTCAAAACATGCGTGCGCTGGGATTTCTGCCGTCTATTCGGCACGGGGTGTGGCATCACGTGCCGGGGTCCGTGGGCCGCTACCTCGATGCGCTCGCGGCGCCGATGCGCGAACAGGTCCGGCTGTTGCACGAGGTGGAGCGTGTCGAGCGAGAGCCGGACGGAGTCGTCGTTTACGGGGGCGGTCGCGCGGATCGATTTGACCAAGTGGTGTTTGCGATTCCGCCGCGAGCCGCGTTGGCGCGTCTGGCTGCCCCGCACGATGACGAGCGAGAGGTGCTTGACGCCTTCTCGAGCCAATCCCATTCCGTTGTTTTCACTTCGGACCGCGAGGCGGTTGGGGCCTGGTCGCCGTCGGACGTCACGCTGTTTGCAGCCACCGACGGATTCAACCGGTCGCTTGCCGCCGGCAAGGAGTTCGTGTTTCGCGCCGGATTTGCAAACCTGACCAAGATGTGCGGCTATCCGACGGCGGATCCGCTTTATATGTGGTACCAATTCCCGGATGTTGCCTGGCCTCGTCAGCAGTTTGCTCGCGTCGACTTCGCCACTCCTTGCTTCAATCGCGAGACCGTGGCGGCCCAGGCTCGCCACGCCGAGATCAGCGGCCGCGACCGCATCCATTTTTGTGGCGCCAGTTGGGTCAACGGAATTCACGAAGGCGGCGTTGTCAGCGCTTTGCGCGTGGCGGAGCGGTTGGGTTGCTCCATGTCGGCCTTGGAGTCAGGCTCCTGATTGGGGCTTTCTGCCGAGAACGGATTGGCTCACGCCGAGTCGGTTTGCGTTTCAATCTTCTAACGACGGGCCGAGGGCCGACTTGCGTGGTTCATTTTCGATTTGACAACAGCTATGCCGAACAGCTGTCCGGCTTTTACGTGCAGCGGTCGCCCGATCCGGTGCGCGGGCCGGCGCTGCTGTTGTTCAACCGTCAACTCGCTGGTGAGCTTGGCCTTGAGGCGGATTCCGAATCACCGCTTGACTTGGCGAGACTGTTTTCGGGCAACGAGTTGCCGAGTGGCGCGGTCCCCTTGGCCCAGGCTTACGCAGGCCATCAATTTGGCGGCTTTGTTCCGCAGCTAGGGGACGGGCGAGCATTGCTGCTCGGTGAAGTGCTCGACGTTCAGAACCGCCGCCGGGACATTGCCTTGAAGGGATCGGGGCCAACGGCCTTTGCGCGGGGTGGTGACGGAAAAGCGGCAGTGGGACCCGTGCTCCGTGAGTATTTGCTTGGCGAGGCGATGCATGCGTTGGGGATTCCAACGACCCGCGGGCTGGCGGCCGTCGCGACGGGCGAGCCAGTGTTTCGAGAGCGGCCGCTGCCGGGCGCCGTCCTGACACGGGTGGCGTCGAGCCACATTCGGGTCGGCACGTTTCAGTTCTTTGCCGCGCGTCAACGATTCGATCAAGTTCAGCAATTGGCGGACTATGTGATCGCTCGCCATTTCCCCGAGCTGCTCGATGCAAGTCCGGAGGAGCGCTACCTGGATTTGCTGGAGGCCGTCGCCCGCCGACAGGCCTCGTTGCTTGCCCGCTGGATGCTGGCTGGCTTTGTCCACGGCGTGATGAACACGGACAACATGGCTGTCTCGGGAGAGACGATCGACTACGGCCCGTGCGCGTTCATGGAGGCCTATGACCCCAGCGCCGTGTTCAGCTCGATCGACCGAGGCGGACGCTACGCGTACGAGAACCAACCGTTGATTGCCCGCTGGAATCTAGCGAGGCTCGCGGAAACATTGCTTCCGCTCATCAACCCTGACTCGATCGACACGGCGATCTCGCAGGCCGCGAATGTCGTGGAACGATTCATGCCGCTTTACGAAGCCGAGTGGTGTAAGATCGCCCGCGCGAAACTCGGCTTGGCTCAAAGTGAGGCCACTCAAGACGACATTGATTCCGACATTGATTCCGACATCGATCTGGCCCGCGACTGGCTCAAACTGCTGCAGGAGCACGCCGTTGACTTCACCCTTGGCTGGCGCCGGCTCGCGGACGCTGTCGAGCCACCCGCGGAGGGCTCGGCGCCACTCTTCCCAACACCGGCGTTCGAGCCTTGGCTGGCGCGATGGCGTCGGCGATTGAATCGTCAGCCGGGAGTCGCAGCCGAAGCAGCTTGCGTAATTCGCAGCCACAATCCGCTCTATATTCCTCGGAATCACCTTGTGGAGGAAGCGTTGGCGGCAGCCACCGATTCCATGGATCTGTTGCCATTGGAGCGATTGCTGGAGGTTGTCACGGATCCTTGCCGCGACCGTCCCGCTGAGCAGCGGTATGCCGAGCCGGCGTCGCGAGAATTCACCGCCTGCTATCGGACATTCTGCGGGACCTAGCTGCCTGTTGCAAAAGACCTAACTGGCTGGCGCGTCTTCATTATGCGGAAGAACGCTTTGTCGATTGTCGGTACGGGGGTTTTTCACCGGCCTAGGACTACGTTGAAAAGCACCAAGCTGCGAGTCCAGGTGAAGCCGTGTTTTTTGCGAGCGGGCCACTTGGACTCACGGTAAGATGAAGCCGCCTCATCGCTCCTTCAGGGTGCAGAAAATGACTACGACCATGGAACGGACCGCTCCTCCCAGCTCCAAGACATCCACGGGGGCGGCCTACCGGCGGCTGCGGTTCAGCGTACGGGGGCTGGTCATTGCATTGACCGTCGCCTGCGTCTGGCTCGGACTGACCATGAACCGCGTACGGCGACAGCATGGCGCGGTGGAGTGGATCCGTTCGCAAGGCGGAATCGTTTACTACGACTTCGAATGGCAGGAGGAAAGCGGCAGGCTACGCGAGGACGCGCCACCTCCCGGTTTGGTGCGCAGTGTCTTCGGGGCCGACTTCTCTTCCCGCCCCTTGGCTGTCTATATGTCGGGCTATTTTTTCACCACCCGGGGTGCAAGTTACCCCGACAACGACATCGTCGACATCACTCGACTCTCCCAACTCCCCAGCCTGCGCTACCTGAGCCTCGCCGGAACTCAGGTCACCGATCTTGCTCCGCTGGCAGCGCTGACGCAGCTTCGGGAACTGGACCTTTCGGCCACGCGTGTCCAGAATGTGTCACCATTGGCGAGGCTTCCCGAATTGCGCAAGGTCTACTTGGGGCCAAGGGTTGAGCAGACGGCGATTGACCAACTGCGGCGAGCCTTGCCAAACTGCTCGATCATTCCCTACGCGTCGCCCGTAAGCTGAGCGTGTGGACGCCCTGCGTGAGTACCGTCCTACTTGAGCGAGGACAGGTAGGCCAGCAGGTCGGCAACTTGCTGCTCGGTCATTTCACTGAGCAGCAGATCGGGCATCAGCGATTTCTGTTGAGGCGCGAGGCGGGCGATCTCCGCCGTCGGAATGGTGATCGATTTGCCGGCCGCAGTGATCAAGACAACTTGCCGCTCGTCGCGCTGGGTGATCAGCCCCGTGTGGATTTCCCCATCTTCGGTCAGCGCGGTCCAGGCGAGGAATTTGGGGTCGATCTTGGCGGACGGATCGAGGATGGACTGCAGCAGTTGTCGGCGGTCGAGTTGCTTGCCGATCGCTGTCAGATCGGGCCCCAAGGGTTTGCCTTGGGCGCCGATGCGATGGCAGTTGCGGCATTGCACGCCCGCCGCGCGGGAGAACAACGCTTCCCCTCGTTCCATGTCTCCGGCGCGTGTCAGCAGCTCCTCGACATCGATCACTGCACCGAGCCGCCTGGTCCGCTCGCTGGGCGGCAGATAGGCCTCAAACAGGTCGCGCACGCGCGGGTCCTCGCTGGCGGCGCCTTGCACGATCGCCTGGCGTCGTCGCTCCTCCGGCAACTCCGTTTCATGTTCCAATCGTTCTTGCACCTGCAAGGCGCCGCTGGTCGTCTCGAGCAGCGAGGCCAGCGCCAACTGAGCCGTCGAGACATCGTCGTCCTTCATCCAGCGATTGAGTTGTTCCGACTGCCGCCGGCGAAGTTTTGCCACCGTGTCATCCTCCGACTCGGCGGGAGTCAACGAGCGAATCCACTGGCCGATCATGCGCAAGCCCGCCGGATCCGTCTGCTCGGCGCCAAATTGGGGCATGTGCCCTTTGCCGAGCTTCGCCATCCGGTAGTAGAGCACCGAGCGGTATGGATCGCCCGGCGCCACCACTCGTGCGTCGAGCAGATTGAACGCTCCTTGCGTTGGGGCTTCGGTCAAATGTGTGCGTGACAATTCCAGCGACTCGATCAGTTCCAACGCCGCCGTGCCGCCGCCGCCCCGTCGATGGCAATGCGCGCAGTTCACATCCAAATACGAACGCGCCCGCACTTCGAGTGACGCGGATTGGTCATGCGGCGCGGCGAAACGCGTGTGGCTGCGAACGGGCTGCGCGAGCATGCCCAACTCGTCAAACAGCTGTAGTTGATTGACGTTGTTCTCGAGGTGCGGACAGTCCAACTGCTCAGGTCGAAAGCCGTAAACCACCCCGCCTCGCGCCGTGTGGCACATGATGCACTCGGATCGCGAGGAAATACGATGCCGCCGCGTTTGTTTCGAGCCCGGAAAGCGGGGGTCCTCCACCGACAGCTCGAGGTATGAGCCCTCTTGCGGGGCCAGAGCCGCGTCCGTCTGGGACTCGTTCCAAACATAGGTGTAAGGGCGCCATGTCTGGTCCTCGTGAAGATGCAACAGCTGCGTCTCCAATCGTCGACGCGACGCTGGATCACCGGCTCGAGTCTCAATGGAGACCGTCTTCATCAACACGGTGTTGACCGGAAACTTCCACTGTCCCCGAATCTGACCCACCTGAGGGTTCTGAGTCTCATGTTGTTCCAGCACGCCCGCGCCAGGCACGGCGAGGTGCCGCTCCGCCAACGTTCCGTCCGCCCAGGGCTCAACTCGCAGCTGATAGGCAAGCACGCCCGCGGCGGGTTGGAAACTCGGCACGTCGGCAAACAGCCCCGTCTCACTCAAACGCTGCGGAAACGGGCGCCGCTCTGTTTCAGCGTCGTTCTCAACCAGGCGATAGATCTTTCCGCCATAACCAACGATGTACAGTTCGCCGGCCCGATCTTCGGCAAACGTAATCACCTGCACGGAGGAACGAGCGATTTCCCGCACCTCGACCCCCGGCGCCGCCTGGCGCAGCACCGACTCATTGGTCTGTCGCGGCTCGTCCTGGACGACTGCTTGGCTCTTCTCCGCAGGACGGGCGGACCAGAAATTGCCGGTCACGTAGTCTCCGTAGAGGTAAGCTCCGTTGAGCTTCGGAAGTCGCTGCCCACGATAGACAAAGCCACCCGTCACCGATCGGGATTCGATGTGCGAGTGCTCCACCGTGGGCGCGAGTATTTCCGTCGGACCAGGCGCGCGATCGTAGTGAACCCGTTGCGAGCCCTCCATAATGCTCCAGCCGTAGTTGCCGCCTCGTTGCGCGCGAAAGACGAGCTCCCACATTTCCCAACCGACGTCGCCAATCCATAGATCTCCGGTCAACGAGTCGAAGCTCATCTTCCATGGATTGCGGTGGCCATAGCACCAGATCTCGCCACGTGCGCCGGGCCGACTCACGAAAGGATTGTCGGCGGGAATTCGATACTTGCGTCCCTGCTCGCCTTGGCTGACATCGATCCGCAAGATGGCCGACAGCAGATTGGAAATGTCCTGCCCCGAACGCAGCGGATCGGGAGGAAACGCCGGGCCGCCGTCCCCGGTTGAGACGTAAAGCATCCCATCCGGTCCGAATTTCAAGCACGCGCCATTGTGGCCGCCGGAAAGCCAGGAGATGATCTCCTCCTCCGCACTGGCATCCACTCGCAACGGCTCGAGTTGGCGGACGGGAAAACGCGACACGTGGCTGCCGTTGGGCAGCCCCGCCTTTTCGACGTACGAGATGTAACACTCGCGCGTCTTGGACACGTCGGGGGGAAACGTGATCCCGTAGGCGCGGTCGAGCTTGGGCAGGTGCTGCTTCAAATCCACGACCAGTTCCGGCTTTGCATCCGCTCGATTCGGGAACGAATAGACACGGCCACCGAGTTCCAACACAACCCATGTGTCAGTGCCGGGCAGCATGGTCATGTCGACCGGGTTCTCGAAGCTCACCTGTGGAAAGATCTGCTCCAGGCGATAGGGGGCGGGCGGGTCCGGCGTGCCCACGATCTGCGAAACGGTCCACTCCACGCGCTGGCGGCGAGGCGTTTGCGCGGACGTCAACTGTGGCGAGGCCCACACGGCCACCACGGAGAGCATCGCCAAGGAAACTGACCAACGCATGTCACGGAATCGGCTCATCGCAACCCCGAAAGTGGGAAGGTGGAAACGTGAGGGGAAAGCGGCGCCATCCCGTTGGTGAACACGTGCCTCGGTGAGACCGAGTCTTGCAAACGGCAATATCTTACCCAGTTTCACTGCGGTGCCTGTTGAAAAACACCCGGTTGGCGATTGAAACCGCACTGATCCTAGGGAAAAACGCTCGCGTTCCCGTCGGATTGCCGTTTTCACCAGCGGGCCGCGCCCCTAAGATTCGCCCTGCCCCAAGCGACGGCGAAGCCGTGACGAAACGAAGGCAGCACTGCGCCCCGACGCGACCAACCCACAGGACTTCTCCGGATGGCCTCACTGTCACCTCAGGAATTGCACAGCCTGCTGCCTGCTTCCACTCCAGCTTGGCAGACCGAGTTGGCCCCGGTGCTGGGCGCAAGTTGGAGCGCGCTGCTGGGGACCGAGGTGGTGTGCGCCGTTCGCCCGGCGGCGGAGCATCGCGTCGCGGCCACGGCCAGCTGTCTGGTCAATTGTTCGTTGAACCACCATCAGCCGGAGCACGAGAGTGCGCATACTTGGACCGTATGGGAGGTGGACCGTCATCTCGCCGCGGCCATCATCGACGCGCAAACCGGGGCGACTCAAGTGTCGCCCGTCCGGTCCCACAACGCGTTGACCGAAATTGAACAGACGCTGATTCGCCGCGCGTTGCTCGCCCTCGCAGCGGCTTCCAACAACCGGTTCGACGAGCGAGCGAGTTTCGCGGAGTTCACCGAGCTGACGACTTTTTCCGAGGGTGGCGCGGTGGAGCGAGGGCAAGTGACGTGGCCCGAGTCGCCCACGGCCGTGACCTTCGAATTTCGCTTGCTGGACACCAGCGGCCAACTGACCTGGTGGCTACCGACGGAGAAGCAGCGGTGGTTCGCGCCGCCGGCAACTCGACTTCCTCCGTCGCCGCATGTCGCGGTGCTCGCCGAGATTGAGCTGCCGGTGTGCGACGTGGGCCAACTGGTTGCGGGCGATGTGATTGTGACGGACCAGGCGGTTCACGCTCCGATCCAACTGATTTCCGACTCTCGGTCGAGCCGTCGCGCCACCGTTGGATCGTTGGGAGGATTTCGAGCCGTGCAGTTGTTGGCTGACGACGCGATCCACGCAGAGGCCAAGTCGCGGTCTGCCGCGAGTTTTGGATAGCCGCCTGTAGAAGAACACCGAAGTGTCGAGATACGGAGTGCCATTGCAATGTCACGGGGAACTCACGGCAACGACGAGCCGTCACTGACGCTCCAAGAGGCTTGGAAGACCGAGCGTCCGATCACGCGCCTGTTGCGTCGCGTGGCCTGCAATATTTGCACGCTCCCCGACTCGGGTTGGCTAGGGCTCACTCCGTTGCGGACTCACATTCTCATCTGTGGACTGCCGAGATCCGGGAGCACGCTGCTGCAATTGATGATGGACACGGTCCTGCCTGCGGCTCGCAAGTTCAAGAAAGAGATCCGTGGCTGGCGCGCGGCCACCAGCCGGCTGAGAAATCACGCTGTGATGTTGACGAAACGCCCTCGCGACATCCTGGAGATTGGCCGCGTCCGCGCGTTCTATGCGGATCGCGACGCAGCATTGCGAGTGATCGTCACGATCCGCGATCCGCGCGACGCGTTGACCTCGCGACATCCTCGTTCGGCCAAGCATCGCCCCTATCACATCTCCACGGCCGTGTGGCACGAGCTTTATCCTGCGCTGCTTCGTCAAGTGCGCGACGATCGAAACATGGTCGTGCGATACGAGCAACTCGTGGCCGACACGGGGCGTATTGAGCTCGACATCGAGCGGTTTGTCGGCGAGCGATTTGCCCAACCGTTCTCGCAGTTCCAGGATTCGATTCCCCACCAGTTTAAGACGGGGCCGCTCAATGGGATTCGCGCGGTCGACACGAGCAGCGTCGGCCGTTGGCAAGCGCCCGAGCACGAGGCGCGGATTGGTGAGATCCTACATGACGTGCCCGACTTTGCACAGCATCTGATTGAACTGGGCTACGAAACGGACGCCGCGTGGGCTGCGCCCTATGTGGAGCGACGACGAGCGGCTTAACAAAAGGCTGCCAAGCTCCCTCGTTCTTTGCGACTTTGCGTGAGAAAGTTGCGTTGGCAAGGCCAGCGTGTACGCTGCTGCGCAAAGCGCAGACTTCAAACAAGGAAACC
>JAGQPF010000280.1 GCA_020426845.1 Planctomycetales bacterium
CATGAGCTAGCTTGTCAATCCTCATCGAGATAACCACATTCCGGAGAGCCGGATGCGGGAGAACCGCACGTCCGGTTCGGAGGGGGGGGAGCCGGGCAACCGTCACTCCCCTACCCCTATCGCGCGAGACGTGCTTTGGCCGGCACAGTGGGTTTGCGCAGTTCTGCACGGGCGAGGGCGCCCATGCTATCGACGCCACCCCACCTGTTGAATGGCTCAGGCCAGACCGGGAATTGGCGCCGCCGAGCCGGCCTTGATCACTTCCGCGGGCATGCCTCCCGCAATTCGTAGGCGGCCAACGTCGACCAAGGTGTGCATGATGGTCGAGACGAGATTGGGGATCTCGATCGGCGGAGATTGAGGCTGTCCAGCGTCGCTGGTCGAGGTACCGATGACTTGTCCATGGGAGAGCCCGCCGCCCGAAAGCAGCAGCGGCGTGAGGCCACCCCAATGATCCCGGCCCCCGCGGGCATTGATCCTGGGAGTGCGGCCCATTTCGCCCGTCACGACCAACAAGATGTCGTCGCTCAGCCCGCGCTCCTTGCAGTCCTCGATGAATGCCGACACGGCGTAGTCGAGCGGCAATCCCATGTACTGCATGCCCTCTTCGACGCCGACATTGTTCACGTCGGCGTGCATATCCCAGACGAAATTGGTGGTGACGGTGACAAATCCGCAGCCGGCCTCGCAGAGCCGGCGAGCAAGCAGCATCAGCTTGCCGAGCGTCTTGGCGTTGTCGACATAGTTGTTGTAGTTGTTCCATTTGCGGCTGATCTGATCGGGACGAGCCAGCGGCGCCGTGTCGTAGCGTGCGATTGTCTTGGGATCTTCCTTGGAGAGATCGAAGGCGTCGGCGACCCCGCCAAGAATGGTCTCGAACGCCTGTTGCTGCATCCGCTCCAATCCAGCGGCCTCTTGGGAGTGCTCGAGGCGGCGACGGACTTCGCCGAGCGCCCCGAGCAGCTGCCGGCGGTCATCCAGACGGTCGGGCGAGAGGCTCAGTCGCATCGCCTCTTGAAGCTCTCCGCCAGCGCCGGGCACAAACGGCTGGTAGGCCGAGCCCAGTCCGCCGGTGGAGACGAAATTTCCAAAGGAGCTGGTGCGCTTTTGCGAGGCGGGCTCGACGGCGCGCGGGAACACCGCGGCGTTGGTCGGCATGCCGTTGTCGGGACGGTTGGCGCCGACTGCCCGCGCGTACAACGCGCCCAGGTTCGCGTCCCCGGTGTCTTTGCAGACGATCGGCTTGATGTCGTGATTGCCGTTGCCTGAGCGAAACGAGCGAACGATCGTCATGCGATCCGCGAGATTCGCCAGCCGCTCGAAGGTGCTGCCGAAGGTGACACCGGGCAGTCGCGTGGCCCGCTCGCCGGTGGCACTGCGCACACCCGACGGCGCCGACATCTTCGGGTCGAATGTCTCCGTTTGGCTCGGCCCCCCGTGCAAAAACAGAAACACCACCGATTTGCCCGTCGAGAGCGCGTTCTGCTGCGCCGCTTGCAGCGCGGCCGGGGAGGGCAGCGCCGAGGCCCCCAGCGCCAAGCCGCCGATGCGGAGGAAGTCGCGGCGCGAAAAGCCTCGGCGGGGATCGCTAATCGTGAGCATGGCGGACCTTGGAGGCGGTTGTAGGCTGTTGAACGAGTATGGAAGGGGGCAGGCTCCGCCGTGGACCGGATAGGAACCCGATGTGTCGGCGAGCGGGAGGGAGGACGATTCTCGCCCACTCAACGAGCACGCTCTTGAGTAGAGGAAGGTGCGAAGCGATGTCCATTTTGAAAACTGCCCCGACCGCATGCAAGCTGAATTGCCTGTGCCAGGTCGCCGGGCCTTCCCGTCCGGCCTGTCATCGCCCGCGATGCCTTTGCGATAGAATATCCGCATGTCACCAACACCATCGCCCAGCGCCTGCCATGACCGATCCTACTGAAGCGCATAACCGCCGTGTTTGGGACGCCATGGTGCGCAAGCGAGATCGCTTTACCACACCGGCCAAGGACTCGGAGTTCGCCAATCCGTTGGCGACGGTTGACGGACTTGGCTGGCTGGGCGGTGATATTCGCGGGCAACAAGTGCTGTGCCTAGCGGCGGGCGGTGGCCGGCAGAGCGCTTTGTACGCGGCGGCCGGGGGCCGTGTGACGGTCGTCGACATCAGCCCGGCCATGTTGGAGCTCGATCGGGCCGTGGCCGAGCAACGGCAACTCGAGGTGCGGACGGTCGAGGCCTCGATGCAGCGACTGCCGTTCGCCGACAGCTCCTTTGACTTGGTGATCCACCCTGTCAGCACCTGCTACGTCGAGTCGATTGTCGATGTGTTTCGCGAAGTCGCTCGAGTTTGCCGTCCCGGCGGGCTGTACATCAGCCAACACAAGCAACCGACCAGTCTGCAGGCTGGACTGGCGGCTTCGGCTCGAGGGTATGAGTTGATCGAGCCCTATTACCGATCGGGCCCGTTGCCGGCCGCCGCCGAACCCAGCCGTTTGCGCGAGGCGGGAGCCTTGGAATTTGTCCATCGCTGGGAGGACATGATCGGCGGCATGTGCCGCAGCGGTTTTGTCATCGAAGACCTCGTGGAGCCGTTTCACGCCGAGCCGCAGTCGGCGCCTGGCTCGTTCGGCCATCGTTGCACGTACATTGCTCCCTACGTTCGCATCAAGGCAAGGCGCCGCGGCGAACAACGCTCCGTCCCGTCGCTCGTGCTGAGATGAACCGCGGCGTGTGTGCGGCGTAATTCAATCCACAAGTCGCACGACATCCGCTCAGTTTGGTAAGCTCACCTCAACGGCGCGCTGTGGGAAAACAGGCTGCCACCTACCACAAGATGGATGCCCATGAACTCAGATCCCTATTCCCCTTCCCCAGAGTCCCCGCCCGGCAAACCGGATCCGGGAGACGGAGAGGAGCTGGCGCCGAGCGTGATCTTGGATCGCCTCCTCTTGGCTTTGGCGGTGTGGGGTCTGCTGCTGGGCCTCGGCGCGATGATGTTCGGCGCGGGCGAGAAAGGCATCGAGTTCCACATTCGTCCCTTGCGGGGATTGATCGTGTGGGCATGCATGGGCGGGTTTATCGGCTTTTGGTGGCTATTGCTGCGTCGGAGCGCCAATCGCTCCTGACGGTCGGACTATTGCAGGCTATGACGAGCCATCGCTGGCCCTCACATCCCGTTACAGGCCAATGCGGATGGGGCGGCGATCGATTTCAGTTGCGCATTCAACGAGGAGGAACAGCGCCATGTCCAACACCGGGCTTTCGATCGGAGAGTATCTGATCAAGCGACTGCGGGAGTACGGCTTGCAAGACCTGTTCGGCATCCCGGGCGACTACGTGTTGTCGCTATACGGCATGCTGGAGAAGAGTCCCATTAATGTGGTCGGCTGCACGCGTGAGGATTGCGCCGGATTCGCCGCCGACGCATATGCCCGCATCAAGGGGCTTGGCGCGCTGTGCGTCACCTACTGCGTTGGTGGGCTGAGCGTCTGCAACTCAATCGCGGGCGCGTATGCCGAAAAGTCTCCGGTGGTGCTGATCACGGGCAGCCCCGGCTTGAACGAGCGAGTGAACAACCCGCTGTTGCACCACATGGTTCGCGATTTTCGCACGCAGATCGAAGTGTTCGAAAAACTGTGCGTCGCGGTCGCGGAATTGTCGGACCCGATGCGCGCCTTCGCGGAAATCGACCGCGTGCTGGACGCCGCCGTGCGCTTCAAACGGCCCGTGTACCTCGATATTCCCCGCGACATGGTCGACGTGCGGCGGCCGATCGCCCATGTGTACTACGATCCGGGCGTGCCTTCGAATCCGTCCGCCTTGAAGGAAGCCACCAATGAGACAATCGCGCTGCTGGAGGCCGCGCAACGGCCGCTGATTCTGGCCGGAATTGAAGTGCACCGGTTTCAGCTGCAAGATGAGTTGCTGGAGTTGGCCGAGCAGACCAAGGTCCCGATCGCCGCGACGCTGCTGGCCAAGAGCGTGATCCGCGAGACGCACCCGCTGTTCATCGGTGTCTACGAAGGAGCGATGGGCACCAAGGAGGTGACTGCTTACGTCGAGGAGAGCGACTTCGTGTTGTTGCTCGGCACTTTCATGACCGACATCAATCTTGGCATCTTCACCGCCAATCTCGACATGGGCAATTGCGTTTGCGCCACCAGCGAAGAGCTGCGGGTTCATCACCATCATTATCATGGCGTGCAGCTGCAGGACTTTTTGAGCGAGCTGAAGCGGCGCCAGCCACGAGCGACACAACGCGAAGTGCCGGCCTGCCTCAAGCCCAAGCCCGAGAAGTTCGTCCTGGATGCCGATGCGCAGCTGACCATCACTCGGATGATTCAGCGGCTGAACGAGCAAATCGACGACGCGACGATTGTCATCGCCGACATCGGCGACTCGTTGTTTGCGGGCACGGAGTTGATCACGCACGAGCGGACGGATTTTCTCAGCCCGGCCTACTATACGAGCATGGGCTTTTCGGTGCCCGCCGCACTTGGCGCCTCGGTGGCTTGTCCCAACGATCGAGTGCTGGTCCTGTGCGGGGACGGCGCCTTTCAAATGACCGGCATGGAGCTGTCCACGATTGTCCGCCATGGCTATTCGCCCGTCGTCATCGTGCTGGACAATCACGGCTACGGCACGGAGCGGCTGTTGCACGCGGGCGAATGGAAGTTTAACGAGATCCATCCGTGGAAGTACGAGCTCCTCTGCGAGGTCCTCGGTGGCGGAACCGGCTATGAGGTGCGCACGGAGGGCGAGTTCGACGCCGCCTTGACCGCGGCATGGAAGAGCGACTCGCTGTCGTTGATTCACGTGCACTTGCCCGAGGGCGATTGCAGCGAGACTCTCAAGCGGCTCGGCAAGCGATTGGGCGAGCGAGTGTAGGTGGCGCCGGAAAGCGAAGGAAAACGCCGGAAAGCGAAGGTAAGCGGCAAGCGAAGTAGCGGGTCCAGGAGTCGCACCTGACCTTCCAGGGATATGAGCCCCGAATGAGCACTGGCTCACCCGCGTCAATGACATGAAGTTGTCGTGAAGTAGCGGGTCCAGGAGTCGCACCTGACCTTCCAGGGTTATGAGCCCCGAATGAGCACTGGCTCACCCGCGTCGTCGTTGTGTTGAACGGCCTGTTTTTCAACGGCCGTCTATGTAGACAGTCAACATCGCGGGAGGTTCGCAAAAACTTCAAGGCTTTAGGTGCCAGTCGTGACCTTCGGCCATCACGCTAGCATTGATCGCCTCCAATTGCTTGCGCATTTTGGCAACACGCTCCGGTTCGCGGCCGGCAAGATCCGTGGTTTGTTGTGGGTCCGCTCGCAAGTTGAACAGTTGAAAGTTGCGATACCCTCCCGCTTTAATGGTAGGGATCCAATCTTCCCGAAACATGTTGTCGGTTGAGAGCTCGTAGTCGGGTTCGGCAACCAACGAATAGTCGCCGTCTCGCATCGCCACGATCGGCCGCGACTTCTGCAGATGCCAAAACAGCGGCTGGTGGCGTCGAAAGGGCTGCGAGCTTGGCGTCAGCAGCGGCGCCAAGTCAGAGCCATCCAGGTGGCGTCGCGGTGGCTTCAGTTCGAGCAGTCCGCACAACGTTGGCAGCACATCCACCAGTCCCGCCGGCTCTGAAACAACTTGCGGTCGGATGTGATCGGGCCAGACAAAGATGCCGGGCACGCGAATGCCGCCCTCCCAGTTCCAACCCTTTCGGCCTCGCAATCCTCCGGTGCGGTCGTCGCGATAGCTGCCGTTGTCCGACGCGTAGACCAGGATGGTGTTCTGCGGCGCCTGTCCCGCCGGAGTGCCATCGAGCTCGCGCAGTTTGTCGAGTAGTCGGGCGATCGCACGATCCGTGTTATCAATGGTGCCGGAGTAGACGGCGCCTTTGTCCTTAGGACCTCCATACTCTTTTACCAACGTCTCCGGCGCTGCGATCGGCGCATGGGGCTCGTGAAACCAGACGTTCAGAAAAAACGGCGACTCCCGATCCTGTCGCGCGTCCAGCCAGCGAATCGCCTCATCCACCACCAACTGGCACGAGTAGCCTTGCAAAGGACCAACCGGCTTGCCGTTGCGAATGAAGTTGGACGGGTTGCGGTGGCTCGGCTCCGCGTTGTTCCAGGTGGCGAACCAGTAGTCGAAGCCGTGTTGGTCGGGCGTCGGCTTGTCGCGGTCCTTGGTTGGCAGCCCCAAGTGCCACTTGCCGAAGTGGGCAGTCGCATAACCCGCGTCATGCAGCACTTCGGCCACGGTGACTTCTCGCTCCAACAGGTGCGAGCGTTGACTGGGGTCGTGGATCCAACTGTAAACGCCGGCGCGAATATGGTGTCGGCCAGTCATCAGCGTGGCGCGCGACGGGGAGCAAACGGCGCAGCCCGAATAGAAATCCGTGAACCTCGCTCCTTGACTCGCCAGCGCATCAAGCGTGGGCGTCTTCACGGGGCCCCCATAGCAGCCGATGTCCTGCCAGCCAAGGTCGTCGGCCAGCAAGATGACGACATTGGGACGCTCCGCGGTCGCCGGCGCGGCGGCGAGCCCCGTCGCCATCAAGAGCAACATCGGCAAACGACGTTTGATCGAGCTCATCTTTGGCTTCACTTAGGAGTGGGGAATGAAATGGGAACAAGCACGCGACAATTCGTCCCATCTTACCCGGCAGCGCCCACTGCTGCCGTACCACGGACGTGGAGTGGCGTGGAGTGCCGGGGCAGGGCGTCAAAGCTCGCCGGCCGACACCCATTGCCGTGGCCGGTCGGGTATGATTCGTGAAAGCGACCCTGCACCCAGACGCCCCACCGGTGAAACGTCTCCGTTCGATTGGAGCTGCCACTGGCGGTTAACGTCCCCGAGAAGCGAACATCCCCATGCCAAAACTTCATCAACCTCATTTGGCTCAACCTCATTTGGAAATGGACGCCACTTCGGTGTTGTTCGAATCCAGCCTCGGTTGGCTCGGCATCTCCTGGACCTCGCAGTTGCGAGTGCTGGCGTCGACCTTCGCTCGCCGTAGCGAGTCCGCCGCTCGCCGCGCGATTGAGTCCTCGACGCCGAACTGGCAGCATCGCGTCACATCGCTCGCTGCGGCGCCGTCGTCGATCCGCGAGCTTGCCCGGCACTTGGTGGCATTCGCCGACGGCGAGGCGCTCGGGAATTTTGCTCATGTGGAGTTGGAGCTTGACGACCGCACCGATTTCCAGCGCCGGGTGCTCCTCGCTTGCCAGCAGATCCCCCACGGCCGCACCAACAGCTACTCGGACTTGGCCGCGACGGTTGGCTCGCCGCGGGCCTATCGCGCGGTGGGAACGGTGATGGCGGGCAATCGCACGCCGCTGATAGTTCCGTGCCATCGAGTGCTCGGTGCCAGCGGCGGCCTGCACGGATTCTCGGCGCCTCAAGGCATCTCGATGAAGTCGCGATTGCTGGCCATGGAGGCCGAGGCAAAACTGTCGACCGTGTAGGTCACCCAAAGCGTAGAGCGTAGCGAGGGATCAGCAGCGTTCCGCACGACAAGGAAACCCGAAGCGTAAGCGAGGGATCAGCTGCGAGATTCTCTTCGACAAGACAAAGAGGCCCGAAGCCCGAAGCATAAGCAAGCGACACGCCGCGATCCTCACCTCCAAGAAACCGCCTTCCCACTCCAGCCATTGAATCCCCGATGTCCAACCTCAGCGTGACTTGCCCCGCCGTCGACCGACAACAGACCTTCAGCGACAGCGTCTTTCCCTTCGTCTACTTTTGTGACGGCAGTCCGTCCTTGGAGGATGCCCGGAGTTGGGTCGCCGAGCGACGGGAGCAGCTGCTGGCCGAGGCCACGCAGCACGGCGCCGTGTTGTTTCGCGGCTTTCCGGTCAACACGGCCGAGGACTTTGACGGCTTCATTAGCGCTCTGGAGCTGCCCAATTTCCCCTACCAGCAGTCGCTCTCCAACGCCGTGCGCGTGAACCGCACCGAGCGCGTGTTCACGGCCAACGAGGCCCCGCCGGAGGTGAACATCTTTTTGCACCACGAGATGGCCCAGACTCCGATTTTCCCGCACTACATCATGTTCTTTTGCGAGCAGCCGGCCGAGACCGGCGGCGCCACTCCGATTTGCCGCTCGGACGTGCTGCTCGAGCGACTTGCCGAACAGCAGCCGCAGTTCGTCGCCGACTGCCTTGCGAAGGGGCTGCGTTACACCAACGTGATGCCCTCCTCGAACGACCCCCAATCCGGCATGGGTCGCTCGTGGCAAAGCACCCTGGGCGTCACCACTCGCGAAGCGGCCGAACAACGGTTGGCCGAACTGGGGTACCAGGGCGAGTGGATCGAGGGCGGCTGTCTGCGTGCAACCACGCCAGTGCTGCCGGCGATTCGGGAGGTGGGGGAAGCGACCGGCGAACGAAGAACCTTTTTCAACCAGCTCATCGCGGCGTTCAAGGGCTGGAGAGACACTCGCAATGATCCGTCCAAGGCGATTTGTCATGGCGACGGCACTCCCTTGGAGCGCGTCGCGGTCGAGCAAGCCTGTGATCTGGCCGACGAGCTGTCCTTCGACGTGCCCTGGCAGCGAGGCGACGTGGCACTGCTGGACAACTTCATTGCCATGCACGGACGGCGCACGTTCTCCGGCACGCGCAAGGTGCTTGCCTCGCTGGCGGATGCCCACCGAGTTGGCTGACTGAGAGTTGGCTGAACGAGTCGGTTGAACGAGTCGGCTGACCAGGCCGATCCATCAGCGCCAATCATGCGGCCCGTGCGACCGTTGAAGCCGTCGCCTGCTTGGGGCAATTGTGACGGTTGCGCAACGATTGGTTGTTCCGATTGATCGGGACAGCCCTGTCGTCTCGGTCGATTCAGTGCTGTTCGTTGCGCCGCGCAAACGCGAATCCACGAAATCCCAGCCCAGAACTGGCGATGATTGGAAGCAGTGCGTTCACTTGTCGAACGCGCGCCTCGCACGGAATGCGAGGACGGACACTCCCGAGCTGATCACGCTGGGGCTGTTTCCCTGATCACTTGCGCGTCACGGATTGACGAAGTCATGGACTCGATGTTGGCAGGATGCCGTTTCCGACTCAGCCGCGCCGCCGCGTGGACTGCACTGGTGGCGAGCGTCCTCGCCAGCGGCTTGGCGTCCGCGACCCCGCCGCCTGTCCAGCCGCGTCAGATGCCGATGAACCCGGACTATCTCGAGGTCCGGATGCTGATCAATCAAAAGTGCGTCGGCTGCCACCGGCAAGGGTCGGAAGAACGAGCCGACTTGAGCACGTATGAAGCGCTGCTGGGAGGCGAGGCGGATGGCGACAAAATGATCGTCCCGGGAGATGCCGAGAAGTCGGCGTTGTTCACCTATGTCGACTGGAACGTCAATGCCGACGAGGACTCGGACGCTGAAGATGAGCCAACGATGCCGTTGGACAAGCACGAGTGGCTCACGTCGGGACAGCTGGAGTTGGTGCGACGTTGGATCGACAACGGCGCCCTGGAGTATGTCCTCCCGGAGCATTGCAACATCACGCCGCTGACGGAGCTTGACTATCCGTCGGCCCGGCAGTGCAAGCAATGCCATCCGAAGCAGTATCGCGAGTGGTCGCGATCGATGCACGCCTATGCCCAGCAGTCGCCGGTCTTTGAGGCGTTCAATCTCAGCTTGGTGCAACGGACCTCCGGCACGATCGGCACCTTCTGCAGCCGTTGCCACACGCCCGTTGGCACGGAGTTGGGAGAGAATGAGTCGGTCCGCAACGTCCACCGCTCGCGATTGTCGCTCGAAGGTGTCACCTGCGTCGTATGCCACCGTCGTGACCTTGGCCTGCACAAGTCCAACGGCCGTGTCTCCATCCAAAAGGGCGATATCAACTCCGGTTGCATGTACGGGCCGTTTGAGTCGGACATTTCGGGCGACGTCAACGCGCACAAGTCGCAGCGCAGTTCGTATATCCGCACGTCCCAATTCTGCGGCGAGTGCCATGACGTCACCAGCCCGGAAGGCGTGCGGCTGGAGGAGGCGTTCAGCGAGTGGAACAATAGCCCGGCGGCCAAGGACGGCATCGCCTGCCACCTATGCCACATGGGGCCGGAGCAAGGCCGGCCGATTGAGCGGCATCATTGGACGCTCGGACGCGCCGCCGAAGTGGACGGCGTGCCGCCCGAAAAGTTCCCCCTGCGCCGGCTATCCGACCACACTTTTTCGGGACCGGATTACTCGCTGCTGCCCGACACCGAGTTTCCCCGCAAGCTGGATTGGATGTACGAAATCGACTATCGCAATCCGGCCTGCCTGACGCCTTACCAACAGAAAACGCTTGAGGAACTGCGGCGCGACAACCGCGAGAACCTTGAGATCGCCCGCACGAAGCGGTACGAACTGCTCCGCAACGGCGCCCACCTGTGCGTCAAGGCGCCCGCCGTCGCCACGCATCGCACAATGGATGTGCAAGTCGCCGTCCAAAGCACCACCGCGGGGCACAGCTTTCCAACGGGATTCACGGCAGAGCGCCAGCTCTGGGTGTCGGTGGAGGCCACGGATGAGAACGGCCGCGTGCTGTTTCATTCGGGCGACCTGGATCACAACCACGATCTCCGCGATGGCCACAGCCACGAAGTGCTGACCGGACATGCCGTGCACGATCAGTATCTTTTGAATTTTCAAAACAAGTTTACGATTCAAACCCAAAAGGGCTCGGAACGGTCCGTCGTGCTGTCGGTCAATCGCGACGTCCGTCCGCTGAATATTCTTCGCCCTGCAACGGGCATTTCCCAGTCATTCGGTCGCCCGTTCACGTTCCGCGTGGCGAAGGCCAGCCTGCCGCCATTGCGATCGATCGGGCGCAAGTACCCGATTCCAATTCCCCGCGACAGTCAGATGTGCATGGTGCGCGTGAGGCTCAACTTTCGGCATCTGCCGCCCACGCTGCTGGACCACATCGGCACGCCCCACCTGAAGCATCAACTTGAGGTGGTCGTGATTGACGAAAAACGCATTGCAGTGCCCATCGCACGATGACACATCGCCTCCGCAGCGACCGTGAACAGCGATGGAGCAAGGACGAGCCCGCCGTGAGCAGATTCGCGTACATCTTGGTGGTGAGCTGGGTGTTGACGCCCTTGGCGTTGGCCGAGGCGCAACAACTTGCGCCGCCCCCAGCGTCTCGAACGCCCACCGAATACCCGTTGCCCAGCGAGGCGCCAACGGCCGAGATGGGCCTGCTCCCGAAGCTGAACGATGCGTTGTCGACCACTCGCGCTGCCGACGCTCCCGTAATACAGACACTGCCGCAATCAAGCGGCGCCACGATCGGTCCGGCGCTTCATGCCGCAAACGGATGGTCCCCGGCCTCGACAGGGGCGCCTTTGATGGAGGCGGGACCTGCCATGCCGCTACCGGCAGTCGGAACGATCCGCCGCGAAGACTCCAACGCGTACATGGCGAGCCGATTGCTGTCGGGCAGAGTGAAACGCTCGCAGTCTGACGAGGCGGATGATTTGCCGGAGCCCAAAAAATCGGGCAAGGCGAAGGATGGCGCGACGAAAGACGGCAAGTCGAAGGACGGCAAGGCCAAGGACGGCGGGGAAGATGCGGACACGCCGAGGCGGGCTCGCGATCACGAGAGCGGCGATGATGACGATGAAGCTCCTCTGGCGCCCGAAGCGCCGGCGGACGACCTGGACGACGCGGACGACTCCGACGAATCCGGTGACGGCGACCAGAGCGACCAGAGCGACGAGTCCGACGAGTCCGACGAGTCGGCTGGCGACTTCCCTCGCCTGCCACCCGATCCCGACAAGAAGGGCAAAGAGCCCCTGCCGCCGCTCGACGAAGAACTGTATGAGCATGGCGGCTCGTATCTTTACACGCCCGAGGGCGACCGACTGGGCTGGCCCGATGAACATAGCGGCGAGCACTTCGAGGTCCCGCGCCTGCCGGAGAATTATGCTGCCCCCGAGCCGTTGACGCTGTTCAGCGACTTCCTTGGCGCAGATCCGATCCGGCCAGCGAGACAATTCCGTCTGCCGGGCCACGAAGGCTACGGATTCGAGCCGCGATTTGTCGGCTACGGCAGCTACTCGGTGTTCTACTCCGACTACCGCCAGAACGGTGTGCGGCGGCAACTTGCCGGCCACACGGCGAATGTTGAGCTCGACTTGCGACTGACCGGAACGGAGCGATTTCACGTTCAATTCCGGCCATTCGCCGATGGCAACACCGGCGGGTCGTTCCTGTCGATTTCCCCAAGCGGCGGCTATGTCGACAACTCGACCTTGGAGCCGACTCGCTATTGGGTGGAGGGCGCCATCGACAGCCTGTTCGGATCGTACCTGAACGACTTCGGGGCGTTTGACTACAACTTCGTGCTCGGCAAGTTCCCGTTCCAGTTGCACAACAACTTGCTGATCAACGACGAGATCCTGGGCGTTGTGCTGGCGAAGAACACGATCTACCTGGGCAATCTGAGCAACCTGAACCTGCAGGCCTTCTACGGATTCAATGACGTGGATGTGTCACCAACGGGCGAGGGGCAGCTGCTGGGTGCGCATGCGTTGTGGGAATATCGCACGTGGCTGTTCGAGGGGAGCTATGCGTATGTCGACCACGACGTCAATCCGTCCGAGGACGCGAGCTGGGCGGCCTTCAGCGCGACTCGGTACGCGGGGCCCTGGACCGTCACGGGCCGCTCTCTGTGGAAGTGGGGCGATGATGGCGGCGCGGGCGACGGCACGCTGTTCTCGCTCGAGGCGAACAAGCTCCGGTACTTCGATCACTGCTGGTTCGGCGTCGAGCACGCCGTGCTGTTCGCCAACGCATTCGCTGCCAGCAGTGGCTGGGAGTCGATCTCGGGAGGCAACTTCAATCGCATTCGAACGGCCTTTGAGGTCAATCCGCTGACGAGAATCGCCGCGGGCGGTCCGCTGCAGAGCGACACGTTCGGCGTCACCTTGGGGGCGCAGCTGTTCTTTCATCACGACGACCAGTCGCTGACGCCCGAAGTCGCCTTCGAGGCGCCAACAGGCGATGCGGTGTGGGGCTATGGCATGCGGTACCAACGCAAGATCGGCGCGCAGTCGGTGTTGGAGGTGCTGACCAACGCCAACTTCTCGGACACCAACATTTTCGATCGCGCCGGGATCCTCGGGCAATTCACCATCGTGTTCTGACAATGCGCCTTGGATGCGCACGCCAGCGAAGACCACCTACGAGGCCGTTGAAACCCATCTGCTCCGGCAATCGAATCAGCACTCTTCAAGCACCATGAACGCTGTACGCCAGCGGGGTGGATTTCAACAGGCAGCTAACGGGCCAGCGAGACCATGCGATTCACCTCCTTGTTGACGGCCGTCTGCGCATTGTTCACGGTTTCCGTGATGTTCACCGCCATTGCCGTGTTAGGGTCGTTGAGTCAATCCGCGGACATTCGGTCCGAGGATCTGGAAGCCGGGCGGTTGTTGCCCATGTTCATGGGGCCGACGTTTTGGAGTCACTATCCCCAAACCCCGCAGGTCCCTCCGCTATCTATCGACTGGAACGCCGGGTGGTTCGCCCTGGGTGTGGTTGCCTTGGGACTGTTGCTCTCCTGCTCCCGGCTGAGATGTTCAATTCAAACGGTCGCCATCGTCAGCCAGATAGCCGGCGCCATCCCATATGCGACCGGGGCAATCGTCCTGCGAGCCACCGCTCATTCTCCGGTTGAATCTGGAATCTGGGTCTCGATCATGCTCCACGGAGTGTTGTATTCGTCCTTCGTCTCCATGGCATGGACGTTGATCGATGTGCTCGCAACGCTGCGGACGCGGTTTCCCATCCGCAACGAGGTGTCCATCTGCATTAGCTCGATGGAAGTGCCGAATCGGTGAATGTTGGGTTGCCTTGCGACCGCAAACAACACACCGGTTTGCATCGGCGAGCTTGAGCGGTGGTGACGTCGAAGCCGGGAGCAAGCGCAGCCAGAGGCCGTCTAACTCGAGCCAGCAACACCGCTACGGGAATTCAGGCCAGGATCCCGCGGACCACATTGCCCTGGCCCGGCTCGACGAGCGCGACGGGCCGATTGTTTACTTCGTGGTGCAGCGAATCGGCGTCGAGCCCCAGCTGGTGCAGAAGTGTGGCGTGGAAGTCATGCTGAGTGACGATGTCTTCGACCGCGCGGTGGCCAAATTCGTCTGTGGCGCCGTGGATATGGCCGGCCTTGATGCCGCCTCCGGCCATCCAGATCGAGAACCCCTCGGTGTTGTGGTCGCGGCCGGGCTTCTTGCCGGCGCCGCGATCCTGAACCACGGGCAGGCGCCCCATCTCTCCGCCCCATTGCACAATCGTTGTGTCCAGCAGCCCTCGCTGTTTGAGATCCGTGACGAGCGCTGCGCACGGCTTGTCTGTCGCCTGACAACGGCTGGTGAGCGACTCGAAGATGTTTTCGTGCATATCCCAGCCGTAATTCCAGATCTGCACGAATCGCACGCCGCGCTCGACCAATCGCCGAGCGAGCAAGCAGGCATCCGCCATCTGCTGAGTGACGGGGTCGTCCGCTCCGTACAGGTCGCGAGTCAGCCGTGATTCTCGAGTTAAATCCAACGCTTCGTTGGCCGACGTCTGCATCCGCGCCGCAAGCTCGTAACTGGCGATCCTTGCCTCAAGATCATGCTCGCCGGGATGGCGACGCAGATGCTCGCGATTGAGCTGCGTCATCAGCTCAAGCTGTCTTGTCTGGGGGCGCCCTCGCAGCGTAGCGGACGGGTTGAGGTTTGCGATCCGCGGCTCGTTCTCGCGAACGATTGTGCCCTGGTAGATCGACGGCAGTTGGCGGCTGTCCCAAAACGGCGAACCGGGCGGGTTCTTCCGCAGGATCAGCGCGACAAAGGCGGGCAGCTCGCGCGTCTCGGCGCCGAGTCCGTAGACAATCCAGCTGCCCAGCGATGGCCAGCCTTCGCGGCCGCGCCCGGTCGTCAACGCTCGCATGCCCGCCACGTGATTGCGAATATTCGGCAGGTGCATCGACCGCACCAGCGTGACGTCGTCAACGATGTCTCCGAAACACGGCAGCAGCTCCCGGTTGATCTCAACGCCTGCCTCGCCGCAGCGCTCAAACTTCCAGGGGCTAGGCATCACGATCGAGGTCGCCTGCCCCGCGTTGTCGTACTTGATATCGCTGCCGGGAAACTTCTGCCCGGCATACTTGTCGAGCGTCGGCTTGGGGTCAAACAGATCCAAGTGGCTCGGTCCGCCGCCGGTGAAAACCGAGATCATCGCCTTGGCGGCCGGCTCGCGGGCCGGCGCTTTGGGCAACAAGTCGTACTGCACCGGGGCCAGTGCGGGCTTGTTGGGGCCCGCCGCCGTGGCCTCGTCGGCCAGCAGCGACGCCAAGCCCAACGACGACAGGCCGAGCGCGTTTTGGGCCAGCCAATGGCGGCGGCTGGGCAGGTCCGAAGTGTGCGAGATTTGCATGGCAGCGCTCTGCTCAGTCGATATAGAGAAACTCGTTGGAGCCCAGCAGGACCTGCGCCAGCGAAGCCCACGCAGCCAGCTCCGGCTGCGGCTCCTGCTCGCGCAGATCCTCGGTCTGCCGCTGAATGAAATCGCGGGCGGCTGCCCGTTCGCTGACATCCGCGTTGCGCCCGTAAGCCAACTGCCACAACCGTGTCACCTTGTTGTCGCCGTCAGGGCATTCGGCCGACAGACGCATCGCCACAGCTCGGGCCCGCGCCAGCACAAACTCGCCATTGAGCAGCTCCAGCGACTGCGGCGCCACTGTCGAGACCACGCGCCGATGGCAATTCGGCTCCAGCTGAGGCGAGTCGAACACCTCGAGCATCGCCACGGGCTGACTGCGCCGCACCTGGATGTAGAGCGACCGTCGCAAGTCCGCGCCAGCCGACGCGGCGCCATCGGTGGCCGCGCCGGCCACCGCGACGAGGCCGCCGTCGGTCACGGCGACTGGCGCCGGCGGGCCGAACAGCTGCGGGCGAAGCTCCCCCGCGACGGACAACATTGCGTCACGCACAGCCTCGGCCTCGAGCCGCCGCACCGGCATCCGCCACAATAGCCGATTCTCCGCGTCCACGGCTTCGGCCTCCTCGCGTCGCCGGCTGTCCTGCCGATAGCAGCGGGATGTCATGATCAAGCGATGAAGCCGCTTGAGTCGCCAGCCACTCTCCATAAAATCGGCGGCCAGCCAGTCGAGCAACTCCGGATGCGAGGGCAGCTCGCCCTGGCGTCCGAACTCACCGGCGGTTGCCACCAAGCCGACGCCAAAGTGATGCTGCCAGAAACGGTTCACCAAGACGCGCGCCACCAACGGGTGACGGCCGTCGGTCAGTTGCCGGGCATAGGCGAGACGGCGACCGGAGGAACGCAGCTTGGGGTTGTTGGCCGGCAGCGGCTGGTCGTGGAACGAATTCAACACCGATAAGCCGCCCGGCGGCAAGGGATCGCCCAAGGGCGCCGTGTGGTCGCCCCGATGAAGGAGCCGCGTCTCGGGAATGGTCCCCCGCACCTCGGTGGCGACGCGCACGTACACCGGGGCTGGTTTGTCGGCGCGAAGCGCGGCGGCCTCGGCAAGCACATCTTCATATGGCTTCTTCAGCTCGTCGCCGTCCTGATAGCGGGCGAGAAACAGGTGCAGCGTGCCCGTTCGCAACAGCCCCAGCATCGGGAACTCCTCTTCGCAGAACAGCCGCTGCTGCTCACTGCGTTTGTCCTTGGGAGTGGCAAACGCTTGACGCGCAAAGTCCCTTCGCTCCTCCGGGATGCTCTCCAGCACGCGCTCCAGTACCAGCTCGAGCGTCTCTTGCTTCATTCGGTTGTGTTGCTCGTCCAGCTGCTTGGCCCGCGTCTCCACGTCCGCCGCCTGCCGGCGATCGTCCTCCGACAGAATCGCCATTCGCCGCGACTTGGGCTCGCGCCATTTGTCGACATTCATTGCCGGCGCAAACACGGCGCGAAGGCGATAGAAGTCCTCTTGCGGAATTGGATCAAAGCGATGGTGATGGCACTCGGCGCAGGCCAGCGAGCTCCCCAGCAACGCGGTCGACACGACCTTCAAGGTTTCGGTGACCGCTTGGTTGCGGGCCAGCGCCGCGTCGTCCGGCCCGGAGCCGGTGCCGTCGGGAGCCATCCGCAAGAATCCGGTGGCGGTCAGCCACTCCAGCGTTTGCGGGTCTGCGTTGGCCGCCTGCTCGGCATTGTCATGCGTCACCCCGGCCAACTCGTCGCCGGCGAGTTGCTCGACGATGAAACGGTCCCATGGCTTGTCTTGGTTCAACGAGCGAACCACGTAATCGCGATATCGCCAGGCGTCCTCGCGGATCACATCCTTGTCGTTGTAGCCCTCGGAGTCCGCGTAACCGACCGCGTCCAGCCAATGGCGTCCCCAACGCTCGCCATAGTGCGGCGACTCCAACAACCGATCGATAAGTCGTGAGTAGGCCAGCGGCGAGGGATCGTTCGCGAACGCCTCGACCTCGGCCGGCGTCGGCGGCAGCCCGAGCAAATCAAAGGTGGCCCGACGAATCAAGGTTCGTCGGTCGGCCTGTTGCGAAAAGTCCAAACCGTTTGACTGCAGACGGTTCAGCACAAACGCATCGATGGCATTGTCGGACTTCCCCACGGTCGGCAGGGGTGGGCGGGCAATGGGCCGGTAGGCCCAGTACGATCGTTCGACGTCGGTGATCCAAATCTCGCCGGGCCGGGGATCTTGCCGTGGCTCGTCGCGCAGCGTTGGCGCGCCCGCGTCGACCCACGCAGCCAGCATCGCCACCTCGTCATCGCCGAGCCGCAGTTCGTCTTTCGGCGGCATCTCGCCCGAACGCACATGTTGGATAAGCAGACTGTGTTGGCTGTCGCCCGGCACGATCGCCGGCCCGGTGTCGCCGCCAGCCACGATCCGTCGGCGCAGACGAAGGTCGAGCCCGCCTGCCAACTGCTTCGCTTCGCCGTGGCAACCGGCGCAATGCGTTTTCAACAGTGGCCACACGTCGCGCTCATAGCTGACTTCAGCACGAGCGAATGACGCAAATTGCGTAGCGAATGCCAGTCCTGCGCCGACGACCGCGATCCATGTTCGAGCACCAAGCATCTGTGCCAACTCAATTCGGGATGGGAATGATCAACGCGCCGCTTGGCGCCGGCTGGCTCGCCTCGGTGGGCTTGGCCGCAGGCGGCGCCACAGCTGCGGGCTGCAAAGCGGCGTCCAATGGCTCGATCAGGGTCAAGCGTTCGCCCAATTCGCGATAGCAATCGGGCAAGTCGAAGTGCTTCAATACGTCCATCGGCAACGACGACAGCGGCCAGCGGTAGTCTTCGCTGGTCGCCACATCGTGAAACGAGCTGAGCGCCTGCTTGAGTGTGACCTGCGTCACCTGCGGCGCCAGCACCGCCGCCATCGCCGCCGGCACCGCGCCGCGGCCACGTGCCATCAGGTGCACCTGGTTGTAGCCGTAACCCGCCAGCCAATCGATCACCGAGAGGATGTCGTGGGTCTTCTGGCCCACGTAAGGTCGGTCGAGCATCACGCTGTGGATGGCGTAGAAGTAGTCGCAGCCGTAGGGGCTGTCGAAGGAATCGGGAGAGCAGGTGTTGGGCTGGGACTCGCCGACGCCGCGCACATCCATGGCGAACATGGGCGTGGCGGGCGCTGCGCCGAGCACCTCGCGAATCAGCGGCTCGCTGCGCAGTTCCTCATCGGCGCTGCGGTCTGCGACGTACAACGTCAATTTCTCGCCGCGAGGCGGGCGCGAATACCATCGCTCGCCCGACAACCAATACACCACGGAGTGAACACCCGGCTCGGACTGCACCGCGTAGGGAACGGTGTAGGGGGCGGGATGCTTGCGATTGGTCAACGGACGCAGGATGCGGGCCGGTGGCTGACGAAATCGGCGTGGCAGTCGCAGCGTTTCGGCAATGCGTTCGCGCAACGCGTCGCCGCTCACTTCGCCCCGTTTTACTTTCAGACGCTCCGCCTTCTGTCGTGTGAAGAAAAACACCGTCCGGGCGTTCTTCTCATGTCCGACCTGGCCGTTGGGAGTGCAATTCAGCGTCTCATCGGACTCGATCTGCAGCGCCGGCTCCGTCTTGGCGGCGGATATTTCGGTGATGCTGTTAAAGAACCGATACATCGCCTCGCGGTTTTCCTGAGAGTAACCGTGATAGGTCGGACCCGCATACAGCTGCACATTTCCCGGCACGCCCAGCAGCGCGTAGAGACGTCGCAAATAGGCCAGTGACAATTCACTGCCGCGCACGTCGAAGTAGTCTTTCTCCTTGGCGAGCAGGATGACGGGGCGAGGCGCGAGCGCCGCCAGGAAGTCGGCGTGATCCAAGCCCAGCGCCAGCGCTCGGGGCGGACATTGCTCCGTGTCGGCGGGCAGCTCGTTCTCCATATTGTTCAGGAACGAGGTCACGAAACAGCTCGGCGCCGACATCGTCCAACGCCGCTCCAATCCGGTGAGCCAAGTCGTCATGGTGCCGCCGCCGGAATTTCCGGTGACGCCCAGATGCGAGTTGTCGACTTCGGGGCGGTCGGCCAGATAGTCGAGCGCGCGAATGCCATCCCAAGCGCGCCACGTGCCGAGAAACTCTCCGACCAAGAACTGCTGGTTGCCCGCGTGCAAGTGCTCTTGCACCCCAACGCCAATCGCCGAGCTCCCGTCATCCTGCAGGTACTGCAGCCGCTCGCCTTGTCCGATCGGATCATAAAGCAGGCAGATGTAACCTTGCCGAGCCAACCCTTGGGCGAACGCTTGGTACGCCTCCGCGGCTTTGCCGTTGGTGGAGTGTCCGCAGGTGCCGACAATCGCCGGCGCGGGCAGCTTGCCCTTGGGCAGATAGAGGTTCGCAGTGACCGGGAACCCGGGGCGGCTCTCGAAGATCAACTTTTCGATGACGTATCCGTCGCGATCCAGCTTGCCGGTGATCCGCGCATTGAGCGGCGTGCGATGCGGCAGCGGCCCGAATGCCGTCGCGACCTTCTTGCGGACCGCCTCGACGTGCTGCAACGCGTCGTCCCGCGTCTCCAGCTTCAGGTACTCGCCGCGACTTTGATCCACCGCCAAGCCAACTTGTGTCACGAAATATTCGTGCACCATGCGAGGAAAGCGATTCAGCGGCGCCACCGCTCCCTCTTGCGCCGCCGCCTGCCGAGGGAAATTGCTCAGGACCGTCGCCGCCACTGCGGTGGTTAGCCAATCGCGCCGAGACCAATTCGGAGTGGACTTGGAGGAGATTATCGGATGGGACATAAGTGGCTCGACACGGAAAGAAGTGAACGATGCGAAACCACGAGTGTATATTGAAGAGAAGAGCTGCGTCCATGCTGTGACCTCCATGCTGTGGCACGGCGCCGGCGGCGTGCCGGTTGCGCGTCGCATGGGCGTCCTCGCCCGCGCGGCACTGCGCGGCCCATTGGCGCCGTCTGAGGCTAAGTAAGGGGCGCTGGCCGGCGGGCGTCGCAGCCACAAACCATCTACCCCGAGCGTTTCGGCGAAGTCACAGGAGGAAACCCAGCGTGATGAATCAGCCGGCAAGATGGGCACTGGCGAGCACAGCATTTGCCAAGCGTCGAATCGGGATAGCTGGCGCGTTTCTGACGGCACTGCTGGCGACGGCGCCGAGTTTTGCGCAGGCGCCATTTGACGCGGAGCGGGCCAACCAACTGGGAATCCGCAAGCTCGAGGGGCGTCACGTATCGCTGTTCACCGACCTTCCCAGCTCGCCGGCGGTGGACGAATTGCCCGCGGTGTTCGATGCGGCGGTTCCGGAGTGGGAGAAGTTTTTCGGCCGGCCCGCCGGCAATTGGAAGATTCGCGCTTCCCTGATGCGTGACGCGGCCAAGTTTCGCGCCTGCGGATTGTTGCCGGCCCAATTGCCCGATTTTCCCAATGGCTTCAGCTTGCGGAATGAACTCTGGCTGTTCGAGCAGCCCACGGACTACTACCGCCGGCACTTGCTGCTGCATGAAGGCACCCACTGCTTCACGATTCTCGCCACCGGCGCCAGCGGTCCGCCTTGGTATTTTGAGGGGCTTGCCGAGTTGCTCGGAACGCATCGCTGGCAAGACGGCAAACTGCAGCTTGGCGTCGTCCCGCGCGACCGCTTGGAGGCGGAGCATTGGAGCCGCGTGAAGATTGTGCGCGACGAGGTGGCTGCCGGCAGATTTCTCAACTTTGGCAGCGTCATGTCCTTCGGGCCGCGCGCTCACCGAGAGAACGAGCCGTATGGCTGGTGTTGGGCTGCGGCGGCGTTTCTCCACCACCACCCGGATTATCGGGATGCCCTGCGGGAAATGCTCGCCGAGACACGTCAGTCGGCCGAGAGTTTCAACGTCAAGTTCAGACGCAAGATCGGCAGCCGCTGGCAGCTGCTCGAAGCAGAGTGGCAATGCTTCGTCCACTCGATTGACTACGGCTATCAATTTGAGGCCGAAGCGATTCGCATTCGCCCCTTGGCGGCGCTGCCGGCGACCGGCGGCAGCTGCCAGCTGGATGTGGCGCGTGGTTGGCAAGCGTCGGGCTATCGGGTCCGCGCCGGGGCGACCTACGAACTGACAGCAAACGGTCAGTTCCAAATCGATGACAACCCGCGTCCATGGATCAGTGAGGCCAACGGAGTCACGCTTGCCTACCACCAAGGACGCCCGGTCGGGTTGCTTCTCGCCGCCGTGTACGATGCGAGATTCGTCGTCGGATCGAAACTGACCGAATTCTGTCAGCCGCGCGAGATCGGCACGCGCGGGACATTTCGCGCGCCGCGGGACGGGATCCTGTTTCTGCGGGTCAACGACGCCCCCGCCAGCCTCTCGAACAATCGCGGGACGCTTGCGGTCACAATTCGTGAAGCCATCCCGCCGCCGGGCAATTAGACGCCTCGGACGCCCCAGTTCACGGCAATCCAGAAGCCCGCCACCGCCAGGATCAGGCCGGCGCTCAACCAGACCACTCGAGCCACGTCGGGCCTCAGCCTGCCGCGCGGCGCCAATCGGAAAACCCCGGCGGCGAACATCAGCCCACCCAGCGCGCAAAGGGCCAGCCCGGCGGGATGAAGCCCGGTTGAAGTGGCAAAAATCGCCTGCAAATCGCTGGACACCAGTTCCCAATCCCGGGCCGCCGCGGCGAAGTCCACCGTCTGCCAAAGAGGCTGGTGGCTGCCTTGCGCCCGAGAGGGAGTGTCGGCAGCGGCGTGGCTCAGCGGGAACTGCGCGCTGGGGCCGCGCGCTAGTTGTCGCTCGACATCGGCGGACAACAGAAAATCAATCAGCCGCTTGCCGTTCTCCGAATTGGGCCCGCCGCGGATCAACGCGAGCGTATTGGGAATCCTCATCGCCCCCAGCGGCTCGGCACCTTCCTCGCCCCGTTGGTCGGGAAATATGATCTCGACCGGGCGCCCGGCCTCGACTTCAATGATCGCGTCATCCGTGTCAGTCAGGCCCCAATCGGCCTGGCCGCTGGCGACCGCCAGAGCAACTTGCTTGTTGCCCGACATTACCCGGCAGCGCGCGTGCACGGAGCGAAAGAAGTCGCTGGCCCGCTCCTCTCCCCACAGCCAATACAGCACCGTGGCGTGTGTGGCGGTGGTGCCAAACAAGGGCTTGGCGATCGCCGCCCGATGGCGCGAGTCGGTGGCCAACTCAAGGATGCTGCGCGGGCGGTCCGCGACGTCCGGCATCCGGTCGGTGTTGACGAGAATCACGCGAGCGCGCGCGGCAAAACAGTGCCAGTGACGGTTGGGCGCGAGACACCACTCGGGGTAGTCGGCGGCACGCGGCGATTCATACGCCGCCAGCACGCCCGCCTGCGACAGCCTCACGGTATGTAGCAGCTCGTTGTTCCAAAAGACGTCGCAGCGGGGGCGCGAGGCCTCGTGCAACAGCCGGGTGGTCAGCCCCACGGTCTTGGTGGACTCAACGTCGTAGTTGGCGAGCACGCGAATGCCCGTCTCGCGCTCAAATTGCCGGAGAATCGGCTCGGAAAACTCTCGATCCAAGGCCGCGTACACCACCACCTCGCCAGCGGCTCCCGGAGCCAGCAGCTCGGCGGATGGCCCCTTGACCGCCCCTTTGTTCTCCCCTTTGTTCTCCCCTTCGGCCGCCTGATTTGCCTCTCCGACTGTTTGCTCGACCGTCGGCGCGGAGAACCCTTCGGCCCGGATTGCCCTGCTGCCGTTTGCCGCGATCAGGAAGGCTGCCACCAGCACCCAGCGCATCGCCGCGCGGCGGCTGCCAAACTCGAGTGTCATGCATGTCATGGCAATTCCGTGAACAGGTGCCCTGTCAAGGTTGAAGCGCGCGAACGATCAGCAGTCCGGCAATTATCACCAGCAGCAAGTGGACAAGATGGGCGAAGCGTTCGGCATCAATCCGCAGATGCAGCCAGCGGCCAACGACGACAGCCAGCCACGAGCAAGGGGCGGCGGCCAGGCACATCGTGAGCACTCGTGAGTTGTACCGGCCCTGAAACCAATGGCCCCCGATGACCACGGGAATGGTTGCCAGGGCGAATGCCTGAATCGTCGCGCGAAACTCGCGAGGAGTCCAACCGCGCAGGGCGCCGAAAAAGACCACCGGTGGACCTTGGGTGTTGTAGGCCCCTCCCAGAATCCCCGCAGCAAACCCGAATCCCGGCGCCCAGCGATCCGACTGCAGGGACCAAGCCGGCCGACGCAGCAGCGGGAGCAAAACTCGCTGTCCGCAAAACAACAGAATGACCCCCGCTAGCAGCAGCAAGACGACCGGCTTGGGCGCCAGCGCCACGAGGACAAACCCTACCGGCACCCCGAGCCATGAGGCGATCACCAACCCCGAGAGCCCGCGCCGACGCACGCTTCGCCAGTCTTGGCCCAAAATCATCAAGGACACGAGAAACGCCGCTGTCGCCACAAAGGCAGCCGCCTCGGGGAGCGGCAGCAACTGCACCAGCAGTGGCATGGCAATCAGCGCCTCGCCAAAACCCACGGTGGATCGAACCAGGGATGCGAACGCCATCACGGCGATCACCCCCCATGAGACTGGTTCGAGCAGGACGTGCGGATCAAGCAAGAAGAGCCCTCGAAATAGGCTTGCGTTCGGCGTGCGAATCCAACTGACCCAGCATAGCCGGTTTCACCGGCAAGTGCGCCGCGATCGGCGCTCGACGTAAGGGACATAAGCGACACCTGCGGTGACCTCCGTAAGGGAGGCGAACGGCCCATTAGCGTTTAGGCGACAATATGCATGACTTGGCATGCATAGCTGGGGCAGCCAAGGGAGCTGTGTCGCGGCGTCCCGGCCTCGCGGCAATTGTCACGTGTCCCCGGCCATGGCGCGCTCAGTGTTCCGATGGCCAAGCCTCGTCCCTTCTACGCCGAACGGCCGAAAGGTCGAAGCGCCGAAAGGGGGGCAAAGAGCCCGACGGGTTGCGCCATGTCTGTGGCTCGGCTCCGCGTCCGTCGAGCTGGCGGTGGCAAATCGATGGGATTACCGTCCCTCAGGTGGGGGGATGGCTTGTCGAGGGGCGTCGCACCGTTTCCGACATCGACGTTCTCGGCTAGCACTGCGCCCACGCGCCGCCCTGCCCCAAATGCCGGATCAGCTTAGTCGAACGAGCTGTCTCCCGGCGTCCGTTTCGTCGTGCGTGGCCCTTTGGTGTGGTTTGTTAGGAGAGGGGGCACCGGCCCAGGGGCAATCCCGAAAACAGGCAAAACAAACTGGACACCTTGGTAAACAAGACTTTTTCGGGTGCTTAAAAATTGGGCATGCCGGCGTGCTGGCCGGCAAGGCACCCCTCCGGTGGCTGTGCGTAAAAATGTAGCGGCGTCGTAAGTGCTTTCATTGCAGTCACATCAGTGATGGCATTGACTGCGGGCCGAATGTGAGACAAGTGGCCGCAAATCGGAAGTGCGGCTCTCTCTGACCTCTTGCCCGGCTTTCACAAGTGACGATGACACGCGACGAGTCCAGTACTGCAGAGTTCCGCGCCTTGAAGCAGCAGGCCCTTCAGCAGGCCGCCTCTTCCTTTCGGGCCGCCGAAGATTGGGTGGTGTTCTTTCGCAAGGTGCTGGGGCGGGAGGGGCTCATCGTTCAGCTGTTCCCCGGGGAGAGGAGCCGTCAGGCGTTCGAGCAGTCGGACGAGTTTCGTGAGATCCAGCGGATGCTCGCCAAACTTCGCGAGCAAGCGGTTCCCCCCAAAGAGCCTACCAAGGTGATCACCGTCCGAATCCCGGTCAGTCTTCACGAGTCGCTTCGAGAGGAAGCGCACCGGCGATGCACGAGCGTCAACAAGCTGTGCATCAGCAAGCTCGTTCAGATCATTGACGACCAGTTAATTCCGTCCGACATCTCCTGGCGTTCTCCGAGCGGCCCCGGGCTGTCTGGCCGGGGGGATGGTGAGCCGGGCTGAGGCCCTTGGCCAGTGCTGCAACGGGCGACCGGCGGAGCGGGTTAACGAGCTAGAATTGCCCGTTAGCTCGAGCCATTTTTGGGGGCTCGTCGGTCATTGTCGGGGCATGGCTCGACGACTAAGATAAACCCTCGCCGCGCCCCGGTTTCATTACTTCCTTGGGCCTGCAAGCACCCTGGCCCGCTTTGCTCCATACGGCCTTTTCGGCAATGGCCGGTTCAGCATGGCCTGCTAGGCAAGGAGGCTCGGGGGGCGGCCGAGTTCTGCGGGATTTGTGTTCCCGTCGGGCTGACTATTGGGATCAACCAGCCGGGCGCGAACTGCGCGGCTTGCCGTTATGCGGCAGCAGCCCGTTCACAACCGGATTTATCGCCTACAATTTCAACAGGCAGGTGCTCCGCCACCGCGACTTGCCAGCTCAGCTCATTTCATACAGGAGCGATCGATTGCAAATTCAAGTATCCGCCCGCCATGGCAACTTGGACGATAGTTCTCGAGAGAAAATTGAAGAGAAAGTGGAGCGCCTGATCCGCCTCTTTGATCGCTTGACCTCCATCCACGTGACCGTCGATATGGCGCATCTGGAGGCTCCCGAGGTGGAAATTCGGGTGACGGCCGAAGGGCACGAGGATTTTGTGTGCACCGACGCCGGATCGAACGTCTACGCGAGCCTGGACGGGGCGATTCACAAAATGGAGGGCCAGCTTCGCAAGCATAAGGAAAAGCGAACCGGGCACCGCGCCACATCCCAAAAACACCTCGAGACGCCGGTCCCGCAAGACGAAGAAGATTGAGTCGGGAGTTCCACCGGTTACTTGAATTCGATCCCTCGCTTACGCTTCGGGTTTCCTTTTTGAATTCGCGCCGGGTCATCGCCTTGAGTCGTCCTTGCCGCGATGGCGTGATTCGGCCGATCGGCGAGGATGTTGTCTCAACTGCTGTCTCAACCGCCCCCGCAGGCCACGGCTACGGCCTGGCCGCTGCAGAATCCATTTAGCCTCTGACAGGAGCCTGTCAGCGGTCCGTCACGAGGAAGAACAGATGAAATTCCAAGAGTTTGTGGAGTTCAAGGCGATTCGGGCCGAGTTGGCCGCGGACGACAAGCAGGGAGTCATCGAGGAGCTGGTCGGCGCTCTGGTGGAGTGCGGGGCGATTGACGCCGAGCAAAAAGAGAGCGTGGTGACCGCGATCATGAATCGCGAGGAGCTCGGCAGCACCGGCATCGGGCGCGGCGTTGCGCTGCCGCACACCAAGCACTCCAGCGTCGAGAAGCTGGTCGGCACCGTCGGCGTCAGCTCCGGCGGAGTCGACTTCGACAGCCTCGACGGCGAAAAGGTGCACTTGGTCTTTTTGCTGGTTTCGCCGTTCGATCGCCCCAGCCATCACCTTCGCGCGCTGGAGAATATTACCCGGCAACTGCGCGATGACACGTTGTGCCGCTTCCTCAAGCAGAGCAAGACGACTGAGGACATCCAGCAACTGCTGGAAGAGGCGGACAACAATCAGTTCGTGTCCTAGTAATTTACTATGCCACAAGACGCCTCACAAACGGTCGTGATCGGGAGTCCGCAAGGTCTCCACTTGCGCCCCGCTCACGCCTTCGCGACGCTGGCGAGCAAGTTCTCGTCCAAAATCACGGTCACCCGTGACGCCGACAGTGTGGACGGCAAGAGCATCCTCGACTTGGCCACGTTGGCGGCGGCCGAGGGCCACACTCTGGTGATTCACGCCAGCGGTGAAGACGCGGAGCAGGCGGTCGAGGAGCTGGCTGCGCTATTGGCCGAATTGGCCCAAGAAGAGAAATCCGCCGAGTAATGCCCTCGGGGCGGGAATCCGGCCAGGGCCGGCAAATTCAGCCCCCCGCTAGCTTGGCGGCTTTGGGCTTGGGTTCTCACTTCTCACTCGCGTGCCGAACCGCTACATTGGTGCAGGTGGAAAACTCGTTTCCACCCCTCCGGACGGCTCCGCCCTCCGGATCATTGAACCACTTACATGGTGCTGACTGCACGGGCCGATCAACTCGTGACATGCCGAGCTCGCCAGACCGTTTTTGCCGCACAATTGTCGGCAAATGCTCCCGCGACTCAGAGTTGATTGCCACCCTGCGCGGTCAGGGCCCATCATTTAGAGCCCGGATGTGGAGTTCGGGACAGTTGTTATTTGGATGATTCGTCAGCGTATAAGGATTCGATTTAGCAAGACGGGTGATCTGCGATTGATCAGCCATCGCGATTTGGTGCGCGTCTGGGAGCGATTGTTCCGACGCGCAGCTTTGCAACTCAGCATGAGCGAAGGGTTTCACCCCAAGGCGAAGATGATTTTTCCTTCCGCTTTGGGGCTGGGAATCGACGGATTGAGCGAGATCATGGAAGTGGAGATTGAGGAGCAGGCCGACGTTGCGGATTTGCGCCGCCGCCTCGAGCCCCAATGCCCTCCCGGACTCCAGATTCTCGAGATTTCCGCGCCGCAACCGGGCGCCCCTAAGCCACAGCTGGTTCAGACAACCTATGAGGTCGTCGTTCCCGCGGACCGACAAGCGTCCGCGGCCGAGGCGATCTCGCGTTTGATGAGCCAGGATCCATGGTTGTTGCACCGCGAGGGGCGTAACGAGCCAATTGATGTGCGGGCCGACCTGGGCGAATTGTCCATCGACACGGCCCGTGGTGTGTTGAGCATGAAGATTCGGGCCAGCCGAACGGCGAGCGTCCGGCCGCGAGAGGTGCTGGAGGCGGTCGGACTCGGCGATTTGGAGCAACATGGCTGCCATCTCACTCGCACTCATGTGGAACTAAATACATGAATCGCCAACACTGATGACGCTCACACTCGCAGGCGCCGCCGCTTCGGGCGGCTATCGATTCCGCGTTGCCGAATGCGCAACACGAAAGACCTGCCTTTATGAAGAAGGAAATGTTGATCAATGTGTCGCAGCCGGAAGAGTGCCGGATTGCGATCATTGAAGATGGACGGCTCGAGGAGCTCTACACCGAGCGAGCCAGCCAGGACAACTACGTCGGCAATATCTACAAGGGACGCATCGTCAACCTGGAGCCGAGCATCCAGGCCGCCTTCGTCGACTTCGGGGTGGGACGCAACGGCTTCCTGCACATTAGCGACGTCGAGCCACAGTACTTTCGCCAGGGCGGATACGACCCCAAAGAGGCGCTGGAGGACGATCGCGACGGACGCCGCCGCAAATTCCGCACGGGCCGGCCGCGCATCAAGCCGCCCATCCAGGAGTTGTTCAAGCGTGGCGACGAGGTGTTGGTGCAGGTAATCAAGGAAGGCATCGGCGCCAAGGGGCCGACGCTTTCCACCTACATCTCCATTCCCGGCCGCTATCTCGTGCTGATGCCCGCCCTCGGGCGCGTCGGCGTCTCCCGCAAAATCGAGGACGACGATGCGCGGCGGACGCTCCGCGACATGCTGCTCGAGCTGAATCCGCCCAAGGGGCTGGGCTTCATCGTTCGCACCGCTGGCCAAGGTCGCTCCCGACGCGAGCTGCAGCGCGACATGGCCTACCTGTTGCGGCTTTGGAAAGTGATTGTGCGGCGGGTCAAAAACCTCGAGGGACCGGTCGACATCTACGAAGAAAGCGACATGATCATTCGCACGATCCGCGACATCTTCTCCTCGGATGTCGACGCGATCTATGTGGATGAGCCGAAGGCCTACGAGCGGGCTCGCGAATTTCTGCAACTCGTAATGCCCCGCCACGTCGATCGCCTGCATCACTACGAAGGCAAGGAGCCGCTGTTCCACAAGTATCAACTGGAGGAGGAGATCCACGGCATTCATCGCCGCGAAGTGAAGCTGCCCAACGGCGGCTCCATCGTGATCGACCCCACCGAGGCGCTGGTGGCGATCGACGTCAACAGCGGCAGCTTCCGCCTGGATGACAATGCGGAGGAGACCGCCTTCCAGCTGAACCTCTCCGCCGCCCGCGAGATCGCGCGGCAACTGCGGCTTCGCGACCTCGGCGGCGTGATCGTCAACGACTTCATCGACATGCGGAAGGAAAAGCACCGCCGGGCCCTCGAGCGGGCGCTGCGCGACGCAATGAAACGCGACCGCGCCCGGACCAAGATCCTTCGCACCAGCCCGTTCGGCCTGATCGAAATGACGAGGCAGCGGATCCGCCCCAGCCTGAAACGCAGCGTCTACAGCGACTGCCCCTGCTGCACCGGGCGCGGCGTCGTCAAGACCGCCGAAAGCATGTCCATCGAAGTCGTCCGCATGCTGATGCTTGCGGCACAGCAGCCCAATGCGGCCCGCGTCTCGGTGCGCGTCAACGATGAAGTGGCGGCCTATCTGAACAACAAGAAACGTCGCGAGATCATGTCGCTCGAGGAGGACAATCAAATCTCGGTCCAAGTGCTGGGTAGCGAGGCGCTCTACCCGGAGCATCTCGAGCTGACGGTGGTGGACACCGAGAACCGCGAGATTCGGCTGCCCAAGTAGCGGGTTTCGGGCGGGTCGCCGGCGTTCGCCTCGCGAGCGTCGCGGCTCACCAGCCGATGGCCTGCTCGATCAGCACCAGCAGCACATTGGGGTCGTATGGCTTGCGAACGAAGAACTCGCTGCCTGCGGCGCGGCATTCGCGCACGATGTCCGGGGCATCCTCGCCGCTGACGACAATCACCGGCAGGCCGCACGTCCGAGGCGAGTCGGCGATTTCGCGGCAGACATCCAGCCCGCTCATGTCGGGCAGCTGCAGGTCGAGCACCACCAGATCGGGCTCTTCCGCCAGCGCGCGGCCGAGCCCATCGCGGCCCTCGTGAGCGGTGCCTGTTGCGAACCCGAGCTTCTCCAAGCGTTTGGCCAGCACGAACGCTTGGTCGCGGTCGTCGTCGATGATCAGAATCGAGCCGCGCGGCTGTCCGACTGGCAGTGCCTCCTGGGCGCACTCCTGCGGCGACCATCCGTCCGATGTCAGCGACAGCTCAACTTGAGGGTCGTGGATCATTGGCGCCTTCCCTGATGAGGCAGGTGAGTCTCTTGGCGTTTGGCCGTTGAGCGTGACGCGCGGTCTCGGGATATGGAGATGAGCTTCCGAGTCCCCGCCTTGTAAAGGTGCCGCGCCCCAGCCTGATGTCAAAACGAAACATGTGGAAAAAACTCAACGTTTGCGGCGCCGCACGGGGTTGTCGGAGCAATCGCAAATACGCAAGATGTTGCGATTGAGACGGATTGCCCGACTCCAACGGCGCCGCCGATCGTGACAGCTCAACGTCACACCGGATCGCCCGCGTGGTCGAGTTGATCGCCTATCCGGCGCCGCCTCACACCTCAGCCAGGAACAGGCCATGAAAATTGCACGCATTCGAGCCTACCGCGTCGAGCTTCCGCTCCACGAGGGCAGTTATAAGTGGTCGGGCGGCAAGTCCGTCACCGTGTTTGACAGCACCGTCGTGTGCGTGGAGACTGCCTGCGGCCTGCAGGGCTGGGGCGAGTGTTGCCCATTGGGGCCGTTTTACTTGCCGGCGTACGCGGAGGGAGTGCGAGCAGGAAT
Source organism: Planctomycetales bacterium (assembly GCA_020426845.1). Lineage (GTDB taxonomy): Bacteria > Planctomycetota > Planctomycetia > Pirellulales > Pirellulaceae > JAGQPF01. The sequence goes on from JAGQPF010000280.1 coordinate 30,830, forward strand.
CCGGGAGCTCGGTCCGCACCTGATCGGCGAAGATCCCCGCCAGTTGGAGAAGCTCAACCTGCGCATGGACGCGGCGCTGAAAGGCCATCCTTATGTGAAATCACCGCTCGACCAAGCCTGCTGGGATATTCTTGGCAAACATAGCCAGCTGCCTTGCTGCTTGCTGCTGGGCGGGCGCTATGGCGACGACTTCGTCTTGTACCGCGCGATCTCGCAGGAGTCGCCAGAGCAGATGGCGGCGAACGTCGCTGGCTATCGCGCCGAAGGCTACCGCCGCTTCCAATTGAAGGTTGGCGGCGATCCGGACACCGACATCGAGCGGATTCGCGCCGTCGCCGCCCAATTGCAGCCAGGTGACAAGCTCATTGCCGACGCCAACACCGGCTGGACGCAGCACGAGGCGATCCGCGTCGTCCGCGCCGTTCGCGATGTGGACGTGTACATCGAGCAGCCCTGCTTGACCTACGAGGAGTGCCTGGCGGTGCAGCGCCGCACGGACCATCCGTTCGTGCTCGACGAGGTGATCGACGGAATTGATCCGTTGATCCGTGGCAAGCACGACTTGGCCATGGATGTGGTGAACATCAAGATCAGCAAGTTCGGCGGCCTCACGCGGGCAAGGCAGGCCCGGGACCTCTGCGCGCGGCTCGGCATCGCCATGACGATCGAGGACAGCTGGGGAGGTGACATGACGACGGCGGCGATCGCCCACCTCGCCCACAGCACGCCGACCGAGTTGTTGTTCACTTCGACGGACTTCAACAGTTATGTGACCGTCAGCCACGCCGAAGGGGCCCCGCAGCGCGAAAACGGCCGGATGGCGGCGCCGCAGCGGCCGGGATTGGGCTTCGAGCCTCGATTGGACGTGCTCGGCCCGCCCGTGTTGGAAATTGGCTGATCGAGGAAGAACAGTCGGGCCTCCATCGCAGGCGACGCTTGTGAGGCCCGTTGGAGGGGCCAGCGAGGGTGCGGGCTGCCTGTGGGTGACAGCGGCGAGTTATAATGAACGCTTGCCTTTAGTTGGCACAGGGGTTGCGCAATGCCGCACGGTTGCTTGGCGCCCATGCTACGTTTTCATCCGCCCGGAACTGCCATGAACCGGTCACTGCTTTCCGGCCGCCGCACTGCGCCTGTTGTCGCGCCCGTCGTCGCGGCTTTCCTTGCAATCCTTGCCTCCCTCGTGTGGATCGTTGCGCCTGTCGCGGCTGAGGAGCCGGGACAGCCAAGAGGCGCCGAAATTTATCGGCGTCAATGCGCGAAGTGCCATGGCGCGAACGGCGAGGGCAGCGCGGATCAGGCCCCGTTGCGAGGCGAGCATAGCGTCACGGCGCTGGCGGACGTGATTGCCAGAACGATGCCCGAGGACCGGCCCGAACTCTGTCAAGGCGACGACGCGGCGGCGGTGGCGGCATACATTCATGGCGCCTTCTACCGCCTGCCCCCGCCCGACGCCAAGCTCGCTGTCTCGCGGCTGACTGCCAAACAGCATCAACGCGCGGCTGTCGACTTGCTCAGCAGTTTCCTCGGCCGCCAGCCCCGGCTCGAAGAGACGGGCCTGAGCGGCGAGTACTTCGACGATCGCCGGATGGCGAACGACAAAAAGAAACTGACGCGGGTCGACCCCGGCGTCGCCTTCGAGCTTGGAACGCGCAGCCCGCTGCCGGGCCAAATCTCCAACGAGGCGTTCGCCATTCGCTGGCAGGGATCTGTCATTCCCCGCCGCTCGGGCGAGCACGAGTTTATCGTCGAGACCGAAAACGGAGCGCGGCTATGGATCAACGACTCCAACACGCCGTTCATCGACGGCTGGGTCAAGTCGGGCGGGCGGGCGCGCCATCGAGCGGTCATGTCATTGCTTGCGGGCCGCGCTTATTATCTCCGTCTCGAGTTCTTCTCCTTCAAGGAGCAAACCGCGGCGATCCACCTCAAGTGGGTCGCGCCGGGCGGCGTCGAGCGGCACATTCCCGCCGATTGCCTCTCTCCGCAAACCGCCCCGATGGCACTGACGTTGGAGACGAAGTTCCCGCCGGATGACAGCTCCTTCGGTTTTGAACGCGGCGTCTCCATCTCCTCGCAATGGGATCGAGCCAGCACCGACGCCGCGCTGGAGACAGCGCGGTGGGTTGTCGCCAACATCGATCGGCTCGCGGGCATCAAACAGCAGGCGGGCGACGACGAGCGAAAGGAGCAAGCCCGGCAGTTTTGCGCCACGCTGCTTCGCCGCGCCGCGCGCCAACCATGGCCCGAGGACCCTGCCACGCTCGCGCAGCGTTTGTTCGAGTCGTCCGACTTGGAGACGGCCATCTCGCAGTGCGTCGTCGTCGCCTTGAAGTCCCCTCGTTTCACGTTTCGCACTGCGGGGCTCGGTCCGTTTGACTCCCGGGCCGCCGCCGAGTGGCTGTCATTCGGTCTTTGGGACTCGATTCCCGACACGCGGCTCGACACCGCCGCGGCGGCCGGCCAGCTGCAAACGCGGGAGCAGCTCGAAACCGAGGCCAGGCGGATGCTGGACGACCCGCGCGCCAAAGCCAAGCTGCGCGAGATGATGGATCACTACCTGACGTTGGACCGCGAGTTGATGCTGACCAAGGACGCCGAACTGTTCGACGGCTTCGACGCCTCGCTGGCCGAGCAACTGCGCGACTCGCTGGAGCAGATGATTGAACAGGTGATCTGGAGCGAGCACTCGAGCTTCCAGGAGCTGATGCTGACGGCGCAGGCGCCGACAACTCAGCGCATGCGGCAGTTCTATGGCCTGCAGCGCGAGGCGCCCGTGGCGCCGCTGCCCCCCTGGGAGTCGCTGGACGATTGGCGTTTGCGTGAACAGCGAGCGGCGTCTCCCAGCGAGTTGCCCACGCTGGAGGACACCGAGTGGCCGCAACAGCGGGGCCTGCTCACGCATCCCTACCTGATGTCGGTGTTGGCCTACGACGACACCAGCTCGCCGATTCACCGAGGCGTCTTTTTGACACGACACGTGCTGGGGCGACGACTGAAGCCGCCCCCGGAGGCCGTGACGCCGATCCCCGCCAAGGAGCATGCCAACCTCACGACCCGCCAGCGAGTCGAGCTGCAGACCAAGGCCACGGTATGCCAAACCTGCCATGGGACCATCAACGCGCTTGGTTTTCCGCTGGAGTCGTTCGACGCTGTCGGCCGATTTCGCTCGGACGAGCGAGGCTTGAAGCTCGACCTCGGCGGGCACTATCACACGACCGGCGGGCAGCTGGCGGAGTTTGCCGGTGCCGAGGCGCTGTCAAAGTTTGTCGCCGGCAGCCGCGACGCCCATCGTTCCTTTGTCGAGCAACTGCTGGAGCACACAACCAAGCAACCCGCTGCGGCCTTCGGCCCGAACACGCTGGAGGAGCTGACGGATTGGTTTGAAGCCAACGAGTACAATGTTCGTGAGCTTTGGGTTGAGATCGTGGTTCGCACCGCTCTGGCCGTGCAGGCCTCACAAAGCAAGCCGGGCTCATAGATTTCCGTTGTTTGGCGAATCCGAAATCTGCTTTACAATTCACGTTCCCGCCGACTGCCATCCCTGCCTCTCCAACCCGTTCTCTCCCTTCCTCCCTTCCCTCCCTTCAACCACTCCCGGTCACCATGACTGCAACCCGTCGAGAGTTCCTTCGTCATGCCGGCCTTGCCTCGGGCTTGGCGCCGTTTCTAGGCGCCCTCGGCTCGCCGGCGTTTGCCGCCGAGCAGGCGCCGCGCCAGCGGCTGATTGTGATGTTCAGCCCCAACGGCGTCGTGCCCAAGACGTTCTGGCCCGACCAGGAAGGCGAGCTGGAGTTGAAGCAAAGCCTCGAGCCGTTGACGAAGCTGCGTGACCGAACGATGACAATCCACGGCCTCTGCGACCGGGTCCGTGGCGATGGCGACAGCCACATGCGCGGCATCGGCTGCCTGCTGACCGGCACCGAGCTGTTCCCGGGAAATATTCAGGGTGGCTCGCACACGCCCGCCGGCTGGTCGACTGGCATCTCGATCGACCAGGAAATCAAAAACAAGCTGCAATCCCATCCGAGCACCCGGACGCGGTTCGGCTCGCTGGAATTCGGAGTGATGGTGCCCGAACGCGCGGACACGTGGACGCGGATGGTCTACGCCGGCGGCAACCGCCCGATCGCGCCGATCGACGATCCTTACTTGATGTTCCGCAAGCTCTACGGCAACGCGCGCGATCAAGCGATCGTCGGCAGCGTTTTGGACGACGTGCTCGCCGATCTGAATCGGCTGCGAACCATGGTCGATGCAGAGGACCGCGATCTGTTGGATCGTCAGTCGTCGTTCATTCGCGACATGGAGCAGGAGATCAAGGACCAGCGCGATCAGCGCGCGAGCCTGAGCCACGCGGCGCCCGAGCTCCCGCCCGGAGTGAAGGACGTCAACGATTCGATGCCCGAGATCAGCAAGATGCAGATCGATCTGCTCGTGCACAGTCTCGCGGCGGACTTCGCTCGAGTGGCCACGCTGCAGTTCACCAATTCGGTGGGCCAAGCCCGTATGAAGTGGCTGGGGATCGACGACGGCCATCATTCGCTGTCGCATGAGGGCGACGACAACGACGACGCGCAGGATAAGTTGACACGCATCAATCGGTGGTACTGCGAGCAGCTCGCCTATCTGGCCCAGCAGCTCGCTGACACGCCGGAGCCGCATGGCGAGGGCTCGATGCTCGACCATACGCTGATCGTCTGGACCAACGAGCTCGGCAAAGGGAACTCGCACACGTTGGACAACATCCCGTTTGTGTTGGTCGGCGGTGCGCCCGGCTTCCGCATGGGCCGCGCGGTCAAGTTGCAGCGAACACCGCACAACCGCTTTTTATTGTCGCTGTCCCAGATGATGGGGCATCCCCTCGAGACATTCGGAAACAGTCAGTTCTGCAGCGGCGGCCCGCTCGTGCTGAGCTAACTGTGGCACAGGCTGCCAGCCTGAACTGTGGCAAAGGCTGCCAGCGCAGCCTGTGTGGATTTTGGTTGCCGGTTGCAGCTGGCAGGTATCAAATGCCAGGTAATCAAGGATCAGGTTGCAGGCTGGCAGCCTGCACTACGACAAACATCGCCCCATCTGGAGTTTGCATCATGCTTCGCGTTTCGCCTCTTCGCCGGTCCCCATTGCTTGCCGCCGGCTTGCTCGCGCTGTGCCTTCCCGCTGCCCTGACGGCGGCCGACGGAGTCGGCTTCGTCGATCTGTTCAACGGCAAGAATCTCGAAGGCTGGACCCAGCGCAACGGCACCGCGACCTATCAGGTGGACGGCGACACGATTCTCGGCAAGACGAGCGAGGGCAGTCCGAACTCGTTCCTCTGCACGGACAAACTCTACGGCGACTTCGAGTTGATGTTTGACGTCAAGGTCGACGACGAGCTCAATTCGGGCGTGCAGATCCGCTCGCAATCGCAGGGCGATGTGCCCAGCGGCCGCGTCAACGGTCCGCAGGTGGAGATCGCCGTCAACGGCACGGCCGGCTACGTGTACGGCGAAGCGGCTGGCGGCTGGATGACGCCCGACGACGCCCGGCAGCCCCATAAGCACTTTCGCAACGGCGAGTGGAATCGCTATCACGTGGTCGCATTTGGCCCGCGCATCCAGGTTTGGCTCAACGGCCAGCCGGTCTCCGACCTCGTCCACCAAGAGCGATTCGAATCGCACCCCAAGGGGTTCATCGGGCTGCAGGTGCACGGCATTCCTCGCGACCAGGGCCCGTTTGAGGTTCGCTGGCGCAACATCAAGCTGCGCGACCTCAGCAACTACAAGTCGCTCTACAACGGCAAGGACCTGACCGGCTGGAAGACTACCGGCAACTGGCTGCCTCAAGAGGACGGTTCGTTGTTGATCCAGCCGCGCGAGGGCGAGATGGGCTGGCAGCGATACGGCGCCTATCTCTGGTCCGAGCGGAAGTACAAGGACTTTGTGCTCGATGTCGAGTACTCCTATCCGCCCGGCGGCAACAGCGGCGTCTATTTCCGCGTCGCCGACCCGGCCGACCCGGTCGAAACCGGCATCGAGGCGCAGGTGCTGGACTCGTCCGAGAAAAAAGAGCCGCTCACGCAGCACGACCACGGCGGCATCATTCGCACGGCGGCGCCTGCCAAGAATATGTCACGTCCGCCCCACCAGTGGAATCGCATGGTGGTGACCTGCATCGGTCACCACTTGCAGGTGGAGCTCAACGGTGAGCAGATCATCGACGTGCAGCTGAACGAGGGCGCGATGAAGGATCGCCCGCTCGAAGGCTTCATCGGCCTGCAGGACCACGGCCGCCCCAACGACCTGAAGTTCCGCAACATTCGGATCCTCGAGGTCAAATAAGGAAACCCGCTGCGTCAGCGAGGGATGGAGTTCAGGAACGCGTCCGCGAGGGACGACGCTTCCCGATCGCCGTCCCTCGTGGACGCTGCGCTGTTGAGCGTTATCCAGCGCTTGCGTCGTGTTCCCGAACTCTGCGCAGTGTCCCGAGCCCTATCCCTCGCTTACGCTTCGGGTTCCCTTTGGGGCGACCAGTCGATGGCCTGTCGAATCCGCTGCATGGCGTCGTCAAGCATCGCGGGGTCCGGGTTCTGTTCCTGACGCTCAAAGTTGAGGTCGCCGAGCCCCCAGATCGGCGAGAGGTGGATGTGCACGTGCCGGACCTCCAGGCCAGCGATGATCATCCCGACCTTCTCCGGCTGAAACGCCTCCTGAATGCCGCGCGCGATCCGCTGGGCAACGGTGAATAGGTGCGTCGATAGCTCCTCGGGCAAGTCGATCCAGTGGTCGACCTCCGCGATCGGCACGACCAACGTGTGTCCCGGCCGCAGCGGAGCGATGGTCAGGAACGCCGCGCAATGGTCGTCGCGATAGACGAATCGACCGGGAATCTCGCCTTGCAGGATCTTGGTGAACAGAGTTGCCATCGGGGTGCCTGTCTCTAGCCAAGGAAGGGGATGGGGTGTCGCCGCGTGACGCTGTCGCCCCCATTCTTCCATGGCTTGCCTCGACTGCAAGACGGCTGCACGAAGCGCGATGGCGACGGCGCCCCTCGAGTCGCTCAGGCCCGATGAATTGCACCCGGCGCCGGTTCACTCCACAATGGAATTTCCCCGCGTGGCGCCGAAGTCGTCCATTTCACTTCACTGCGGGACCTGGTCACGATCGGAACGCAACGAGGAATCGATGATCCATTCGCTCTCCGCACGCTGCTGTCGCCCCGGGGCATTCCTGTTGCTCCTGTTGTTCGTTGGGTCCGCGTCGGTGCCGGCCGCCGAACCGCTGGATTGCGTGATTCGCGGCGGCTCGGTCTACGACGGCACGGGGGCCCCGCCGGTCCAGGCCGATGTGGGAGTTCGCGGTGACCGAATTGTGGCAGTCGGAGACCTGAGCGGCATGGAGGCCAAACGAGTCATCGACGCCCGAGGAATGGCGGTCGCGCCCGGCTTTATCAATATGCTCAGCTGGGCGACCGAGTCGCTGCTGCATGACCCGCGCAGCCAGAGCGACATCCGGCAAGGCGTCACGTTGGAGGTGATGGGCGAGGGCTGGTCGATGGGGCCGCTCAATCCCACCATGAAACGGAATCTTGCCAAGGACCAGAGCGACATCAAATACGAGGTGCCCTGGACGACGTTGGGCGAGTATCTGCGGCATCTCGAACAGCGCGGCGTGTCCTGCAACGTCGCTTCCTTCGTCGGCGCGACCACGGTCCGCATCCATGTGCTCGGTTACGACGATCGCGAGCCGACGCCCGAGGAATTGCAACAGATGAAGGACTTGGTTCGCGAGGCGATGCAGGACGGCGCCCTCGGCGTCGGCTCGTCGCTGATCTACGCGCCCGCCTTTTACGCCAAGACCGACGAGCTGGTCGAACTGTGCAAGGTCGCGGCCGAATACGACGGAATCTATATCTCCCATATGCGGAGCGAGGGCAACCGGCTGTTCGAGGCGGTGGACGAGCTGCTCGACATCGCGAAGCGAGCGAACATCGGCGCCGAAATCTATCACCTCAAGGCCGCCGGCCAGCAAAACTTTCGCAAGCTCGATCAAGTGATTCGCAAGATCGAGTGGGCGCGCAGCGAGGGGATGCAGATCACCGCGGATGTCTACACCTACACGGCCGGCGCCACCGGACTGAACGCCGCAATGCCGCCCTGGGTTCAGGAGGGCGGCTACACCAAGTGGCGAGACCGGCTGCGCGACCCGGAGATTCGCCAACGCGTGCTCAAAGAGATGACCACGCCCACCGACGAGTGGGAGAACCTGATGATGATGGCCGGCTCGCCCGACAAGGTGTTGCTGGTCGGCTTCGACAATCCGGATCTGAAACACCTCACCGGCAAGACGCTCGCGGAGGTTGCTCGGCAGCGCAAGCAGTCGCCCGAGGAGACGGCCATCAACTTGGTGATCGAGGACGGTAGCCGCGTGGAATGCGTCTACTTCTTCATGAGTGAAAAGAACGTCCGCAAGAAGATCGCGCTGCCTTGGGTCAGCTTTGACTCCGACGCCGGCTCGCTGTCGCCCGAAGGCGAGTTTCTCAAGTCCAACCCGCATCCCCGAGCCTACGGCTGCTTCGCGAGGCTGCTGGGCAAGTACGTGCGAGACGAACAACTGCTGCCGCTCGAGCTGGCGATCCACAAGCTGACTCAGTTTCCCGCCCGGACGTTGGGCATTCGCGGGCGAGGTGAGTTGAAGGCGGGCCGGTTCGCGGACATCGTCGTTTTCGACCCCAAGACGATTATCGACAAGGCCACCTACGAACAGCCTCATCAGTTTGCCGTTGGAGTCCGCGACGTGCTGGTCAACGGCCAATTGGTGCTGCTCAACGGAGACCACACCGGCGCGACGCCCGGGCGAGTGGTCTACGGTCCCGGAAAGTTTCGCGGCGCCAAGCGTCCGCCGGTGGAGTTGACCGATCGCGCTCGACAGCTGCACGCGAGCAGCTATGTCTGGGATGGCCACAACGACTTGCCGTGGGAGATTCGCAACAAGGCTTCCTCCAGCTTTGCGAAGCTCGACATTGCCCAGGCTCAGTCCGGTCTGCACACCGACATTCCGCGGCTTCGCGCCGGCAATGTGGGCGCACAGTTTTGGTCAGCCTATGTGCCGGCCGAGACGCGCAAGTCGGGCGAGGCCTTGCGACAGACGCTCGAGCAGATCGAACTCGTGCACGCGATGGTGAAGCGGTATCCCGACGTGTTTGAGATGGCGGACACGGCCGACGATGTGGTCCGCATTCAGAAGGCCGGCAAGATCGCTTCCATGATCGGAGTGGAGGGCGGACATTCGATCGAGGACTCGATCGAGAATCTCCGCCGCTTGTACAAGCTCGGCGTGCGCTACATGACCCTCACTCACTCGGATTCGCTGGCCTGGGCCGACTCGGCCACCGACGACGCGGCCAGCGACGGGCTCTCGGCATTCGGCGAAGAGGTGGTGCGGGAGATGAATCGCTTGGGAATGGCCGTCGATCTTTCGCACGTCGCCGACTCGACGATGCTCGACGCGCTGCGCGTTAGCAAGGCGCCAGTGATCTACTCGCACTCCTCGGCGCGGGCCATCGCCGATCATCCTCGCAACGTGCCCGACACGATTCTCCGCCGCGTGGCGGCGAACAACGGCATCGTGATGGTCAACTTCTTCTCCGGTTTTGTCGTGCCCGAGTCGGCCGAGCGAATGAAGACGATGTTCGACGTCTCTCGCGAGCTCCGCGAGAAGTTTCCCAAGGAGGAGGACTATCAGCGAGAGCGGCGACGTTGGCGCGCTCGCAACCCGATCGATCCCGGCAACATTCATCATGTCGTCGACCACATCGAGCACATCATTCGCGTCGCCGGCATCGACCATGTCGGCCTCGGCTCCGATTTCGACGGCGTCACCAGTTTGCCATCGCAGCTCGAGGACGTTTCGACCTATCCGCTGATCACGCAGGAGCTGCTGAATCGCGGCTACCAGGACGACGAGATTCGCAAGGTGCTGAGCGAGAATATGCTGCGCGTGCTGCGCGATGTCGAGCGGGTCGCCCAAGAGCTGCAACAAGATCGGTAAGCACCGGCGCCGACGCGGTGAGATGCCCCGGGGGAATCGTATTGCCTCAGGGTCAACGTTTAAAAAAGGACAGCAGGATGGCTTGTTGGGCAAATCGATACTGGCTTGCAGTAGTGTTGTGTTGGGCCTGCGGCGCGGCGTTTGGCCAGTCGGCCGCGGAACGACCCTATCGCATCGAGCGGACCGTCGCGGCTCGCGGCTTTGACGGCAAGACGTGCTGGGTGCACGCACGCGCGGGCGCGATTCCGCCAGGGGTTGAGGGCAACGAGTCGGAGCGGCCGCTGGTGGTGATGACCAGCCAAAAGCTGTTGCTGAGCGGATCGGATGTGTTCTATGAACTGCACGGCAGCCGCACCGACGACCTCGGGGCCAACTGGTCGCCGCTCGCGCCGTACACGTCCTTCAAACGCCAGACGGTGGTTGAGGGCAAGCCGCTGCCCACCGGCGGAGAGATCGCCCCGCAACTGCTCGAGCCCGGCGATGAGACGACCGTCTGCGACTTCACTCCGCAATGGCACGCCGCGAGTCAGCGATTGCTCGGCATCGGGCACACGGTCTGGTATCGCGACAACCACGTCACTCGCGTGAGGCCGCGCGGCATCGCATATGCGGTCTTTGATGCGAAGGCCTCGCAGTGGTCCCCATGGCGGACGGTACAGTTGCCGCGCGAGGCGAAGTTTCAAAACGCCGGCTCGGGCAGTATCCAGCGAGTGGATCTGCCCGGCGGCGATGTGCTGGTGCCGATCTATTTCAAACCGCCGGGCGCGACGCAGTACTCTACGACGGTCTGCCGCTGCCGCTTCGACGGGCGGACACTGGAGTATCTCGAACACGGCGACGAGCTGACGGTGCCGGTCAAACGTGGCCTCTACGAGCCGTCGCTCACTCGATTTCGCGGCCGTTTCTATCTGACGATGCGAAACGACGATCACGGCTATGTCAGCTCCAGCGACGACGGCCTCCACTTCTCTGAGCCAAAGCGTTGGACCTTCGACGACGGCGCCGACCTGGGGAACTACAACACCCAGCAGCATTGGGTGACGCACCACGACCACCTGCTGCTTTGCTACACCCGTCGCGGCGCGGACAACGATCATGTCTTTCGGCATCGAGCGCCGTTGTTCATCGGCGAGGTCGATCCGCAGCGACTGCAAGTTCGCCGCGCGTCGGAAGAGATTCTCGTGCCCCAGCGCGGCGCTCGGTTGGGGAACTTTGGCGTCGTCGACGTCTCGCCCGACGAGACGTGGGTCACGGTCACCGAGTGGATGCAGCCGGCGGGCGTCGAGAAGTACGGCAGCGACAACAGCATCCACGTCGTCAAGCTGCACTGGCGCGAGCCGAACGAGAGCGGCCAAGCGAGTCTCCGAGCGGGCACGCCGCTTGAGCGAATCGCCCAGTACGCGGTGCCGCCCCTGGAGCGTCGCGGTGATGGTGGCCAATATCGTTCTCCGCTGAAGCTCAGCTCCGGCGACGACGTCGTGAAGTCGGCCGAGCAGTGGCAACAACGCCGCCGCGAGTTGCTCGCCGAGTGGGAGCAACTGCTCGGCAAGTGGCCGGAGTTGATCACCGAGCCGAAGGTCGAGGTGCTCGAGACGGTTCGGCGCGACGATGGCATCACGCAGCAGAAGGTTCGTTTTCTCTGGACGCCGAAAGAGCACACGACAGGCTACTTGTTGACACCGCCGGGCGACGGCCCGCATCCCGGTGTCGTGACCGTGTTCTACGAACCGGAAACCGCGATCGGCGAGGGCCGCGCTAACCGCGACTTTGCCATTCAGCTCGCCCGCCGCGGCTTCGTGGCGCTGTCGATCGGCACCACCGAAGCGAGCGAGGCCCGGACCTACGCGCTGTACTATCCCGGCCTGGAGCAGGCCGAGGTGCAGCCGCTCTCGATGCTCGGTTGTGCGGCGGCCAACGCCTACTATGTGCTCGCGTCGCGACCGGATGTGGACGCCAAACGCATCGGCATCGTCGGCCATTCCTTTGGCGGCAAGTGGGCGATGTTCGCGTCGTGTTTGTTCGACAAGTTCGCAGCGGCGGCTTGGTCCGACCCCGGCATCGTGTTCGACGAGCGACGCCCGAGCGTCAACTACTGGGAGCCCTGGTATCTGGGCTATCATCCCAAGCCGTGGCGCCCTCGCGGCGTGATCACGCCCGAGAACCCCGCGCGAGGTCTCTACCCGCGTTTGACCGCCGCCGGCCGCGACCTGCACGAGCTGCACGTGCTGATGGCGCCGCGGCCGTTTCTCGTCTCGGGCGGCTCCGAGGACCCGCCCGCCCGCTGGCAGGCTCTCCATCATTCCCTGGAAGTGAATCGCCTGCTCGGGCATCACGACCGCGTGTTCATGACGAACCGTCCCGACCATTCTCCCAACGACGACTCAAACGAGATCATCTACTCGTTCTTTGAGCACTTCCTCAAGACTTCGCGGTAACTCCTCCTCCTTCTCCTTCCTTCCATCTTTCCTTCTTTCCATCTTTCCTTCTTTCTCGACCTGTCTCCATCCGTGTTTCAACGGTGTTTCATCCGTGGCCGGTTTGTTTGCCGTCCTGAGGCACGAAGCGACCCTACGATTTCCGCGGAGCACAATCTGTGACATTGACTCGGCTGCAAGCGTTGATGTTGCTGGAGCAGTGCACCGGCGTGGACATCTGGTCCGAGGACACCTGCCGCCGCGCCGGCGTGCCCGACGAGTGGTTTGCGGAACTGGCCGACTGTTATGAGTCAGGGTTCCGACAAGACGACGAGACGATCTACTATGGCGACGACGTGGTCAACCAATATCACGGCGTCCACGACCTGTTGCTCGCGCGCAAGATCGCGACTCTGTTCGGCGTCGACGTGCAGCGAATCGCCTCAACCGCCTGGTCTCGACAGGCGGAGGTCCAGCAGTTGAAGGAAGCGGTAGACGAGGAGTGACCATGGTCGTAGTGCAGGCTGCCAGCCTGCAACCCGCGTCCACAACGACAACCATCACAGGCAAGCAGCCTGTGCCACGTAAACATTGACACCTTAGACCTGTTGGACTTCCGTCCACCCAATTGGGCTTCCTTCTGGAAGACCCGAGCGGGTTAGGACGCGGGCGGGAAGACGGCTCGGTCAAGCGCCCAGGCGGCGCGAGCGGTGGCGGCTTGCTGGATGGCGATGATCGGCAATGCTGACATCGCGCGGGCACGCTTCCCGAGCCGGGCGCGCACGGTGGGCGTGCCGTAGGGCCGGCCGCCGCCGGCGTTGAGCCGCTCGATGATCACGTCGGTCACGTCGGCGCCGTCGTGAAAGACGACTTGTCGCGAGAGCAACGCCGAGGCATCCGGCAACTGGTCGTCGGACCGCAAGACGAGCGCCACGCCGTTGCGGCGACAATGGCGGCTCAGCTCTTGCTGCAGATCCTCGTAGAACTCGAAGTAGGCCCGCGCCTCTTGGCGTTGGATGGCCCGCATGGTCAGCTGCCGTTTGACTTCCAAGTCGGATCGGACCTTTTCCAGCTCCTGCTCTTCGCGATCGCGCGCGCCCGACCCCGGCTTGAGCAAGGAGATGCGCCGCGTTCGCTCCGCGAGCCGGCGTCGGTCCGCCGCCTCCCCGGCTTGATAGTCGCGCATAAGCTCTTCTAGTTGATCCATCCCCTCGGCGAAGCGTTGGGAATGCCGGAGCACTCGTGCCGTGTCGATGACCGCGATTTGCGTTTGAGCGTCGCAGTGAACCGGGAGCCACGCCAAGTACGCAAAGGTGGCAAACGGAAGGGCGATCGTGGGGCGGTAGAAGCGAGAGCAGCCTGGGGCACGCACACCGAGCTCCTTTGCTCTGGTTCGCGATCGGGTCAGGCCCCCCTGAACTCAGCCACGCGCTGGCATCCCCATTACGCGTGCGGCGCGATTTGGTTCGCGCGTCGTAACCACGAAGGAGAAACTGCGAAGGAGGAACCACGAAGGAGGAACCACGAAGAGCGCGAAGAACACGAAGACCACAACGATGGTCACGAAGTGAGGATTATCGTTTGACCACGTCTCCGGAGATTGCCAATCGATCTTGCTCGATGTGGATCGAATCCAGACGAATCGCCTGGTCGGGAAACTCGGGGTGCCGAGGAGCAAGCGTCAGCAATGCCAAGGGCCGTCCTGCTTCCTCGGACCAACGTAGACGAATGTTCTGGCGACGTGCCGCTTCGGAGACTCGTTCGATGAGCTTGCTGAGCGGGAGCGGCACAGCGCCCAGCCGCGCCGAGTCGACTCGCAGGGCAAGCTCGTTGGGCGTGCTCGTCGCGGACACGTCCAGGTGAAGCGAGATGACCCGCGAGCTCCGTTCGTCTTGTTGGTCGTGGTATCGCGCGGCAATCAGCAGTTGTCCGTCGCAAAGTGACACGCGCGGGTCAGTCACCTCCGGCGGCAACAGCCGTGGCAGCTTCTCGGGTAGATCGACGCCGAGCCAGCCGTTGATCTCCGCCGTGCTCAGCTCCAGCTTCCAGCGGCCCTCGTGGCGGACCTGGTTGTGCAGCCCGAGCAACTCCCGCTCGAGCTCGGCTCCCGCCACTTGCGCTTGGTCGCTCGTTTGGGCGAGCGCTTGTCGGTAGAAGCTCGGTTGATAGCGCAGCGCATAGGAGAACCCACCCCAGGCGATCAACGCCAGGCAAGCCACCGATGCCAAGACGATGGCGCCCCATCGCCACGTGCGGAACTTGGCAGTGCTCATCGTCGCGATGCCTGCGGCAGAAGGGACGGGAAAGTCGGCCGGATGTTAGAAAGCCCCGGTCGGGAGGTCAAGCTCGACGCGCAATGGCCTTCAAGCGTCGTGTGGAAGAGGGGAGGTTGGGCATTAGGGGGGAACCGCGCACGCCGCGCGCGGAAAGCCCCGACAGGGGCGAACGTTAGCCCCGAGCGTGAGCTCGGGGAATCGCGCACGCCGCGCGCGTAAAGCCCCGACAGGGGCGACAGAAGTTAGCCCCGAGCGCGAGCTCGGGGAATC
>JAGQPF010000281.1 GCA_020426845.1 Planctomycetales bacterium
CACAAGGGTCGCCTGCGATGGAGGCCCGACTGGTCCACCGGGCCTCACAAGGGTCGCCTGCGATGGAGGCCCGACTGGTCCACCGGGCCTCACAAGGGTCGCCTGCGATGGAGGCCCGACTGGTGCAATCGGCGCGATTGGGAGGGCGTTTCTTGAATTCGAACGGTTGTTCGGGCGAGGTCCCGGGCGACCTTTGCGAGGCCCGCGGGCGGCTCGGAACCGCCTGCGGAAAGGAAGCGAACTAGACTTTATCGGGGTGTGTCGTGACAATTGGAAGCGAGCCGGAGGCAGCCGGCTCAAGAACGCCGCCAAGAGTTCCGAAGACTCTGGATGCTGCAGGCCTTCGGGACAGGGCGTTGGACGTCTGCTCGCGCGAATTGGAACCGGAGGTAGCCGTGACGAGGCATTTGGCGATTGGCGATATCCACGGATGTTTCGACGCCCTGCAGGCATTGGAGCGATTTGTCGGCTTTCGCGAAGACGACGTCATTGTGACGCTCGGAGATTACGTCGATCGCGGGCCAAAGTCCTGTCACGTCCTCGATTGGCTCCTGCATCTGGATCGCAGCGGCCGTCTCCGCCCCTTGCGCGGCAATCACGAGATTATCATGGTGGACGCCTTCCAAGAGGACGCGCCCCTGCAGGATTGGTTCCGTGTCGGCGGTGACGCCACCTTGAGATCCTATTCGCCGTTCGACGAATTTGGCGACGCGGGCACGTTCGCGGACGTTCCCGATGCGCATTGGGACTTTTTGACCGCTCGCTTGCTGCCCTACTACGAGACCGACACGCACTTTTTCGTCCACGCCAACGCTTACCCGGACCTCGCCTTGGACGACCAGCCGGGACACATGCTCTATTGGGAGCGGTTTGACGACCCGCCTCGCCACGAATCCGGCAAGATCATGATCTGCGGGCACACTTCCCAGTCGTCCGGCATCCCCGTGACCAACGGATCGGCCGTTTGCATCGACACCTGCGCCTACGGCGGAGGCTGGCTCAGTTGCCTCCACGTTGAGTCCGGCCTGATCTGGCAGGCCAACGAACGCGGCGAAACTCGGCGACTCTGGCTGGAAGAAGTCGAGACGGTTTGATTTCGCCAAGAGCACAGGCTGGCAGCCTGTGCCACGATGGGCGTCCTCGCCCGTGCAGAACTGCGCACTACCAATGCGCCGGCCGAGGCGCGATTCGCGCGTAGCATGGGTGCTCTCCCCCGTGCAGAACTGCGCAACCCCAATCCACCGGTCGAGGCGCGATTCGCACGTAGCATGGGCGCCCTCGCGCGTCCTCGCCCGTGCAGAACTGCGCACTACCAACGATCGATGCGGCTGCTCGCCGCGCACGGGCGAGGGCGCCCATGCTACGGACGATCGATGCGGCTGCCAGCTGCCACGCTGCTACCCGGCGGCCTTCTCTTCGGTCGGCTTGTCAGCAGGGGCTTCGCCCGAGACCTCCGGAGTCTCAACCGGAGGCTGATGCCCGGCGGCGTTCGTTTCCCCGGCGGCAGTTGTTTCACCGGCGCTATCGTCCGCCGCAAGTTCTTCCAGAGGCGGCAGCAACGGTTGCTCGGCTGCGGCATCTGTGGTGGCTTCGGCGCCGGAGCCTTCGTTTGCGTCCGTCTCGGTGCTGACCGGTTGCTCGACTTTGCCGACGACTTTGGCCTTGCCGACGAATTCACGGATCGCGACCTGATAAATCAGGCCTCGGCTTTCGAAGGTGGCCGTGTTGTAGTCGATCGCGGTCATCACGCCTTCGAGTTCGCCGATTTTGAACGACTCGCCGACCTTAACCTTCAGGCGTTCGTCGGTCGGACGAATCCAAAGCCAAGCGGTGGGCACGCCGGACTTGACGATGATCGCGTTCAACTGGGTGTAGCGAGCGAAGTCGAATTGGGGCTTCGCGGGCGGAGGCGTGGGCGGTCGAGGCGCGGGTGGAGGCGGCGGGTCGACGACCGTGATTTTGACCTCGCGGCGGTTGGACAAGGCGGGAAAGCCGTCGTCGATGACTTCGAACTCGGCGTAGTAATCGCCCAACTCGCGGGGCCGCCAATCGACGCGGTCGCCGCGCAGCGTGGCGCCCGGCAGCTCGTCGAGCTTGGCATGGAACGAGAGCTTGTCGATCTCGTCGCGGTCGGTGCCTTTGAGCGATAGTTGTAGGGAGCTGCCCAAGGCGACTTCGTAGCTGGAACGAACATCCAATCGCGGGGCGTTGTTGGCCGGGCCGAACATGTTGCGTTGGAAAATCGGAGCCTGGTTCTCCTCGAGCGTTCCATATTCGGCCAGCAGCTCTTGGTTCGTTCCGATCGACTTTCGGTTCATCGACGCGGGCATCGCCACGGCGTCAACGGCAAGCAGCACTTCCAACTGTTTCTCGCCCAGCGGCTGAATGGTCAGCGAGCGCATGCGGTGCAGCTGGTCGGCTGTCTCGAACTCGTACATCATCTTGGTCAGCCGCCGGAGGTCTGTCTTGCCGGCGATTGAGAACGAATGAGTGCGGAACAGCAGCTTTTGCTCGTCCTTGTAGTCGCGCGGCGACTCGACCTTGATCTTCGGCTCCGCCAACTCGTTGCGTTTCACCCAATCGGACAGCCAGCTTTTGTAGAGGCTTTGCGCCTCTTCGCGATCGCTGCTCAGCGATTGGGATTCCCACTGCTCCATTTGGCGTTGCGCAAACTGCCCTTTGAGCACCTCGGTGTTCTTCTCCTGCAGCTCACGTTGCAGTTGCGAGATGATCGCATTGTGCGTCTGAAAGCGCTTTGACACCCTGCCTGCGCCAACATAAGCAACGCTGAGGCCCGCCATGCCTAGCACGACGAGGAAGAGTATTTTTTCACGTTCGTTCATGAGGACGACTCCCTGGCCTCGCCGGCAGGAGCGGGCTCCGTGGCGGTCTCGGCGGTCTCGGCAGTGCTTGCGGGCGTGGTTGGGGTTGAGGGGGCGTCGCCATCACCGGTTTCGGCAGGTGATTCTGCTGGCCTGTCGCTTGGAGCATCACTCGGGGCGTCCGAGGGCGAGGGGGAGCTGTCCGAGGGACTGTCTGTGCCGTCATTGGTGCCTGCCGACTCTCGCAAGTCCTCCAGAGTGGAAGGCGATGCGACGGCGATCAACATTTGACGGAAGTGGTAAGGATGTTGGTTGTCCTTGGGATCAAGCACATGGCCGCGTCCGTCCACCGAATGGCCCGAGTCGCGCAGCTGCTGTTCCAGTTTCTGAATCGTCTCGGGGGTTTTGGCGCCTCCGTCGAGGCTGACCATGCCGCCGCCGTTCTCACTGTCGGAGGCGCGAGAGATCCACTTCGTGAACGTGACGTCGGAGTACTCCATGGAGTTTGCCGAGACGCGTCCCATCTCCTTGAGCCAATCGACTCGAGCGTCCAGGAAGGTCTGCATGTCGTCGTGATGCGAGACAATCTCACTCGCGGCCGCCACCGCTTTGGTGACCTCGGCAACCTCGGTGGCGAGACTTTTCGCCTTGGATTCCAGAGCGTTCAGTCGCATGTAAACGATGGCGCCGACCGTCAACAGCAGCAGCAATCCACAGATGCCGGCGAGCATCGCCGGAGTCAGCTTGCGCTCGGCCGGAGGCCGCTGTCTCGGATTGAGGAAGTCGAACTCGGGCGCCTTGCCCATGTAGGAGAGCCGAGCCAATCCGAGCAGTGAGGCAAATCGGCTGGGATGCTGGAGTCCCAAGTTGGCCTCGGTGGACTGCGCTGGGTCGACGACTCGCACTGGGGCGTTGAAGTCCCAGCCCGCAGTGACATCGGTGTGTTCATTCGCTCCGCCAAACAACACGACCTCAGCCACGGGCTTGCCCAGCGGACCTGTTGCGGCCGCCAGGGTGCGTTTGATGTCGCGCTTGAGCGCCTCGCCGGAATTCTCGTGAGGCAGCCGGATATTGCGGACCGAAAGCGTCTGCACGCCGTTATGCACGGCGATGTCCGCCTCTTCGCAGGCCATGTCGATGATCAGCCGCGGCGCCGGCGGCTCGTGCTGCATCAGCGCGGCGGCGCAGAGCGGTCGCAGCGCGAAACTCTGTGGCACGAGCTGAGCGGCTTCGAGAATCCGCTTCAACCGCTGCAGCTTGCCGTGCTCCATGGCCGCTGCGAGCATGCAATGCATTTCGTTCTGGCGGCCAATCTCGTAGAAGTCGACGACCGAGTTGTCGTCGAATTGTGCGAACTCGCGAGGCGCCAGCATCCGCACCATATCCGGATGCTCCTCCGGCGGCGAAGGAGGGATGCTGATTTCGCGAATCTCGACATCCCGGCGGCTTACGGCCACCAAGGTCGAGACCTTCTGCAAACGATGCTCCTCCACCTCGGACTTGAGTGCGGCTGTCACCGCTTCCGGGCTATCGGAGCTCAGCGGGACGGCCCAGGCGCGGTCAACCACCTGATTTTGGGCGGTGACCAGCCGGAGTTCCCGGGTGTCCCATTCGATGATCAGTAACTTTGCCATGTTGGGTCTCAGGGCGCAAAGGGCCGACGGAGCGTCCTGCAGCGGGCGTCGCGCCGGGCGAGCGCCTCGTTCATCGGTTGAACTACGGTTGTGGTGGACGGGTTATTGTCTTGTCTGTTAATTCTCGAGTCGATTCGCCGACGAGAAACTTCTAATCGGCCTAACGGATGCCGGCCGCGGGCAGTCCCCGACCGCTCATCCCGCCGAGCCCGGCGCCGGTGTTCAAGCCAGAGCTGCCAACCCCCAGCCCGACTCCGCCCACCCCCAGCACGTCAACGGAAAAACCCCTGCCCAAATGACTTAGGTCTCTCCACAATAATACGGTCATGGTCGGACTGGTACCGTCAAACACCACTTCGACACGGGAAGAGACGGCCCCTTCCTGGAAGAACCCAATGACCTGGGCCGCATAAACGTCACCGCCGGCACAAATGTATGGCGACAGCAGCTTCATCTTCTCCAGGTCGGGCATCCCGGGAATCTCGCCGTTCTCGTCCAGGCCATCGGTGAGCAGCACGCCCTCGGTGAGCAGCCAGGTTTCGAATTGGAAGTTGGCGTTGTCGGTCTCCTCGTTGCCGACGCGAGCTTGCAGGATCATGTCGGCCAACTCCTCGGTCATGCCGGGAATGCCCAACAGCACGGCTCGCGAAGCCTGATTGATGTTGATCCGCCCGGGCAATTCGGTGCCGGGATTGACCGTCAGCTTGTCCATGATCACGGGCAGCTGCAGATTCAGCGCGCCGAGCTCCAGGGCAGCGGGGGAGTTGAGGATCACCGCCTCGTCGGAGCCGTCGAAGGTGACCTGCACTTTGGAGCCGACGAGGTCGAGGATCTGCGTGATATTGTTGTTGCCCTGCGCCGTCAGGTCGAACTTGCCGCTGCTGACGTACTCGCCCTCGTCCTCGCCCGTGTAGGGGCTGCCGGTCCGCATGGCCAGCACGAAGGTGATCCACTCCTCGGGCACCTCCGCGGCGGAGAGGTTGTCGCTCAGCAGCTGCAGGTCCTCTTCATTGACGTAGACTCGCTGCAATCCGTTGGCCGAGCGATTCGCCTCTTTGCTGGCCAGAGTGATGTAGGGGGCCCAGCCCCGTTCGAGCCCCGGGTCAAAGCCTCCGCTCGACAGGCTCTGCTCGTATGGGTCGATGACGCCGTTGCGATTGATGTCCAGACCATACAGCAAGGACGGCGTGACTCCGCGCACCTCGAGCAGCTCTTCGAGCGTGTCGAGCGGGCCGTTTTTGGCGGAGTAGCCCAGGCCACTGTAGTAGTCGTTTTCGGCGCCGAAGTCACGAGGTATCTCATCGCTGTCGATAAAGTCGAGAATGGCGTCAGCCACGTCCTCGGTCATGCCGGGAACCGACAGCAGCAGCGCTCTGCCGGCGCCTTCTTGAAGCGTGTCGGCGATCACCAAGTAGTTGAGATTCAGCCGGGTGGAGAGGTCCTCCAAGCCGAACCGGATGCCTTCGTAGTAACCTTCCTCATTCACCATCGGCGCGATGATGGTGTAGGCGCCGTTCAGTTGCGGGTCCGCGTTGGGGGCGGCGTTGACGGCTTGAAATTCGGCGGGGTTGTTGTAGACGCCGCCCATGCTGAACAGCGAATCGCGCGGCAGGGCAAGCATCGCGCGAGTGCGGTCGATGCCCGAGTCCACCAACAGGCGGGCCTGCGTCGCGCGTCCGGCATACTGAGCGCCTTCGTAATGGGTCAGCATCAAGTCGCAGAAGGTGTAGGCCGACAGCGCGAGCACGACCGAGACGATCAGCACGAGCAGCAGCACCACGCCGCGCCGATCGGAACGACGATTTGAACGCCGAGTGCGTGCAATCCGATCGGGCCTCCATCGCAGGCGACCCTTGTGAGGCCCTGTCCTCCGGCCGCGGTGAGCGCGAGCTGGATGTGAGCTCTCGTGGATAGCGATTGTCCCCGGAATCATGGTGTCGCCTCCAGCTCTTCTAGATTCTCGGCCTCTTCCTCGGGTGTGATCGGCTCGGCGGTCGGGATCGGAATGATTTGGCGATACACCATGAGATTCGAAGAGTCGGAGGCGGCGAACTGGTCCTCGTCCTCGTCGCCTTGGTCGCTGCGAAGGGTGAATTGCACGGCGACGCAGAACGGCAGGCCGCCCTTGATCAACGAGTCCCATTCGGCGGCCCACTCGAAGCCGTCGAAGTATTCGAACTGAATCGCTACGCACTCGGGCGCGATGATCTCTTCGTGCGCCGAGCCGTTGAAACCGCCTCCCAATCCTCCTCCCATGCCGCCGCTGGTGGATTCGAAGAGCGCGGCGGATCGCGAGACGGAGCGGCGCACCAAACCGGCCGTGGCGCCAAATGGGTCGAACGGCGCGCCGGTCATTCCTCCCGGAGTGCGCTGCTGCAGGCCCGTCATCGGCGCGGTTCCGCCAACCGTTGAGGCTGCGCCGAAGGCGGCGCCGCGAAGAAAGTACGACGTGGACTGGATGTCGGAGGTCGGCGCCACGGCTTGTGCGGAGGCGGTCTGCGTGTAGAGCTCATCGGCGCGCTGCACGCGGCTGACGTCGATCTGCAACTGCGTGGCGTTGCCGTAGAGCCCGACGACAGGAGGGACCATCCCGCTGTCGGCGATGTCCGTGGTGTAGGACAGCTCGACATCCTCGGTCAATTCCGTGTCACTGCCGGTGTCATCCCCGCCCGTGCCACTCGTGTCGCCGCCCGTCGCTCCTCCGGCGCCCCCAGCTCCTCCGCCTGCCCCCGCGTCGCCACCGGGATTCGAGGCGTCCAGCATCCCGCTTTCATCCAGCAACCCGGCGCGAAGGGCGAGCTCTTCGGCCGACTGCGACAGCGCGTTGGCCAGCACGTCCTCGACCCCCGAGAAGTCCTGCTCGCGATGCTGGATCGCGCTGCGCAGGTCATCGGAGATCATTCGCATCACCGCCCGCGCCAGCTGCGCCTCCTCGATCGAGGTGCGCCGCACGTCGAGGCTGCGGAGATGCAGTTGGATGGCCCAGAGGATCGAGTAGATGACCAGCGACGACAGCGCGAGCGCCAGCAACAGCTCGAGCAGCGTGTAGCCGCGCCGCGATCGGCGACCTCCCGCTCGGGTGTTATTCCACATCGGTCATCTCCTCCTCGAGCAGCTCTTCCTCGGGCGGATACTTCAGCGCGGGATCGATGGTCCAGCGAATCAGCTGATAGGTGAACGCCGTGGCGGCCTGCGATTCGTGTCCCACCGTTGCGATGATCGCCAGCACGCCGGCGGTTTCGTCGACGATCGTGACGCCGACGTCGTATTGCCAGTCGGGATACTCGGGGAACGTCCCGCTGGAGGCGGCCGGGGGACGCAGTCCGACGACCACTTCGTTGATCAGGTTCTCGCAGAGCATCTGCGCGAGCGAGGTCTCTTGGCAACCTTCCGAGGCTCGGGTGCCGATCGCGACCAGCTCGCCCAACGCGGCCAGAGTGCCGCCCAGGATGGCGATGGCCAACATCGTCTCCAGCAGCGACAGGCCGCGGCGGCCGGAGCGATTCGCCGCGCGGCGGCGGGAGCGTCCACTCATTGGGGCACCTCCTCGGAGGTCAGCAGTCCGCTGAGCTGCGCCAGGCCCGTGAGCCCGCGGAGGCGAATCACGACGAACTGCTCCTGCGGATTGGCCAGCACCAGTTGCGTCGTGCTCGACGTGCCATCGGGGTAAAACAGGATCGGCTCTGACAAGGTGATGTCACCCATCGTCTGCATCCGCTCGAGCACGCGCGCGGACTTCAGTTCGGCGAGATTGGACACGCTGACGAACATCGTGTTTTCCGGCAACGTCAGCGCTTGGGGCTGGCCGGTGAGCGGATCGACGCTGCCGACTCCGCCGCCGGCGCCGGGTGCGACGAGTCCGCCGCTGAGCCCGCCGGCGCCGCCCGCCCCGTTGAATTGCATCATCACCTCCGCCGACGCCTCCACCATCGACTCGCCATCGGCCAACGCCTCAATCGCGTATTGATTCGAGTTGGGCTGGAAGCGGAAGAAGTGGATCTGCCCGGTTCGCATGGCCGCCACTCGCGCGCGGTTGAACGCCGCGCGGACCTGGTCGCCGGCCTTGAGCAGCCGCTGACCTTCCAAAGGACCGATGGCAACGGGGATGGTGACCGCGCCGGCAACGACCAAAATGGCCAGCACCAACAGCAGTTCCATCAACGTAAAGCCTTGGTGACGGTTCATGCAACGATGCCCTGGAGGCGAGGTAACGCTAGGCGAGGAAGCCGTTGAAGCATCAGCTGCTCACTAGCGATCACGGGCGTCAGACGAGTCGCTTAAAAAAATCCCCGGCGAGGATTCAACCAAGAGGTTGAAGCGGCCGGGGAGGATGGTGGAGTTCGGCGACGTCACCCGACGCTCAACTGTTGTTCAGGTCCGAAGTCACGTCGTCCGTGCTGCCGTTCACGCCGTCCGGGCCCAGCGAGCGAATCACGTATCCGCTGCCTTGGAGTTCGTACATGTATTGGTTGTCCCAAGGGTCCAGCGGAATGCCCTCTTGCAGATAAGGGCCTTGCCACTTCTTGGGGTTCGGCAGGTCCGACGGCGCGGAGACCAGCGCGTTCAGTCCGGATTGTCCGGTCGGATAGCGGCCCGTGTGGAGACGGTACATCTCCAGGGCGTTTTTGAAGACGGCGATTTGGTTCTTCGCCGCGTCGCGATAGGCATTGGTCTGGATGCCCGCAAAGTTGTAGACAACCAAGCCGCCCAGGATCACCAGAATGGCGAGCACCAGCAGGATTTCCATCAGGGTGAAGCCTGCCCGGCGGGGGCGACGGCGTCGACGAATTCGCAACATGAGCGTCCTTCCTTCAAAAATCGAAAACTGTTCGAACGGTCGGGAGCGTCCGGGACGAAATGACTCTATCCCAAAAATCTTCCGAAGTGGTGGGGTGGGGCGATATCGAGCAATCGGGTCATCAGCTCACGGCGGCGTCGGCAACCGGCTCCTACAGCGAACTGCTCATTTTTATAACCGGAAGCAGCAACGCGATGACCACACACAAAACGATGCCGGCCATAATCAGCAACATCACGGGCTCAAGCAGCCGGACGAACAGGTCCAGCCGCCGGGAGGTGCGTTTTTCCAGTCCGTCGGCGATTTCGACGAGCACGGTGTCTAGGGTGTTGGCCTCCTCCGCCACGGTGATCATCTCAACCACCAGTTTGGGGAAATATCCGGACGAGGCCAAGGGCGCCGCCAGGGAGGCGCCCGAGGAGATGTTTTCCGACGCCTTGCCGATCGCCTCCGCCAGCACGCGGTTGCCCGCGGCGGCTCGGCTAATCTCGAGGCTGCGAAGAATCGGCACGCCGTTTCGCAGCAGCGTGCCGAGCACGCGGCAGAAGCGGGCGACCGCTAGATCCAGGAAGATGCCGCCGATCATCGGGACGCGGACTTTCACGTAGTCCCACGTGCGGCGCCCCTCGTCGGTGTTCAGCCGCTGGCGGAGCACATAGGCCGCGATCATGGCGGCCAGCGCCAGCCAGATGCCGTAGTCGCGGAGCATGTCGCTGAATCCGAGCAAATAATCGGTCATCCGCGGCAACTCGCCGCGCTCGCGGAGCTTGTCGAACAGTTTGGCGAATTGAGGCACAAACACGATGATCAGCGTCGAGACGACAATCGTGCCGACAACCCCAAGAAACGCCGGATACGCCAAGGCGCCGGTCGTCCGCGCCTTGAGGTCGTCGGCCTCCTCGGTGAAGGTTGCCACACGCTCGAGCGCTTCCTCAAGGAAGCCGCCCTCGCCGCCGGCTCGCACCATGCTGACGGCCATCTCGTTGAAGACTCTGGGGTGTCGCGCCATCGCCTCGGCCAGGCTCGAGCCGTCCTCGACACGCGAGTAGATGTCCTCGAGCACCTGGGAGAGCACCGGGTGACTGCATTGGTCTCGCAGCACACTGAGCGACCGGAGCAGCGGCACGCCGCTGCGCAGCAGCGACGATAGTTGATTGTAGGTGAGCGCCATGATCTGGCCGCGAACGCGCTTGCCCTTGGAGGCGGCCCGCTTTTCCGCGACCACTTCCATCGGAAATAGCGATTGCCCGGTCAGCAGCGCCACGGCCTCGCGCTCGGAGCCGGCGGCGATGCGGCCCGTGACGCGCTCGCCGCTCATGTTACGCGCAGTGTAGGCGAAATCGGGCATCAAACACGGTCCTCAAAGACGCGGTCGCTCTTGGTGACGCGCAGCACCTCGTCGACCGAGGTGTGGCCGTCCATCGCCTTTCGCCAGCCATCGGTGCGCAAGGTATCCATGCCGTCCTTCAACGCGGCTCGCTGAATGTCCCAGGTGCTCGCGCGGTCATGAGCCAGCGCCTGCACCTTTTCGGTCGTGACCATTAGCTCGTAAATGCCCAGACGGCCGCTATAGCCGAGCCCGCGGCATTCGCGGCAGCCGACCTGGCGATACATCGGCCGGCCGTTTAGTTTATCCCAAGGGAAGTCGCGCGGCATCGACGCTTCGGTCGGTTCGAAGGGCTCTTTGCAATTCGGGCAGAGCCGTCGGACGAGCCGCTGGGCCATCACCGCCTCCACCGTGCTGGCCACCAAAAACGGCTCGACGCCCATGTCGATCAAACGCGCGTAGGCGCTGGCGGCGTCGTTGGTGTGCAGCGTGCTGAACACCAAGTGGCCGGTGAGCGCCGCTTGAATTGCGTTCTCGGCGGTCTCGAGGTCGCGGATTTCGCCGACCAGCACCACGTCGGGGTCGTGTCGCAGGATGCTCCGCAGCGAGGCGGCGAAGGTCAGGCCGATCTTCGAGTGCACCTGAATCTGGTTGATGCCCGCCAACTGGTATTCGACCGGGTCCTCGGTCGTGATGATCTTGTTGTCGGGTGTGTTGATTTCGAGCAACGAGCTGTAGAGCGTCGTCGTCTTGCCCGAGCCCGTGGGGCCGGTGACCAAAATGATGCCGTGCGGCAGACGGATCAGATCGTGAAAGACGTCGTAAACCTCGCCCGCCATGCCGAGCTTGCGGAGATCGAACGAGAGGTTGCCTTTGTCGAGGATACGCATGACGAGGCCTTCGCCATGGATCATCGGGATCACCGACACGCGGATGTCGATTTCGCGTCCGGAGACGCGGATCTTGATGCGGCCGTCTTGTGGCAGCCGCTTCTCGGCGATGTTCAATCGCGCCATGATTTTCAGGCGGCTGACGATCGCGGCCTCGAAGCGATGGATCTCGGGAGGCATCGGCTGCGTGTGCAAAATGCCGTCGACGCGGTAGCGAACCACCAGTCCCTCGGACTGCGACTCGACGTGCACGTCGCTGGCCCGCGACTCAATCGCCTCCAGCAGGATTTCGTTGACCAGCTTGACGACGCCCGCCTCCTGGGCCATCTCCGAGAGCTCGGAGTTGTCGAGCTGAATCTCGTCCAGCAGCTCGATCTCGTCGTCGTCCGCGGCGGCGATCAGACTGTCGACCGTCTCGCTGCCGACACCGAGATGCCGTTTGATCAGCTTGCCGATCTCTTTTCGCTCGGCCAGCACGGGGTGCACGGACAATCCCGTAGCTGCGCCGACTTCGTCCAGTGGATACAGGTCAAACGGGTCCGAGGTCGCGACGGTGATCTGGCCATTCTCGCGCGAAATCGGAAACAGGCCCACGCGGTGAATGAGCCGCAGGGGAAACTGCTTGAGCAGGGACAGATCGACCTCGACCGAATTGAGGTCGAGGTAATCGACGCCGACTTCCTCCCCAATGGCCTGCAAGGCCTCGGCAGGATTCAGGAACCCCAGATCGGAGGCGGCTTCCAACAGGTTGCGGTCGTCCCCGTGGGAGGCCTGCACCTGTTCGAGCTGGTGGGGCTTCAGCAGCCCGCGGCGGAGCAAGATTTCGGCGAATTGCATCAGTTCGATCGGTTTGACTGCGAGGGGAGCTGGCGAAGGCCTTCAATGACGGGCTCAAGTGAGGGGAGCCAACCTGGTGGAGCAGATGAGCATCGGTTTCGCGTTGTGTGAGCTGGCCAACGCGACGAACCAACCTTTCCATTGTAGTTGGCGAGCCAGAAAGGGAAGCGGAAAGTCCCGTGAAGGTGGCGTCCCGCGTCATCTGAACAGCCAAAAAAGACGGCCCGGTGTTGGCCGGGCCGTCCAGATA
This sequence comes from Planctomycetales bacterium, assembly GCA_020426845.1. GTDB lineage: Bacteria > Planctomycetota > Planctomycetia > Pirellulales > Pirellulaceae > JAGQPF01. The sequence goes on from JAGQPF010000281.1 coordinate 12,559, forward strand.
CTCCGTCAATCCGTCAGAACCTACTCGGTCTGGGGACGACCGCCACGCTGACGGCCACCGGGCTGACCGGGTTGGCCGGGCTGACCACCACGGCCGCCGAAGCCGCCGCGACCGCCGAAGCCACCGGCACCCGGTCCGCCGGCGCCGGGGCCACCCTGGGGACGACGATCGTCGAACTCAAACGGGTCGCCCGCCATCGATTCCCACTTCTTGCGCTGCTCGGGGCTGAGGACGGCCAGGATCTTGCTCTCGGCCTCTTTCCGCAGCTCTTCCATCTTCTTCTGGAGCTCTTCCTGAGCGGCTTCGGCCGCCTTTTGGATCTCCTCGATCTGCGCCTCGGACAGCTTCAGTTCGTCGCGGATCGTGTCGTTGCCCACCGCGCGGCTCACACCGCCACGAGCGCGGCGCTGGAACTGCAGCTGCTTCAGGCGAGTCAGCTGGTGGGGCAGCAGCACGTCGGCCAGCTCTTTGTCGGCCTTGGCATTGGCTTCACCGACGATCTCGCGGATCTTGGTGAACATCTCCTCGCGCTCCAGGCCCTGGAGCTGGTCGCGCATGTTGCGAGTGGCGTCGCGCACGCCGTCGGAGATCTTTTGGATGTCCTCACGCTGCGGGCCGACGATCTCCAACGCTTTGCCGACGTCCTCACGCAGGGCGAGGTCCACCAAGCTGTCGCCGCCGCCTCGGCCGCCGAAGCCGCCGAAGCCGCCGCCGGGACCGCCTTGACCAAAACCGCCGCGGCCGCCACCCGGCTGAGCCTGGGCAGTCGCCGCCAAAGTGACAATCAGTGCCGGAATGGCAAAAACACGCAGAAGTGACATGAACTGTGCTCCCGAAAAGAAAGTGGTGATTGGTTTGGTAGGGGTGAGCTGGTTGGGCCTAGCCGGCAGTCGTCAAACACCCAGCTGGCAATCGGAACAGCCTTCGTCGTTTGGAAAAACGCTGTGCCGATTGCCGGATTAGGTGCCTTTTCGCCGGCTCCTTGAAACAAAAACGCCGGGGTGTGCCAGCCAACCACTAAACAAGAGGAAAATTAGAAAAATCTTGGCTTCCGTTATTCCTGGATTCTCGCAATAGCCGCCGAGGCCCGGTCGCGCACGCTTTCGTCCTGGTCGCTGCGCAGCAATACCAGGTAGGGAATTGCCTCGCCGGCGACCTGTCCGAGATCGCCCAGGCGGTTGCAAGCCCAACGGCGCACGTCGGCACGGGGACTTTGCAAGGCGCGAATCAGCCCGTCCACGGCGGGCGCGCCGATCAGTCGCATCGTGTCCGCCGCGGCGATTTGCTCGATCATTCGCTCGGCCTCCAAGTCGGCTAATCGCTGGCGGGCCGTTTGCAACGCCGTATCGGTATCGGCATCACCATCGGCGGACTCGGATTCGGGCGAAGGTGTGGCTGGATCAGCTGGGTTGGCAGGCCCGGTCGGCTCGGCAGTGGGCTCAACTGCCAGCAGTTCGCTGCCGAGAGGAGCTGGGGGGGCCGGCGCCGCAGGCGTTTGAGCCGCCGCTCGCACCAAGATGTCGTTGAATTCGTTAGCGGCCGCGAGGTCTGCGCGAAGGCGAAGCAACTCCCGGCGGGCTTCATCGAGCTCTTCGTTTTTCGAGTCCAGCAAGCGCTCCTGGCTGCGGCCGGATTCTTCCAGCTCGTCGATCCGAGCGCGGGCGCGCAGGGCTTCAGCGCCACGCAGATAGGTGCCACCCTGTCGAGCCGTCACGCCGGTAGCGATCGCCGGCTCGGAGGTGGGCGGCTCGGGCAGCTCGATCGGGTCGCCCATCGACCACCAGATGCCGACCACAAAGATCGCCAAACACCCAAATAAAGCCACCATCGAGGTGATGAATCGCGCATTCCAATCCATGACTCGCCCTCACAAAAGAAGAGAAGAGAAAAGGGCTGCCTGTTCTCAATAGTGTATCTGTCGGCGTCGCAGCAAACCAGACACTGTCGGCCGCGAATCATCGAGCGAGAAGTGCGACGCACGCCGTTTCCCCGAACCTGGCGCTGACTTTCACGCGTGACTTCCGGAAGTTTTCGGCAGCGTGAGCCCTTGGGTGGCACGCGCACCAGCCCCGCAAGGGGCGACAGAAGGTAGCCACGGGCGCGAGCCCGTGGAGTATCGCGCAGCCGGCGCGAGCCCGGGGAGGCACTCGCACCAGCCCCGCGAGGGGCAACATAATATAGCACGGGCGCCGGCCCGTGGAGGGGAAAACGCAACCGGCGCGAGCCCGAGGAA